>JAWOBY010000003.1:0-7237 GCA_046484055.1 Candidatus Woesearchaeota archaeon | reverse complement strand
GCAACAAGGATAAGCCTTCCTTTCACCCAGAAGCTGAAGCTGCTTGCCTCCTATGCGCTCAACTGGGGCATAATAGGGGCCTCATTCTTCTTTGTGGTAAAAGCTTTCTATCCTTCAGCAGGATACAGTGAGCTGCCTGCGATAGTAGGGGGTTACTCAATAGTATGGGTGATAGGGTTTCTCTCATTCCTAACTCCAGGCGGGCTCGGGGTAAGGGAGGGCCTGCTCACCCTGCTGCTCACGCACATGGGACTGGTGCCTGTCTCAATAGCAGTTGTGGCTCCGGTGATGATGAGGCTCATAGGGATAATAATCAATGTGCTTCTTGTGGCTGCCACATTTAAGGTGAAGATTAAAGGACCCATACATGGCGGGAAAAGACGCAAAAGAGGTTAGGGCCCAAAAAGAGGGGAGCTGTCATACCTTATCATAACCCCACATACTGACGAGATCCCTGCCGAGCAGCCTGCTCACCTTCTTCACCTCAGGCTTGTACTTTCTCATGAGCTTTCTCCTGAGATGCGGCGATATCTTTTTCCTTGGGGCTTCCTTCATGAATAATTTCTTGAAGATGTTTTCAACCAGTCCATACAGCTTCAAAGGGATTACGCGATGGATGATTCTCCAGACAAGGGGCTTCCTCAGGAAGGCTTTAAGGAATGCGAACCTGAGCTCCTTGTTAGGGTTCGGCGTGCAAGAGGATGGCCTGAAGCTGTCATCAATACCAAGAAATCTGTAGATATCCCTGCAAACCTTGTGATTATCCCTCCTGAAATCATCAAAGATTATGATCTTGACCTGTTTCCTGGGGAATTCCCTGAGATACCTTCTTATGTTATCCGAATACTTAAGCCATTCTGAATAATAAAGGAGGGAGGGGGTTCCTGCGCTTTCAGGCAGGTTCTTTCCTTTTCTTCTCTCGCTCTCCAAAGCAAGGGCTTTTTCCATGTCCTTTTCTGTCTCGTGAAGGTTGAAAACCATCTCAGAATGAAATGACTGCAGAAAACCCACAGGCTCTCTCACAAGGATCAGTATCTTTGCAGAAGGGTTGAACCTGTGTATGTTGGACGCAGCATCCTTTGAGATTATGTAGTGGGGGGATGCCTCCCCTATCACTGGCCTGCTTCCTGCACCTTCAAATAGCTTGAGATATTCAGGAAGCGTTCTCACAGGAAAGAAAGAGCCTTCCCCCCTAAAGCTGTCGCTCTCTTTGTGAAGATCAGTTGCAAAGAATCTGGGCTCTTTGTAATCGCTCATGAAAACTTGCGGGTGCTGTTTCAGGTACTCGTACATGGCTGTAGTGCCGCTTTTTGGAAATCCCACGATAAAGAGATTCGGCTTTTTCATTTTCATTTCAGATATTCATGTAGTGGAGGGTTCTTGCTCCGTCGGTGAACTCGTAATCTTTTCTTCGCGGCTGGCTTCTGGCCACAGAAGTGGATAGGTTCTCCAAACTGAAGGAACCCCCTCTCTCAAGAAGAATATATATGGGTGCAAGGCCCTCCTCTGATCCTGATCTCACAAGGCCAATCTGCGCCATCCTGTAGTTTGATTCCAGATACTCCTTTATTGAAGGATTCTCAAGATTTGATAGGCCCCATTTGTAAAGGAAAATCCACTTATAATCATGATTCTCCTCCCCGATTTTTATCAGTGAGGTATTTTCGGGCAGAGTCCACCCCTTACGATGAGCATGCCAGAGGAAGCCCCTACTCTGGAATCCTGAGTGGAATATCTTTTCTGATTCAGAAGAGTGCTCTCTGACATAATCCCCCGCAACATCAAGGCCTATGAACTGGGTGTCAAACATCCTGTCCTTCGCATCAAAGATGCCGCCCATGCTGTTGAGCACAGGAGGGTATATGAGGAGGAGGAAGAAGGCGGCTATGCACGCCCACTTGAGGCCCTTTATCCTGGCTGCATTCCCGATGGTTGCTCCCGCGACAACGAAGCAGAATGCCATCAGTATGATCGCCAGCGGTGCTAAAGGATACTGGTGGTAATTATGGTTGGCGAGCTTGTCCCCCATCACCCAGAACCAGGGTATGGAACCGATCATGTAAGCGATAAGAAAAACTTCTCCTCTTCTGAATCCTCCCTCGTCTCTCTTCTTCGTGTAGACGGACATGAACAATACCAGCCCTGCAAACGCGAAAAGCACACCTATAAGGGAGTAATTGTCAGCAGCGTATGATTTCATTATCCCCCAAAAATCCGAGGTGAATATTATTGAAAGATCCATCTGGATGTCACCCAGTATGGAACCTCCAGCTTCACCTCCGCCGCCCAGCTTGTCATTTATGAGCTTGTTGTTCAGCAGCCACAGCGGAAGGAGCAGGACAGATGATGCAGCATACGCATATTGCTTCCAGTTCTTCCTGAGATAACCATTTGAAAGGACTTTTTTCCACGGGAATATCGCGAGCATCGGTATCGCGAGGAGAGCAAAGGAGTACTTGGTTAGGAATGATATCATGAAGCTGAGGGAGGCGAGCACAAGAAGCTTACTGCTTTCCTCAGCATCTCCACTCTCAAGCCACATTAGGTAGAGCAGTATTGAGAGAAGCCCGAAGAATAGGGCGGGGTTTATCATCTGCACCTGCCTTCCGAAGAATACAAATAATGGGTTTGCTGAAGCGATCAGCGCTGCAGTGATGGCAAGATCCTCCCTCCTGAACAGCTTTTTCACCACAAGATAGAGGAGGATTATGCTGCCCATCATGAAGAGTATGGAAGTCCATCTCGCAACCCCTACATCAATGCCGAAAATCCTGAATGCCAGCCCTGCTGCGATTGACATTGCAGGGAATGTGTCGGCATGAAGCCCATGGTTCATTGTATCAAGATTGTGTGTCTGCTTCTCAGGCGCAAGAAAGCCGTTGGCAAAAAAGCCGTCCTCAGCGTAATTCCTTGCCTCAGAAAGGTAATGCATCTCCTTCCAGTTATGGTATCCTATCACAGGATAATCCGCATGGTATGCCCTGAGGCAGAATCCGAATATCAATATCAGGCCGAGGAGGATCCAGTTCCAGTTCCTGAGGATGGCGTCCATGGATATTTCAGCTTCGCCTGAATTGCCTGAACCGCCTGAACTGCCGCCCCCTCTTCTGTTATCCTTCCTTTTGTTCCCTCTCTTTTTGGCCATGACAAAAGCCAGTTCCACAAACTATATAAATATTACTGAATGGACCGCCATCCCCATAAAAAAGATAAATTTATAAAAATATATCTCACCCACCATCTTGATGTTTAATAAGATATTTATAGGTATAAAGAATTATTCACTTATACCCGGATATGTCCACAGAAAAATTCTGGAAACTTTAAGATCATTAACTGGTTTAGGAAGCCTGCCCGATTATATAATTATTGGAGCGCAAAAATGCGGGACAACATCACTACAAGAATATATGGAACAACATCCCAAGATTTTATCTCCTTCAAAAAAAGAGGTCCACTTTTTCGATCTTAATTATTACAAGGGATTATCATGGTACAAAAAACATTTTCCAATCCTGAAAAAGTATAGAAAAAAAATTGTAGGAGAAGCAAGCCCTTATTATATTCATTTTCCCCCTGTTGCACAAAGAATTTCAAAATGCTTGCCTGATATCAAACTCATTGTATTGCTAAGAGATCCAGTGAAAAGAGCCTTCTCTCAATACAATTCAAATTATAATAAAGGGAGGGAAAAACGTTCATTTGAAGAATCAATCGAAGATGAACTAAAAAATCTACCGAGAGAATACAAGAAGGTGGACAAGGGTAAGTATTCAAATAAACACCAGAATGAATTCTTTTTAGATCGTGGTAAATATTATATCCAGTTAAAAAATTGGTTTATGTATTTAAAAAGGGAACAGTTCATAATAATCAAAAGCGAAGATTTTTTTGGTAATCCTCAGCGTGAAGTGTCTAAAATATTCCATTTCATCGGGGTGGAAGATTATTTATTGCATAAAACTAAAATACACAATAAAACAAAGAAAGATATGGTATTGAATGAAGATACAAAAAAGAGATTATGTGAATTCTTTTTACCATACAATAAGAAACTGTATAAGTTGTTAGGTAGAGATTTTGGGTGGGATAAGTGTGATTGAAGATTAAACCCCTTATTTATCGTAAGCCAGTTCCACAAACTATATAAATATTACTGAATGGACGCCTGTGATGGCTAAACAGCAGGAAATGTCTCCGCGGAAAAGGCTTTTTGTGGTCATCCCTGCATACAATGAGGGGGGGATGATAGGGAAGGTAGTGAAAGGCCTGAGGAAAGAGGGATATAAGAGGATAATAGTCGTTGATGACGGGAGTTCTGACAGCACATACGATATCGCAAAGAAGGAAGGGGCCATTGTTTACAGGCACAGGATAAACAGGGGTCTCGGAGGCGCGTTAGGCACAGGCATAAGGGCTGCCCTAGATCAGGGAGCGGGCATAATCGTGACCTTTGATGCTGACGGACAGCACGACCCTGCTGATATTGAAAATGTCGCGGAGCCCGTGCGCAGGGGAAAGGCGGATTTCGTCATAGGCTCAAGGCTTCTTAATCCTGAGGGGATGCCCCTTGTCAGGAGGGTAGGCAACTGGGGTTTTAATGTGATAACTCTCATTCTCTTCGGCGTCTGGACGACAGACAGCCAGTCAGGCCTCAGGGCCATGTCAAGGAAGGCCGCGGAGAGGATAGAGATAAAGACCAACAGGATGGAGGTCAGTTCAGAGCTCCTTACTGAGGTGAAGAGGAACAGGCTGAGGATAAGCGAGGTCCCGATAAAGGCAATCTATACTGATTATTCCGTGAGCAAGGGGCAGAGCAGCCTCAACGCCTTCAGGATACTTTTCAAGCTCATAATGAAGAGGATAATGAAATGATAAAATTGATAAAAAGGAGGTTGTAGGGTGATAGAATGCTTTTCCAGATAATAGTCGTGCTGTTCGTGCTTTTCGCCTGGAGCAGGGTTCTGCTGCGCTTCAGGGAGAGGAAGATAAGCCAGTGGGAATTCGCCTTCTGGAGCCTGCTCTGGATCGCAGTGCTTGTTGTCCTCTTCATACCTGCCATAACCGAGCCCATAGCGGGCATTCTCAGCATAGGCAGGGGTGTTGATGTTGTCGTGTATCTCAGCATAGTCCTGCTGTTCTATCTTGTTTTCAGGATATATGTGAAGATAGAGGGGATAGAGAAAGAGATAACGAGCATAGTGAGGGAATCCTCGCTCTCAGAGGGCGGGAAAGAGAGCAGTACATCAGATGATAAGAGAAGCAAGAAAGGGGGAAACAAAAAAGGAAAGGACAGGAAGAGGAACAGGAAGAGATGATGCCTGACAGTAAAGGGATAAGATAAAAAGGTGGAGGGGGATTCAGAGCATGGCAAAGAAGAAACTTCAGGTTGTCATACCTGTATACAATGAGGAAGACACTCTTGAAAGTTCTATAACCAAGCTCAGGGAGTTCCTCAGCGAGTACATGAGCAGGTACAATTGGGAGATTGTCGTAGCCAACAACGCATCCACAGACAGCACTCTAGAAATAGCAAAGAAGCTGAGCAGGAAGCACAAGGAAGTGTCATTCATCAACCTGAAAAAGAAGGGGAGGGGCAGGGCCCTGAGAAAGGCATGGACCACCACTAAAGCGGACATTGTGAGCTATATGGATGTTGATCTCAGCACGGACCTTGAGGCATTCCCCGTGCTGATAGAGGCTCTGGCTTACAGGGGTTATGATGTGGGCACAGGATCAAGGCTCATGTCAGGCTCAAGGACGAAGAGAGGTTTCAAGAGGACAATACTCTCAAAAGGGTACAATATGATTGTCAGGACAGTTCTCGGCACAAAGATCAGCGACGTCCAGTGCGGCTTCAAGGCGGCGACCGGGAAGGCAGCGAGAGAGCTGGCTCCATGGGTGAAGGACAACAACTGGTTCTTTGACACAGAACTTCTTATCGTGGCCGAGAAGAGAGGATACAGGATATTCGAGACTCCGGTCACATGGGACGAGGACCTGCACAGCAAGGTGAAGGTCTTCAGCACAGTGTATGATTATTTGAGGGACATAACGAGGCTCAGATGGGAGATGTGGTTCAAAAGGGATAAGTACAGGAAGGTCAAGTGATCATATGGGCAGAAAGACCGGAAGCGCAAAGAAAAAGGATAAGAAGAGCAAAAGCCGGAAAAGCAGGAGGCTTAGCATAAAAAAGGTACTGCCGGTTATAGGCATACTCCTTTTCATATGGATCCTGTCAGGTCTTGACCTGTCCAGGCTGGCAAAAGCTGTAGCGCAGATAAGATGGCCTTTTGTTGCAGCCACTCTTGCTGTGGGCATGACAGCGATATTCATAAAATCATACAAATGGAAGAAAGCGGTGGATTACTCAGGCCTTAAGTACTCCACGCGGGACTCGTTCAAGGCCTGGCTGGTGAGCTTCGCGGTCGGCCTCATAACCCCCGGCAGGGTGGGGGATTTCTACAGGGCAATCTACCTAAAGACTTCGAACAGGAAGCCGATAGGGGTGTGCTTTGCCACAGTATTTCTTGACAGGATATTTGATATCATCATAATGCTCTTCTTCGCCGGCCTCGGCATACTCTACCTGCTCACCATGTATGACATCCCATGGGGAAGGAAGCTTGCTCTCTTCATAGGGGTTATGTTCGTCCTCGTCCTGATATTCCTCTGCCTGTTCCGTGATAATCTTGTGAGGAGGATAATAAGGCCGCTCTTCTACAGGTTCGTGCCTGAAAAGCACCAGAAAAGCATGAGAAAGAATTACGAGAGCTTCTTCAGCCTGTTCAACACTGTCATGAAACAGCCATCAAGGCTCATGGTCCTTGTGGTCATAGGCGTTGCGGGCTGGCTCACAGCTTTCCTCCAGCTGTATCTTCTCGCCCTCGCCCTGAATCTTGATGTTACTTACCTCTTCATAAGCGCCATAGCTCCTGTGATAAACATGATAGAGCTGATACCTATATCATTCTCTGGCATAGGAACGAGGGATATTGCATTGATATTCTTCCTGGGTCTTATCGGGGCGAGCAAAGAACTCGCGGTCTCTCTATCTATAATGATACTCATAACAATCTATATACTCGCCCTTCCTGGCATGATATACTGGATAAGGCACCCCACCATGATGCCGAAGAAGAAAACAGTGAAGTCCTGAAAGGGCCTTGAGGGCCATATATGGGCAGGGGCTGATGCAGGAGGAATCAAAACGCCCGAAAGACGGCTGTGTGTTCTG
>JAWOBY010000020.1:0-5471 GCA_046484055.1 Candidatus Woesearchaeota archaeon | reverse complement strand
AGCGCAATACCTCTTCTTTCAAGTTGGGGATGTAGCGCTATTTGTAAGACTTAAAATGTGACCATCTATAATGCAAGCCCGTAATACTTTGAGCTTTGCTCAAAGGGGAAGAAATCCGAAGGATTTCAACACCCCTACCTTTAGGTAGGGGATAGGGCTTGCTTATCAAATAATGGTCACATTTTAATTATCATCAGCAATCTTTTTTCCTTCACCCTCGCTCATCCTTCTCACGTAATCCTCGGCATTGAGATAATCCTGCACTGTCCCCAGATCGAATCTCGCTTTATCTTCCTTCTTGAGGGCGTAAACCTGCTTGTTCTTGTATATCATGAGAGGGATGTTCCCTATCAGGTCCTTCATATCGATTCCGAAATCCATGCTCTTTATTAATTTTACCGTATCCTTCCTGAACACATAGACTGCAGGGCAGATCAGGTCAGAGACAGGGTTTTCCGGCTTCTCCTCAAAATATGTGACTCTCCATTCATCATCCAGCTTCATGCAGGCGCTTCTTTTCACCCTTTCCTTGTCCCTCTCAGGGTAGGTTAGGAGGACATCAGACTGTTTCTCCCTGAAAAATTCCACCATCTCCCTCAGCCCGAATGTGAAAAGGTTGTCCCCTGCGAGAAGCAGGACATCGTCATCCACTTCCTCCCTGCCCAGCGCGAAAAGCAGGTCGCCCACAGCGCCGAGCCGGTCAGCATTGAAGTTCGTCCCGTCATTGAGAATCTTTATCTCTTTTGAGGAATTGTAGCTGAGCGTCCATTCCTCTATCTGTCTGAAATACTTGTTGTTCGTCACTATGATTATCCTCTCGACATCGTTTATCTTCTCGATGTCCTCCACAAGATACTCGATCAGGGGCTTGCCGTCTATGAGCACCATGGGCTTGGGCCTCCCCCTTATGTTGTCTGCAATCCTGTTATGCGTCTCCCTGTCGGAATCCCTCAACGCCCTGAGGTCCCTCTCGAGCCTCACCCCGTATCCTGCGGCCAGTATGATCGCTATCATTATTTTCCCTATTGTCTTTTCAGCCTTCCCTTATCATCTTCTCAATCATCTTATGACAGTCTTACAGCGCTCTCAACAGACTGCTTTGTTCATCTGCCTATGCTGTAATAAACAAACCCCTCTTCCTTCATAGTGTCAGGATCGTAGATGTTCCTTCCGTCGAATATCACGGGGATGTTCATGAGCGATTTTATCCTCTTCATGTCAAGGCTCCTGAACTCATCCCATTCAGTGGCTATCACGAGAGCATCGCATGACTTGACTGCTTCATAAGGGTCCTGCGCGTATGCCGCATCTTTGAGTATTCCTTTTGCAGTGCGCTCTGCCTCAGGATCAAATGCAGTTATCTCTGCCCCTGCATCCTGGAGATCTTTTATGATTGTTATGGAAGGGGCCTCCCTCATATCATCAGTCCTGGGCTTGAATGCAAGGCCCCATACAGCTATCCTGCTTCCTTTCAGATCCCCCATCTCCTTTTTTATCCTTGGCAGAAGCCATCTCTTTTGTTCCTCATTCACCCTGTCAACAGCGCTCAGGATCCGGAAATCAAGGCCATTCTCTTTTCCCGTCGCTATAAGCCCCCTCACATCCTTCGGGAAGCAGCTTCCGCCGTATCCTATCCCTGCCTGGAGGAACCTCGGGCCTATCCTGCTGTCCAGGCCCATCCCCCTCGCCACCATCTTCACATCAGCGCCGGTCTTCTCGCACAGCCTGGCGATCTCATTCATGAATGATATCCTTGTCGCGAGCATCGCGTTGCTCGCGTATTTTATCAGCTCCGCGCTCTTCACATCCGTGAATATTATGGGTCTTCCTGTCCTTTCAATGCCCGAATATATCGACTGCATGATATCCTTTGCCCTGCCGTTGTCAACACCTATTATGACCCTGTCCGGATTCATGAAATCCTTTATAGCGCTTCCCTCCCTCAGGAATTCAGGGTTTGAGACAAGGTCAAAATCTTGGCTGCTGTGACCGCTGCCCTGGCTTTTCGGCAGGTTGTCCTTTATCACATCTCTTACCCTGTCTGCAGTCCCTACAGGCACAGTACTCTTGTCAACCACCACCTTGTGGCCGTTCATGTATCTGCCGATATCTGCTGCTGCAGACTCAACAAAACTCATGTCCACAGAGCCGTCAGGCGCTGAGGGTGTTCCGACCGCGATGAATATGACTTTAGAATCCTCTATCGCCTTCTTCTTGTCTGTGGTGAATGCGAGCCTTTTCTCCCTGAGATTCCTCTTGACTATGTCGCCGAGGCCGGGCTCGTAGATTGGGATGTCGCCTTTGCTGAACCTCTCCACCTTCTCCTCATCGACATCCAGGCATACCACCTCATTGCCGAGGTCCGCGAGGCAGGCCCCTGTGACGCTTCCCACATATCCTGTGCCTATTATTGTTATTTTCATTCTGTCATCTCAATGATGCTTTTCAGCCGCTGTTTGGCGGATTCCAGGCCCTCTTTTGTGTCTGCCTCTATATTGAGCCTTATGACCGGTTCTGTGTTAGATTTTCTCAGGTTGAACCACCAGTTTTCAAACTCCATTGTGGTGCCGTCCACGTGCATCACTTTCACCGCCTCCTCCTTCAATTCATCCTCCACCCTGCTAATGACTTCATCCTTATCTTTGACCTCAAAATTCAATTCCCCTGAGTCCTCATATCTCCTGAGAGGATTTGTCAGTTCAGAGAGACTCTTCCCTTTCCTGGACAATATGTTAAGGACATGGACCAGCGCTATCATAGCTGAATCCGCGTACCAGAAATCCCTGAAGAAATAATGCCCGCTTTTCTCGCCTCCGAACATGATGTCATCATTCCTCATCTTCTCCTTTATCAGGGCGTGGCCTGCTTTCCATAATACAGGTGTCCCCCCGTTTGCTTTTACAGTGTCCCTGACTGACCAGCTGCTTCTGACCTCATACAATACCTTCTCTCCCTTGTTTTTGGCCAGCATCTCCTCCGCTATCAATGCTGTTATTATATCATTTGGTATTGCGGCGCCGTTCTCATCAACAAAAGCCACCCTGTCAGCATCGCCGTCAAATGCCACGCCCATCGCTGCTTTCTCTCCCTTCACTTTCTTCCGCAGGTCTGCAGTGTTCTCGTCTTTTGAGGGGTTGGCCTCATGGTTGGGGAATGTGCAGTCAATATCAAAAAACATCTTCACTGATTCGATGGGGAGTTCCTCTTCAAGCTTTGGGAATACAATGGGTGACATCCCGTTTCCGGCATCAACAACTATCTTAATCGGTTTTACATCGAAGGAGAATGACATTATCTTCCTTACATAATCATTCAGCGGTTCCTTGTCCTTCACTTCCCCTTTCCTCTCTGGTTCAGTGAAATCGTTCTTTTCGACCAGATCCCTTATATCCTGAAGCCCTGTCTCCCCTCCTATGGGTATCGCTTTTTCCCTGCAGAGCTTCATGCCGTTGTATCTTGCAGGATTATGGGATGCGGTTATCATTATTCCTGCATCATGCCCGTATTCAGCAATGGTGAAATAGAACATCGGCGTTGTTGTGAGGCCTATGTCAATCACATCAGCACCCTGATCCATTATCCCCCTCAACAGCGCCTTGTGCAGCTTTGGGGAGCTTTCTCTCGCGTCGCGGCCCACAACGACCTCCCTGCATTCAAGGGATGCCACGAATGCCCTGCCTATAAGGTACGCCAATTCCTCATTGATCTGTTCAGGATAAACCCCCCTTATGTCATACGCCTTGAAGACCGAAGAATCAATGTTTGCCATATTCCCATCTCTTTTTTTATCCTCTTGTTCGTTTTGCTTGTTTGTCTTTCGTGTATTCTCTTTACAGAAATTCTGTTATTTTGCTTTAAAATCCATTCACTCCCTTATTCCCTCCCAGTTCTTTATCGCGTCCTCATACCTTTCCATGTTGCCTATGTCAAACCACTGGCCTTTGAAATGATAGCCGTACAGCTTTCCCTGCTCCGCAAGCTTGGGGAAGACATCTGTCTCAAGCATTGACACATCCCCTTTTATGCCCTTTATCACCTCCGGCTCTATGATATACAGTCCCGCATTGACAAGGCTGCTGGGGGCCTTTCCCTTCCCGGGCTTTTCCACGAATTCAAGAATCCTGCTTCCTTCCATCCTTGCCGCGCCGTACCTGCTGGGGTCTTCCACTTCAGTGAGGGCTATGGTCGCGAGGGCATTGTTTTTCTTGTGGAGGTTGTACATCTTCTCCAGATCGATGTCCTTGAGCTCATCGCCGTTTGAGACTATGATGGTGCCGTTGAAGCGATCCGGAAGGATCCTGCATCCCAGCTTGAGGGGTCCGGCAGTCCCGAGGCCTTCATCCTCATCAACATAATCTATACTTATCCCGAATTGCGATCCGTCCCTGAAGTAATCCTTTATCTTTTCCTTCATATGGCCCACACAGAGGATTATGTTGTTCACCTCATATTTCCTGAAAAGGTCAAGGAGATGCTCTGTCACAGGCTTCCCATGGACAGGAATCAGCGCTTTTGGGATCTCATAGGTTATTGGCCTGAGCCTTGTTCCGAGGCCTCCGACCAGCAAAACAGCAGTTTTTATCTTCATGGCTGACATATTAAGAATTTCATATTTAAATGTTGCTGTTGCGCTCTCTGGGAGCCCAGGGAGCGTATTAAAGCTCTTAAAACCGCTTCATTTCGGGTCTGTCCCAAATCTCGCTTTTCCTGAGGAAAAGCTCGGGTCAGCGGCCGGCTCGCGCCTGCTTCCTCTATCTAAAGCTGACGTCTCCCGTAGGGAGCGACCCCTCTGTCAGCCTGATCTTTCAGATAGAAAGCGCTCACGATATTGGCGCTGACCTTCACTTGGGACAGACCCCTCCATTTCGAAAGCTTTAAATATCAAAAGCCCATTCTGGTCTTTAATCTTGAGGCAGTAGCAAAAAGCATTGTATGCGGTTTGCTGTCCGCCCCATGATAATCACTATATAAAATCGCAAAAAAGGTGGTCTTTATGCTGAAGATGCAGAAAATAACCGAGACTTATGATATGAAAGTTTTTACTGACAATGGGGAGTATTTCGGTGATGTTGAGGAGTCCATAATAACCAAGACAAAGGTTTTCGGCTGGAGGGTGAAGGCCACGAAGAATTCTTATCTGGCAAAGGTTCTTGGATCCGCGAAAGGAGTCATAGTCCCTCATCAGCTTGTGAAGTCGATAGGGGACATCATAATAATATCAAAGGCGGCCATCCCGAGCTATAATCCTGAGGAAGAGGGAGAATGATAGGGCGATAAATCTTTTATTTCCACAAAGCCGAAAACTGAAATATTTATGTAGCGAAAATCAGGGATTTTCTGGGTTTGTTAGACAAGCTAACAAACTTTCAGATGAAGGCTTTTGGAAAGCCTAAAAGCTAAAAAATCCCCTTTGGGATTTTTTGCTCCCTAAAAACACTTTGTGTTTTTTTGGAATCCGCTATAAATGCAAT
>JAWOBY010000023.1:0-2756 GCA_046484055.1 Candidatus Woesearchaeota archaeon | reverse complement strand
TTAGCTATCTTATTTACCTTTGAATCAGTGACCTGCTCACCCATCTCAGTGGAATAGTCATAGAACACATACACCATGGGGACTATTATGGCGATGACAAGCCCCACCACCATGACATACTCCATGGCGGCCTGACCCTTACCTCTTTTTTGCATGCAGAGGGAATATCAGGAGAGGTTTATAAAGGTTTTTGTAATTGTGGCCGGCAAATTAAAGTAATCAGCTCCCATAATACGAACTCTTTTTATAGCCCAGTCTTGACCTGGTATCATCATAGGCCTTGTGGCTCTCCAGCCTTATCTCGACAAAATCCCTGTTCTGCTCCTTGATCAACGTGGCCCTGACATCTGAGGCTATCTTCCTGAAAAACACATACAGGTGCTTGAATTCCTTTTTATTGGGCACAGAGCCCAGCTCCCTGTTTTCCCTGCAGTCTTTGCACCACTCAATGAAGTCATTTGCCATGCCTTCCTTTAATCCCTCGATGAGGTCATCAAACTCCTTGTTGAATCTGATCTGGATGCCGAAAATCTCAAGCAGCCTCTGTCTTGCCTCTTTCCCTTCCATAGATCATCTCCTCGTACGTGTCTTTAAATCTTATCAGGTGGGTATTGGGCCGGATATTCCTGATTGAGTCCTTCAGTGTTTTGATATAATCATGCACTTCAACATACAGGTAGCTCGCTGAAAAAAGTTTTTTGCATAGGCCTTTCATCAGCGTATCCAGTCCGTCAAGTTCAATCTCTCCGGATAATCTCTTTAGCTCCCTGCCATTGAGCAGCCTGTTCCTGCAGAAGAGATTATAATGAAAGACCATCCTTCTTATGGATTCGGGCTTTTTTTCTTTTTTCATATGCTCAATCACCGCTTCATGGTATGTTGCCATCAGCTCAGACAGGAAAGGCCTCCTCTTCCTTGTCTTTCTGGGTATCAGGAAGCTGGATACTGATATCAATGAGGCAGACTGGAATACAGGGCTGGACAGCCTTCTTTCCGGTAAGAATATAATATGCCTGTTCCTGTCCCATCTTTCCCTGTAGCCCCTTTTCCTGACAATGAAGATATCAATATCATTGAAATCCCTGGAGAACAGGAACGAGCCTGCTACGAAGACCCTGTCATGCTTTTTTGAATATGCATCCACAATCTCCTTCGCTTCTGCCAGCCTGGATGGCATTATTTCACCGGGGCTGCTGATATAGTATTCCCTGTCCTTGTATTCCCCTGAGAAGGAGCTTAATGCCTCCATCTTATCCTTTATGGATGTGTAAAGCGCTTTTCTCTCTGCATTTGAGAGCCCGGCATTGCTGCTGTACTTTCTGAGGACATTGAACTGCCTCTCTGTAAATATCAGAGGCACAAACAGCCTTTTCCTTTGCAGCACAGTTTTTAATATTTTTTTGTCCATATTACCTTAAAAAGTAATACCTATATTTAAAGTTTTTCATTTTGTCCAATTTTTATTAAACACCAGAGATTGCAGCTGCGGCCAGGGAAAAGGGTATGCAGGAGGATACAGAAAAAAGGATAAAACAGGCCGCTCACTCAAAAGGATTCTCCTGCGGCACAGCAGCTATGGTGCTGCCTATGGTATGCATGAACTCGCCGTCAAAGGAATAGGTAAGATCGACATCAATGCTTGCCCTCTCCTCAGTGCTCAGGCCCTGGCAGTTCCAGAGCCAGAAATAGGCCTTTTCGCCGGGCTTCCATTCAGCGCAGAAATCTGAATTTGCAGGATCACTACAGAATTTCTCTGTGGATTCAGATGATGGTATCAGATATATGGCCTCCCTTATGGTATCCAAATCACCGCTTGAAAAAGCGTTGGCAACGTCTGAAAAGCTCTTCCCTTCCCTCAATTTGAATATGATACTATTACCCAGATTTATGTGAATAAGACCTCCAGAGCTTCCAATCTCTACATCAGAGCAGGTGATCCCGGATTTAGCATCAAGCCTTAATGCCCTAATCGGTTTTCCCTGATTATTAACCAGTGAAACCACCACTGAATCCTGCTCCTCCCCTGCATCATTAGTGTCATCAACAAGCGTATAATCCTCGCAGGCCCCGAAGGCTCCGAAGTAGCACTTGTCAGGGAAAAGCTTTGAAGGATCAAGCACCCCGAAATACGCGAGAGCGCCTATGACCACGAGAACAACAAGAATGGCCCAGCCATAAGTCAAAAGAAACTCCATGGCTGCCTGTGATTTCTTGCGCATCATACACCTCTTTGTCACTGGATGGATTTTCATCAGATAACCAAAAGGGTTATTTAAAGGTTGCGGTCAGATGATGGCGCGCAGAACAACAGGCAGGGCCAGCAGGAAACCAGTGCATAAGACCTGCAGCCAGACCCAGAATGGGAAAGAGGCCTTTTCCCTCAGCTCCAGAAAAAGGACATACACCGCAAAAGGCGAGGCCAGCATGAGGATGTCAGGCTTCAGGCCAAGGAAATTAGGCAGGAGGAACCACAACGCCAGGAAACAAGACACAGTCAGGAATAGCATCTGCTTGTTTTCGGTCCGCATGAGGGCAGGATGATGCGGACTAATTTAAAGGTTGCGGGGAAAAATATATAATATGTTCAGGATATGCTGCTGTCATGGAAAGGATCAGCATAATCATCCCCACCTATAATGAGGCCGGGAACATAAAGAAGCTCATTGACGGCATAACAAAAGCCTATAAGAATTCTGAGATCATAATAGTTGATGACAACAGCCCTGACATGACATGGGATATCGCCCGGAAACTCG
>JAWOBY010000069.1:0-12608 GCA_046484055.1 Candidatus Woesearchaeota archaeon | reverse complement strand
GTACTCAGGAAGATCGTACGCGCCTGCTGTGCTCAGCGCAGCCCTCAATTTTGCCATGTCCTTCTCAAGGCAGGGCTTGAGCCTCCCCTTGTACGGCACTGTGCCTTCAGCCCCTTCCTCAAAGAAAGTCTTCCTGCTCGAATGCCCGTACCTGTAGAGGTTCCTTGCCCTTTCTGACCCCTCACCCCATGTCTCCACAAATCTCATCTGATCCTCCTCTGTCGTGGGCTTCTTGTTCTTGTCCAGTTTCGGCGCTGCCGCCTCGTAGAAACCGTTGAAGTATCCTCCCATCATGACCGCGTCGCAGACTGACAGGGCTATGATCATCTCCGCAGGCCCCGGCATGCCTCCGTCAGCTATATGGCTTGTGCATCTCTCATTCTTCCTGGCATAATCCTGCCTTGCCCTCTCCACATCGAGCACTGCAGCCATCGGAGCCCTGCCTGTTGCCTTCTCCCGCTGGGTCGTGCATATGGAGCCTACTGACATGTTTGTCTTGACTATGTCAGCGCCTTTGTCCAGCAGGAACATCGCCCCGTCATATGTTACGACATTGCCTGCGCAGATGGGTGTTCCTGTATTCATGTCATTATATCTCTCAAGGACCTTGCCGACAAAAGCATTGTATGCGTCAGAGGTATCTATGACAATCAGGTCAGCGCCCGCCTCCAGAGCTTTCTCAGTCCTTTTCTTCCAACCCTCATATGTGGAGATCGCCACTCCGACCTTTATCTCATCCATGTCCTGCTTGAAGGCCATCTTCCTCAGCCTTTCCTGCCTGTCCAGAACAACTATGTATTTGCCTTCGGTCCTGCTGAGCTTATCTTTCGCCTTTTCGATAGAGATGTCAGGATTGAAAGACACCTCTATCTTGTTCTTGTCTTTCTTCTCCTTTGAGTAAGGGATCATTGCCTTTGTCACAAGATCCTCAGGCCTCGCGTCAGTCTTCCAGTATTCCTCCTGGACGAACAGGCCCTTGAAATGCCTGAACCTGTCAACAACAGGTATTGTTGAATAGCCGTGCCTCTCGATGAGCTTAACCACATTCTCTATGCTTTCATCCTCATGCACGCAGATGGGATCCTCAACAAAAGAGAGATCGAGCGCCTTTATCTCTTCGATGGTCTTGACTATGCTGCTGTCAGGCATCTTTGCGGGCAGCACGCCCATACCTCCTGCCCTGCCCAGGCTGCTGCACATCTCTAGTCCTGTGACAGAAGTCATCGCCGCGCTGAGCAAGGGTATCCCGAGTTCCAGCTCTTCTGCAAGCTTTGTCTCAAGGCTTATGTTCGTCAGCACGCAGTCCTTTTCAGTGTATCCCGGCAGCAGGCTGAACTCGCTGAATGTCCTTCCAGGCTCCCAGATTATTTCCTTTACGATCCAAACACCCCTCTTAACGCAATTAACGTTCTTTTTCCGGATTTGCGGGACAAGGTTGTTTAAATAGATTTATGTTTTGAAACATTCAGAAAGGCAATGGTTGTACTCGTTTGGTGGGGAAATGCGCAGGTTTTCCTTAGCAGGGATATTACAGAGCCTGTCATCCTTTTTTGACAGCATGTGGGAAAATGCTTCATAAACATTTATAAAACTGCCCTTATGAATCCGGAAGATGACAGGAAAAACTGCAGAAAAAGAGGGCATCAGTTCAAACATATGGAAAATATACACATTCTCTTTCATAGACGCATTCATACTCTACCTTCCGTTCATAGTATATTATTTCCAGGAGATAGGATTCAATCTTCCGAAGATAATGATAATGAGCGCCGCGACAACAGCAACGGTGCTTCTCACTGAGATACCTTCAGGATACATAGCTGACAGGGTAGGAAGGAGGAACTCGCTGGTCATCTCAGTGCTGTGCCATGTGATATCAATGGCGTTCCTGTACTCATCAACATCATACTCCATGCTCATCATCGCACATGTATTCCTGGGACTGGCAAGCACATTCTTCTCAGGGGCTGACTCCGCGCTGATATACGACACTCTCGCTGTCCTGAAGAGAGAGAAGGAATACTCAAGATTCCAGGGAAAGGCCATATTCTTCTCTGAGATGGGAATAATAACATCAGCGCTTGCGGGCTCAGGGCTGATAGCATTGGGAACCAGCATAAGGAGCACGATACTCTTCACACTTGCCATACACGCTGCCCTGCTGTTGTTCATGCTCACCATAAAAGAGCCGCCGAGGCAAAAGCTGATAGAGCCTCTTCCGATGAGGAAGGAATTCTCCATGCTCGGCAGGATAGTGAAAGAGTCAGTGAGCCACAGGAAGCTCATGGGGCTGTTCATCTACTCATTCCTGGTCATGGGGTTCTCAAACACGATATTCATAATATACCAGCCTTACTTCAGGGCAACGGATCTTCCGATAGGGAATTTCGGCATAGTTTTCGCAGTGTTCTCAATAGTGACAGCATTCGCCGCCCTCAAGGCCCACAATATGGAAAAAAGGCTGGGGATATATTACTCGCTCCTTATCATGCCTGTCCTGATTATACTCTCTTATTTCGGGGCAGGCGCCTTTTTCCTCTGGTTCGGATTCATATTCTTCTTCTTCAGGGAGTTCGTGAGGGGATTTGTTTTCCCTGTTCTGTCGGATTACACCAACAGGATCACAAGCTCAGAGAGAAGGGCCACTGTGCTCTCCATAAGCGGCATGTTCTCAAGACTGGGCTATATGATAATATCAGTTTCGTTCGGATTCCTCAGCGAGAACACAAGCCTGAGGTACGCGCTCATAACAGCAGGGGCTGTGCTTACAATACTTACAATAATTATTGTATCGCTGGTGAAGAGGCCTAAGACGGATGAGCCGCTTCCGCGCAGAAAGATTGGGTACCCCCAGCCATAACTTCAACCCCATTCAAACACTTAGCAAATTATTTATATACTATCAGATATACACTGAACTACAACCTGATGAGGTGAGAATATGAGAATCATGAAAAAACCGGCGGATTATGCAATAATGGCCCTTCTGGCGCTCTCTGTTGTGCTTGCAGGATGCGCAGGCCAGAGTGATGAGGGCGCGGGAAGCGCGGAAGGAATAAGCAGCTTTGAGGAGTGCGTTGAGGCAGGGAATCCTGTGATGGAATCATACCCCAGGCAGTGCAAAGCTGATGGAGAGGTCTTTGTCGAGGAGATAGACGAGGATCAGGAAGATGATGGACAGTCTTCAGATGAGTCCGGAAGCGGATCCGGCGATGTCCATTACTGCACTGAGCAGGAGAAGGCAGCTGACATGTGCACGATGCAGTATGACCCTGTGTGCGGCAACAATGGAAAGACCTACAGCAACGGCTGCGTCGCGTGCTCAAGCGGTGAGATAGACAGCTACACTCCCGGTGCGTGCGAGGGAGGCAGCACAGAAGGCAGTGAGGAGGGGTCACTCATGAGCTATGAGGATGCTGCTGCGATAGCGCGGGAAAGCGAGTGCAAAGAGAAGGGCAGCCTTACAGAGAGCTACAACTACAACGATAACAGCAGGACCTGGTGGATAGACCTTGAAATGAAAGAGGAGTTCGCGAAAGATGGATGCAATCCCGCGTGCGTCGTCTATGAGGAGCATGAGAACGCCACAATAAACTGGAGATGCACCGGACTGATCACTGAGTGATGGACAATCAAAAAAATGGAGGAATGAAAATGACAATAGGGGACCAATTGAAAAAGATAAAAGACAATTGGCTGCTGGTCATCCTTGTGCTGGTGCTTGTGTTCATGGTGATGGCATCAGGCAGTCTGATAGGTTTGATAGGCGGCTCAGCTTACAAGAGTACCAGCCCGCTCGCGAGCGCAGGCATGCAGGAGACAGCGATGGACTCTGCGGCCTACAACAGGGGCATGGCTCCGCAGTCCAAGGGCGATTTCGCGCCAGAGGTAGAGGACAGGAAGATAACAAAGACCGCAAACCTGCAGTCAGAGGTTGAGAGAGGCGGGTTCAGGAAAGAGGAGTCAAGGCTCAAGGCAATAGTGGATTCAAGCGACTCTTTTCTTCTTAATGAGAACGTGAGAAGGATAGGTGAGGGCTGGAGCGGCTATTTCTCAGGAAGTTACCAGCTCAAGGTGGAGGCGGACAAGTACGATTCTGTCATCACACAGCTCAAGGAGCTGGGAGAGGTTCAGTCCTTCAGGGAGGATGCTGATGATATTACCGGAAGGTACACTGACCTGAATGCTGATCTTGAGGCAGAGAAGGACAAGCTCCAGAGGTACAAGAACCTCTACAATCAGGCAGAGGAGATTGAGGACAAAATAGACCTCACTGACCGCATAGCCAATCAGGAGAGAAGGGTTGAGTATCTTGAGGATGCCCTGGAGAACATAGACAAGAAGGTAGTGTACTCAACCATAAGAGTGACCCTCACTGAAGAGAAATCAGGATTCTTCGGCCTTACATTCGTGAAGCTCTCAGAGCTCGCGGCCAATTTCGTGACAAGCCTGAAAGCGCTGCTCGTGTTCGTGGCATACATACTGCCGTGGGTGATAGCAGTGCTGATAATATGGTTTGTTGTTAAGAGGCCCGGAAGGAGCAAATGAGGCCTGAGAACACTATAGCTTTTTTTATTCTTTATTACAAATAGCGCAATACCTCTTCTTTCAAGTTGGGGATGTAGCGCTATTTGTATAGAAAATCCCGACTAAAGTCAGGGATTTTCAGACTTGCAAAAAAATTTGCAAGTAAGGCTTAAAATGTGACAATCTATATAAAATCCCGGCTCACTGGCTTAAATATAATCCCGACTGAAGTCGAGATTATAAGACTTGCCTAAGCTTCGCTTAGTCAAGCGTCTGGGATTTTAAGACTTGCAAATCATGATTTGCAAGTATAATGCAAGCCCGTAATACTTTGAGCTTTGCTCAAAGGTAAAGATAATTCCGACTGAAGTCGAAATTATCAGAATTGTGAAGCTTTGCTTCACAATGGAAGAAATCCGAAGGATTTCAACACCCCTACCTTTAGGTAGGGGATAGGGCTTGCTTATCAAATAATGGTCACATTTTAATTCTTTCAGTAAATTTTTTATATCTGTTGAGGTTCTGCTGCAGAATGGCAAAGCTTAGATGCGGGAACTGTAATTATGTCTTTGAGCCGAAGAGCGGGAAGCCCAACAGGTGCCCCTACTGCGCTGCTACAGGCAGGATGTTTGAGGAGCGGTCGATCATAGATCAGCAGCTGGGGGATGAGTGATATACTGATTGATGATCTTATCGCGGGCAAAGGTCTGTTCTCCTGTCATCTGTTCTTTTACTTGCCCTTCCATCAACCTTCCGTCCATTAATACATAATCTTATGCACAATCTTTTTAAAACGCACCTTGACCCTGCAGAAAAAAGGCAGGATTGGCAGAGTTGAACATAGTGACCATAAGACAGGGATGCGTCTGCGGAAGGGACATCAAAGGCAACAGGAAGATAAAATTTTTATGCAGGCACTGCAATGTGCTGTACGATACGCACATGACAGGACTTTACATAGGAAGATTCCAGCCTTTCCACAACGGCCACCTTGAGGTCGTCAAGAAGGCTACCGAAGAGGTGGACAAGCTAATCATCGTGGTGGCAAGGCCGCTGCGCAGGACTGAGCAGGACCCTTTTTCTGCAGAAGAGAGGAAAGATATGATAGAGAAAACATTATCGGGATATGATAATGTGATCGTGAGGATAGTCAACGACATACCATCTGATGATGAGTATGTACAGCATGTGAGAGAGAACGTGCCTCCTTTCAATGTTGTGTATGTGGGCGACAACAAACTGAACGAGGAGCTTTTCCGCGGAGCGGGATACAAGATAATAACATCAGAAAGGTACTTCGGCCTTGACGCGACGCACGTGAGGGAGGCCATGAGAAAAGGCCGGGAATGGAAGGCCATGGTACCTGAAAATGTCGCGGAGTATATAGAAGAGAAAGGGCTGAAGGAGAGGGTAATTACTGCAGATTCTTCTTGAAAACCAGAACATGTCCTGTCAAAACATACAAAAGCGGAATCCTTCCGGGCATTACCGGAAAAACGCATGTTTTTTTCTGATAAGCCATATAAAAAATCCTGTTATTTCTTGTTCAAAGCAAAAGATTTATATATGACTTGACAGGTCATATAGGATGAGCTGATGAAGATATTGATTGACGGGCTCAATGAGTTTTATGGTGAGAGAACAAGGCTCGTGAAAACGCTGATGAAACGAGAGTCGCCTGATGAATTCCATGAGATTATAAAATTTGATTGACTGAAAATGAAATGCAGAATAAGAATCGTCGGATCAATGAGCAGGCATAACCTGCAGCTCAATGAGAGGATAAAAAAAGGGCGTATCAAAATGCCTGAGAGCGGACTGGTCATGACTCCTGAGACATTCCACAAGGTCTTCAGCCCTGAGAGGGTGAAGCTGCTCAGAAGGATATGCAGGAACAGCATCAGGAACATATACCAGCTGGCTAAGGAGCTTGACAAGCCCTATGAAGTGGTGTTCAGGAACATAAAATACCTGGAAGGCATAGGCCTTGTGAAAGTGAAACAAAAGGCCGGAACAAAGATACCCTGCTCAGCATGCAGATTCTCTGTGGAGATGGGTGAGGTGTAGCCGGGAGAGGAAGGTAAAATTTTACTGGTCCTGTTTATCCGGCCCCATTCGCCCCCGAACAGAAACCACAAAAAGTATTTATACATGCTATGCTTACCAAACAATACCTAAAAAAGGGGTGGGCGCGCGCCCTTGATTTTTTTCTGTATTCTTATCCTGTTTTACATGGGCCCATCCATACTCATATGCCATCCATACTCATATGGAATGATAGGTCCCTATCCAATCTAGAATGAATCCTTTATCCTGCTGAAGAATCCCTTGCTGTCCCTTTCCTTCTCGA
Organism: Candidatus Woesearchaeota archaeon; assembly: GCA_046484055.1. Lineage (GTDB taxonomy): Archaea > Nanobdellota > Nanobdellia > Woesearchaeales > UBA12501 > JAWOBY01. Next base: position 5,731 of record JAWOBY010000069.1, on the reverse strand, counting down.
ACTCTTTCAGCAGCTCTTTCTGCCTCTTGCTCAGCTTCTTCGGCACTTCAACTATGACCTTCACTTTCTCATCGCCTTTGCCGTAACCTCTCAGGTTGGGTATGCCTTTCCCCCTCAGCTTGAACACAGTGTTGGTCTGCGTTCCCGCGGGTATCTTCATCGTTGCCTTGCTATCAAGAGTGGGCACTTCAACCTCATCCCCGAGACATGCCTGGGCGAAGCTTATGGGCAGATCCATCTCTATATCATCGCCTTTTCGTCTGAAGGTCTTGTGCGGCTTGACATGCACTCCAACGAAGAGGTCTCCTGAAGGGCCTCCTTTCGGCCCTGCTTCACCTCCTCCTGCGACCCTCAGCCGCATCCCGTCAGCCACTCCGGCGGGTATCTCCACCTTTATGTTCTCGCTCTTCTCCACAAGGCCTGATCCGCCGCATTCAGGGCAGGGATCCTTCACTATACTGCCTTCCCCGCTGCATTTCCTGCAGGGGCCTGTTGTCGCGAACATACCGAAGGGCGTCCTTTTCGTGTGCCTGACCGCGCCCCTGCCTCCGCATTCATCGCATGTCACTATATCAGAATCATTGGCCGCTCCCTTGCCGCCGCATTTCTCGCAGCGGGACATCTTCGGGACCTTTATCTCTTTCTCGGCTCCGAATGCCGCTTCCTCAAGCGTGATCTCCATATCATAGACGAGGTCCGATCCTCTTCTGGGGCCTCTTCTTCCCCTGCCTCCGCCGAACATGCCTCCTCCGCCGAAGAAGCTCTCGAATATGGATTCGAAGTCGAAACCGAAACCCTCAGTGTCCCTCATAAAGTCGCTGAAGTCAAATCCTCCACCGCCTCCCTGGAATCCTGAGAAATCTGCCGTGCCGTGCTGGTCGTACTGCTGCCTCTTCTGGTCATCACCAAGGACCGCAGCAGCCTCATTTATCTCCTTGAACTTCTTCTCTGCGTCAGGGTCATCCTTGTTGATGTCGGGATGATACTTCTTGGCCAGTTTCTTGTAGGCCTTCTTTATGTCCTCCTTCGAGGCATCCCTGCTCACTCCTAATATCTCGTAATAGTCTTTGCTCATTTTGATTCTTCAGTGTCGGGGCGGGACATCATTTGTTTGTGCGTTTGAGGGGAGGCCCGCAGTGTCGAGCGTTCGCGAGACACTTCCCCTATTATCTCGTAATAGTCTTTGCTCATTTTGATTCTTCAGTGTCGGGGCGGTAAGTCATTTCTGCTTTTCTTTTGAATACTTGATTATCCTTCTGAAGAGCTCAGTGGTGAACTGCTCGTCAATGCCTTTCTCTCTGGCCATGGCCCTCGCGTTCTCCATGACTTCCTTCTCTCTCGCCTTGTCGGTCATTTTTAAGCCTTTCCCCTTCTTGAGTCTGCCGAGCTTCCCTGCCAGATTCTTCCTTTTTGACAGAAGCGATATTATCCTGCTGTCTATATCATCAATCCTTTTCCGCTCCTTTCTCAGCGCCAGTCTTCTCACCCTTGTTTCCGCTCAGTGCCCATCTCAGATCATCAGGGTTCATCCCTATCCTCCTGAAGATGTCCTTCTCAAGATCATAATACATGCCTTCTATCTCCTTCGTCTTCTCGTCAAGCTCATGCGCGTATCGCTCCCTCCCGTAGGCGAATCTTTCGTCCAGTGACACCAGCTTGTCCTCTGTGCATCTCTTGTCTGCATAATTGACTATCTTCTCCTCCCATGTGTCCAGTCCCTGATCGTATATCGCCCTGAAAACGTGCTTTTTTATTATCCTCCCTATCTTCACGTACCCTTTATCTGACAGCAGCTCTTCTGCTCTGCTCCCGTGCTCTCCTGTCCCAAGGGTCTCTATCTTGTCGATGTCGTGCAGCAGCGAGGCCCTGTCCACGAGCTCCACATCAACATCCTCCCCTGCCTCTTTCAGCTTTCTGGCCAGGAACACAGCCACCTTATTGACTGCCAGGGTATGCCTTATCACATTCTCGGGTACTTCATGCTCTTTCAGCATTGCCATGCATTCATCCCTTGTCGGGATCTCTTCTCTCGTGTTCTCTGTTGGCTTTTCTGTCATTCTTCTCCTCGAGCTTTTTTCTGATATCATCCACAGTGTCCTCTTTCATATGGACGGCGGTTTCCCTGCACTTGACCATGAGATCGGGAGCTTTTTCTATTATCCTCCTGCGCTCTTCCTCATCTATCTCCCTGTCTGTGTAGTATTGGGCATCTATCCTTGCGCTGCATGCGTCATAAAGGGTGTTTATATCCTCTCTGCTGAAAAACCCGCTTAGGAACTTTTTCATGAACTGGAGGGTGCAGGAATGCATTTCGCATTTCACCCCGAGCTTCATCATTATTGAATACAATGAGAAATACATCGCATAATAAGCTGAGGAGATCTCCCACTCCTTGTTGTCCTTGTTACGCTTCATGGACAAGAGGGCGTTTTCCGCTTTCAGGAGGTATGTTTTTGACAGGTTTTCAAGTTGTTACACATGGGTCACGGGAAGCAGCAAGATGGGGAACCGGTAATCAGTATTCCACTGCTGCCCCAAGAACCGGCCTTACATTAGGCATGTTTGCCGGGGCCGAAGATAAGGGCGAAGCCGAAGACGTTTTTGCTAATATTGAGAAATCAATCCGTAAGGGGATTTATCAACCTATTGTTACTAAAGCTGTAAATCTCATGGTTGACGGTATCAGCGAAGAATGGGATAATTTGGATACTGATATTTTTGCCACTCCAGCCGCAGATCAGCTTGAAAAAGTATATAAATCGGCACTTGAAAAAATGCGCTTTGAGCCTAGTGGTGACTTAGAAGACGAGCTGGCAGAGATACAGCCGGCCGGGGAAAAGATTCAGGGCGTCATTGATTATATTAACCAGATCAATGAACTAACAGACGGTTTTGATCAAGCCCTTAATCCTCTTTCTGAATATGAAAAACAGCAAAACGAGATTACATCAAGTTACGACCAGGCTAGAGCAGTACTTCAGTCACTCGGCGTTGAAATTGAAAAAACCAGTTTGGCCGCAGCCGAAGCCGCAGAACAGGAACGCCTTCGTCGGGAGATGATTGTATCTCCAATTATGAGTTCCCAATTAAAGTTTGACAAGTTATTTAATCGTGATCTTAACGTCGAAGCATTTATGCGAATGCTTGGGCTGGATTATGGATCTTTAGGTGTAGCCGATTACTTGCGAGACACTGATTTTAATAAGCTTACATCTGGGAGAGATCGTCTAAACCAATTGCTTCGAGAGGGTCAAATTGAGCAGGATACTTACAACACACTCTTCAGTGAATTGATAAGTCAATTCAAAGAATCACAAAATGCTACTGAAGAAGCCACACGATCCGAAGAAGCACTTTTTAATGCTCGCAAGCAAGCATCTCAATCTATTGATGATTTGATTGCCAGATTGCAAGGAGGGACGCTCGCTCCGGTACAAAGTATGGAGTTCTTTGAGAATCAGTACTTTGACAAACTGGCAGCCGCCAGAGAAGCTAAGGGAACAGAGGAATATGGCCAGAAGGTATCTGACCTGACCAGCTTTATCCCGCAGGGCTTAGAGTTTGCTGCAGCCTATGGCGGCAACTACCGTGATGTTTACGAGGGCGTGCTCGGCAATCTCCGGGGCTTGCAAGGCTACGCAGGTGGCGGCTATGCAGATGGCTGGTCATTGGTCGGTGAGCGAGGCCCGGAGATCATCAACACCTCCGGCAAGGTGTCGAGCAATGAAGATACGGTCAAAATGATAACTGACGCCATTAGTAATGCTATGAGCGGCGGAGGTGGCCAGCCCATTATCAAAATATATGTTGGTGGGAATGAGATTAGAGACTATCACGTGGAATGGCACAGGAATGATGACGAAACTCATGAGGCCGTTAGGCGGGAGGTTGCCTAATGGCTAAAGAGATGAAAACATATCTTAATGCGGTTACAGCAGACTATACTGCTACAGAACTGCAAGTCACGCCGCAGCGGACGATAACTGAGGATGGTAATAAGAATCAAGTAGTCCATGAAGCCGATGACGGTACAATATCTGTCACCACATTTTCTGATGATTCCATATTTACAGTGACCCTGCAATGGGACGTGTTGGAAGAAGCGGATGCCAACACCATTGTTGATTTTTATCACGATTCGACAAAAGCGAATGGCAGAGAGAGAACATTCTACTGGCATCATCCCACAGACGGCAATATTTACACAGTTCGCTTTATGGGGCCGTTGCAAAGAGTGTGGGACACTAAAATCGGACTGCACCGCAAAGTAAGCCAAGTTGAACTTAGAGTAGAGGGATATAAATAATGGGAAAATGGACAGACAAACCGAATCTTGGTGCCCAACCCGCAAGTGATGATACTTTTCTGGAATATGATGCTTCTACCGGTTTAATCAAACAAATTGCACGAAGTAACCTTGTATCAAATATCTTAACCCCTTCCATCATATCACCGATAGATAACGGAATAACTGGATCGTTCGTTAGAATACAAGGCTCCATTTTTTCGCCGTTATATGAATCTGAAACTCGCGATTATCGAGAATTCCAGGTTGACCTGACCTCAGGCGACTTCAGTTCCCCGGTAGTCAGCACGCAAGTCAATGAGGACAGCTACGATGTTTCGGGGTTGAGTTATAACACCGATTACAAGGCCCGCATCCGGGATGTCAGCAACAGCGGTTATACCACTGCATGGTCATCAGAGATCACTTTTACCACCTCCGAGGCCATTGTGTACGGCATTGCTCTGGTCTCGACCGGTGGCGGCGCCGGGACATGGCAGAATATAGATGCCAATGGTAATGATATTGCACCGTCAACTACCGATTTTGACAATCATCCGGTATGGGGTAATATTTCGGATGTGACAATTGATGGTCAGGATATGGTTAAGATCCCTAAATTCTGGATCAAAGCTGATACGGCCCCCACCGGCTCCGATCAAGCAGGCAAAAAATGTTGGTGGGTAGGTGATGCGGCATTTAGTGGTGCAGCGGTTCATCCTGCTTTCATGGACTCGGGGGCAGAGATTGACCAGGTTTATGTCGGCAAGTATGAGTGTACAGATGACGGCGACACAAAGGCAGGTTCTACCGCTGGAGTAGCGCCGCTGGTTGATATTGATTTCCCGACGATGCAGACCAGGTGCGAGGCCAGAAATGAGGCCAACGGCGGCAATGTCGGAGTTTCGGGTTTTCGGATGTGGGACATATATGAGCTTGCAGCTCTACAGATCTTATCTCTCATTGAACTCGGCACACCAGATGTGCAAAGCGCCATTGCCGCCGGACGGGTCGACGAAAGCTCCGCCGCAAACACCGGCACAACATCAGCAGTGTGGCGAGGCATTTATGAGCTTTGGGGCAACGTCTGGAATATGACGGACGGCCTGCAGATCGACGGCAGTCACCAGGTGGAGATCTGGGATAAAAACGGCAATACCACGTTACAGTCAACAGGTATAACCACCGTGGAGGACAGTGACGGCTGGACCGTCACTTTACACGATGAGTCCGGCACTGATTGGGATTTGGGCAGTATATTTTTACCGGCCAGCACCGATGGCACCGAAAGCAATGGTACATTGGCTGATTATCTCTATGCATCTGATGCCGGGGAGCAAAATGTCTGTTATAGCGGCGGGCATTGGGGCGTCGTCGTCGGCGGCGGGGCCGGGTTGTTTATACTCCACCTGTGCAATATGTCCTCGGCCTCCGGCACGTACGTCG
>JAWOBY010000084.1:0-24298 GCA_046484055.1 Candidatus Woesearchaeota archaeon | reverse complement strand
GGTTTGTTAGACAAGCTAACAAACTTTCAGATGAAGGCTTTTGGAAAGCCTAAAAGCTAAAAAATCCCCTTTGGGATTTTTTGCTCCCTAAAAACACTTTGTGTTTTTTTGGAATCCGCTATAAATGCAATCGCCGTCAAACTGAAACCTTTAGGTTTCAGGTAGGCGATTGCTCGGATTTTTTTGATTTTGAAATAATTATAAAACCTTTCTTCAAAATCTTGCAGCAATCTTTCATTCGTATTTCTGAACCCGATATAATAATACTTTCTTTTCTGGGTTTTCGGATTTTTTATTACGTAACCATCAGCACTTAAATAAGCATGTATTATTGATAAATCTCTGTTGAATTTTAGCATTTTTATGGAAACTTAACTGCTGTCAATGATTTAAATACCTCACGCCGCAGTGTCCAGTGTCTTGTGGGGTTGAGTCAACTTTTTGGTGATAGAAAATATTTCAATATATAATCAGGAATTTTATTTAAAAGCATCACCAATAACTTGACAACCCAGTCTTATGGAAAATTATATAAATCAGTTCAATTAGGCATATATCATGGAAATGAAAAAAATGGATTCAAACACCTGGGAGCTGCCTAAGGAAGGAGCCATGAAAGTGCCTGCCAGGATATACGCTTCAGAGAAGCTTATGGAAGCGATAAAGCAGGACAAGACGTTAGAGCAGGCTAAGAATGTAGCATGCCTTAAAGGGATTCAGAGAGCGTCAATGGTGATGCCTGACGCTCATCAAGGATATTTAATCAGCATTGCTGGTTAGACCTCATATGGATTCCCAATAGGCGGTGTTGCCGCATTCGATGCTGAAGAGGGAGTGATTAGCCCCGGAGGGGTGGGCTATGACATAAACTGCAGTGTCAGGCTTCTCAGGACGAACCTCAAACTGGATGATTTCCTCAAGAAAAGGCATGACATAATCAACAGGCTCTTCTCAAATGTCCCGTCAGGAGTGGGCAAAGGCGGGAAAATCAGGATGAGCAGGGACGAGCTCATGGAGCTTCTGGCAAAAGGATCCAAATGGGCTGTATCGCAGGGTTACGGCAGGAAAGAGGATTACGAGCATACTGAGGAGAACGGAAGCATGCCATCTGACCCTAATGAAGTGTCAGACAAGGCGATCAAGAGGGGAATCCCGCAGGTGGGCAGCCTCGGCGCGGGCAATCACTTCCTTGAGATACAGAAGACAGACAAGATCTATGATGACGGCACAGCCAAATCATTCGGGCTTGATGAAGAAGGGAATGTATCAATGATGATCCACTGCGGCTCGCGCGGGCTTGGCCACCAGGTCGCATCGGATTATATAAAGGAGATGGAGGACAAGTACGGGCATGAGGGCCTTCCTGACCGCGAGCTCATAAACGCGCCCATAAACTCTGAACTCGGCCAGAGGTATTACAAGGCGATGAGTGCAGCAGCCAATTTCGCTTTCGCGAACAAGCAGATGATAACACACTGGGTGAGGGAATCAATGGAGCAGGTGTTCGGGGATGTGAAGGTTGATGTGGTGTATGATCTCTGCCATAACATAGCGAAGATGGAGAAGCATGATATTGAAGGCTCGCAGAAGAATGTCTGCGTCCACAGGAAGGGCGCGACGAGAAGCTTCGGCCCGGGAAGAGAGGAGATTCCTGAGGCGTACAGGAGCGTGGGCCAGCCTGTCATAATACCCGGCAGCATGGGAACCGCAAGCTTTGTCCTCGTGGGAACAAAAAAGGCGGAAGAGGTGAGCTTCGGCTCAACAGCGCACGGCGCGGGAAGAGTCGGATCGAGGCATGAGGCCCTGAAGAAGTACAGGGGCGAGCAGATAAGGGATGAGCTGAAGGGAAGGGGCATAGAGGTTAAGTCCGCTTCCTGGAAGACAATAGCTGAGGAGGCGCCGGGCATATACAAGGACATTGATGAAGTGGTCAAGGTCTCGCATGAGGTCGGCATAGGCAATCCTGTGGTGAGGCTCGTGCCCGTGAGCGTTGTGAAAGGATGAGTTCAGGGCTGAAATCCATTCTTTCTGATTATGTTCTTTTCAATCTCATCTTCTTTAACCTCATTTCCTTTAACCCCTTTTTTCAATCGCCGTATGCTGGCGCCTGCAGGACAGGAATTCTGAAAAGATTTATATAATGAAAGGTCATTAAGGGGTTTTTGAAGGCGGAACACCCCAAAAAGAGGAGATTCAATGTTTTCCAAACCCCAGCGAAGAGCCCAGGCAGCAATGGAGTTCCTGATGACATATGGATGGGCTGTGCTTGCAGTTCTCATAATAATCGCCGCATTGAATTATTTTGGTGTCCTTAATCCACAAAGGCTCCTTCCTGACAAGTGTGTTTTCACTTCAGGGGTGGAATGCAGGGATATGGTCGCTTATTCTGACGGATATCTTTTTGGGGGTGAGTTTCTTAATCTTACTGATAGTGAGGGCAATAAAGCGGACATAAAATCCCTCTCATTTGATCTTGTGAATGGGTTGGGTGAGACAGTTTATGTTAGGAACATCTCAATATCCGGTGAGGGTGGGTTTGATTGCATGAACCTCCAGATAGAGGATTGTGCAGAAGGTTCAGCGATAGGGGTGGAAAGCGAGAAGGACCCTGATACAGGGGATTATGTCCCAGCCCCCTACTTTAATGCATTCAAGGATTGCATATCACTGAAGCAGTTCTGCGAAAGTGAAGTCCCTACACCAGATGGAGACTATCTCACTAAACTCTGCGGCCCTGGTTCAGTCTACTGGCCCTATCCTGTCAAAAGCATTATGAGATGGGAAGCAGGCAAGAGCTTCAAGCAGGTTTTCATACCATATCTTGAAGATTACATACCCCAATCAGAATACATAAGCCTGCCCTGCAGGGATATGCCTTCTGAAGGCGAGAAGATCCAGGCGGATATCAGGGTGGAGTATTATTTTAAGGATCCTGACTTCACGCACATCGCAGAGGGCGACCTTTATCTCACTGTCGAATCAAGAGAATGATGGAGGTGAAAAATGGAAACAAGAGAGATATTGTTTGTTTTGGCGGCTTTCGGGGCTGTAATGTTCATCGCGGGATGCGATTTTGAAGCCCCTGAATGCACAGGCCAGTACAAATGTTCAGCGAACGGGACGCAGATAGAATCATGTTCCGGCCATACATGGACAGTGGTGGAACAATGTCCTGAAGGCACATTATGCAATAAGTCTTTAGGATGGAGACCGACAGAGAAACCAAACTGCGCAGGAACATGTGTCGATCCTTACAGCGGTGATGAGCACCCCTTCGGCGCCAAGGGCTGCTATAACTTCAGCACATTTGCTGAATGCGGCAACAAGGACGACGGCAGCATAGGATGGTTAGTGACGGATTGCACCCAGAATGAAGGCGAGGTCTGTTATGGTAACAAATGCCAGGCAGGATGCGTCTTCCAGGAGACAGCGTACAAGTCGGGCATGGTAAGGTGCCAGGAGCTTGATTCCAAAGGGGAGTACAGGCACTTCAACTGCAGCAGTGAAGGTGACTGGGTTGACGTTGATGGCTGTCCTGAAGGCACCAAGTGTATAGGCATGCTATGCAGCTGAACATGAACATTTTTCTTTTTTTCTTTTTTTGCTTTATTCTAACTTTCTTCTACCAGTTTTTGAGGGGTTTCCGCTTGCGCATTTGTTTCAGAAAATGTGAGGCTCGTGCCCGTGAGCGTTGTGAAGGGATGAGATCTTTTTTAAATGCCAAGCCGGATCAGGCCATTTATGGCTATGTGAAGGCAAAAAAACATTTATATAACAGAACCATTTTTCAGCCCTAAACCGCCCCAAAAGAGGAGATTCAATGCCTTTTATACCCCAGCGAAGATCACAGGCAGCGATGGAGTTCCTGCTCACATATGGTTGGGCTATTCTTGTAATTCTTGTTATTATAGGTGCTTTGGCGTATTTCGGCGTTTTGAGCCCTGCAAAACTCCTGCCTGACAAGTGCGAATTCACTGCAGGCGTGGAATGCAAGGACTATGTTGTCTATTCTGACGGATATCTTTTCGGAGGCGAATTCCTTGATGTCAATACTCCTGACGGGGAGCAGATAAGCTCATTATCGCTTGACGTAATAAACGGGCTGGGTGAGAGTGTATATGTGAACAGGCTCAAGGTTGCGGGAGATGAAGGATTTGACTGCATGGAAGTAAGGCTTGATGAATGCCCTGAAGAAACATCCTTTCGTCTTGAGGGCGGGGAGCTCTCATACAATCCTCTTGCGAAATGCTTTTCTATCAATCAATTTTATGAGGATATATGTGGTGATGGCAACGATAATGAGTTCTGCTCGCAGAACACACCAGAATCTCTTATGCATTGGGAAGCCGGGAAAAGCTTCAAGCAGAATGTGAAGATCGCCAAGTCAAACTTCTTCAGCATACCATGCGTAGGCACGCCTCCTGAAGGAGAGAAGGTAAAAGCGACCATAACTCTCGAGTATTATAAGGATGACCCTTCATTCACCCATACTGTCACAGGGGATCTGTACCTTACTGTGGAATCAATGAAATGATGTTCAGATGAATCAAAGAAAAATTGAAAGAAATACATGAAGAATTCAGAGGTGAAAATATGGCGAACAGCAAAAGATGGCTGGTTTTAGGGTTGGCCTTGACTATAGTGGTATTGATTATAACCAGTTGCAGTCTGGGCACTCTGGACTTGCCCAAGAAAAAAACAGGGCCCAGGTCCTGCACAGACAGCAGGGAAGGATGGCTCAGGTGCTCTTCAGACCATAATCTTGTGGAGAAGTGCGCCAGCGGCGTGTGGGTCGCGGTACAGGACTGCGGCGCCAGTGGAGAGACGTGCAATTACACTGCAGGCGATGTAGCAGTGGACAACAGCACTGTTGATCTTGGATGTGTCGCCGGAGCCTGCACGTATGAGAATGTATCATACATGTCAGGGGAGCAAGGGTGCATCAATGAGACAACTCTGGGGGTGTGTGATAACGGCCAGGTATCATTCACAGACTGCGCTCTGCATGGAATGGTCTGCGAAGACGGGGCTTGTGTCAACTCAACTATTGTTGATGAGACTGAAGATAACGAGACTCTTGTGAATGAAACTACGGAGGAAACCCTGGTAAATGAGACTGAAGATAACGAGACTCTTGTGAATGAAACAAGCTGAATTTCTTTTTTTCTTTTTTCTTCTATAAAGGGTTGTTTCAGCCCTCCTCCTTCTCCCATTCGCTTATGGCCTTTTTTATGTCCTTCTCGCTGAGGTCCATCCAGGTCCTGCCTGAGAAATAGATATGGCTGTGGGTGCTGTCCCAGAGCAGGAACCCCTTGAGGCGCCTGCTCTTGCCGGTCTTTATTATTATATCCGGCGGGAGGAAGTATGATGAGTATATCGCGTCCTTGATGTTCTCCTTGTCTATCGCCTCCGGCTCGATCTTTCCTGCCTGCACTCTCCTTGCTATCATCCTGCAGGCATCCACAATCTCCTCCTGCCCGTCGTAGTTTATGCACAGGTTGAGGAATGAGCTGTCATAATCTCTTGTCTCGTTTATCACCGCCTTTATGGGCTCTACAAGCCTGCCGGGCATGTCATACCATTTGCCTATTATGGACACTTTTATCTTGTTCTCGTGTATGAGCTTGTTCTCCTTGAGCTTCTCAAAGAAATCGACAAGCGCATCCACAATGCTGGGGAAATTGTCAAAGCTGCGGGCTTTTGAAGTGAGGAGGTAAAGGGTGATTATAGGTATGTTCATCCTTATCTGGAAGTCTATCATATCATTTATCTTGGAGAAGACCCTGAAGTAAAGTTCGTCTATGGGGATCCTGCTTTTCCTGGAATACATCCAGTGCCCCCTCATTGTCATTGCTATGTGTTTGGGCTTCTTCTTGGTGAGCATCTTTAGCCGTCCTCCAGCACCATATCATACCATCATGCCTGTATCTACTCAAACATAATAACCGAGGAATATTTATATATTTTGCCCTTTTCAGGCCATATTATGCCCATAAACACAATGATGCTCCTTGTCGTCCTCGCAGTGCTTCTTGCAGGCGCATACACAGATATCAGGACGAGGGAAGTACCGGACTGGCTGAATTACGGCCTTATATCAATAGGGTTGGGGGTGAGGCTCATATACTCCCTGGCCACTTTTGAGTGGGCTTACATATTTGAGGGCATTCTGGGCTTTGTTGCTTTCCTCGTGCTCGCTTACGTGATGTTCTACGCCGGACAGTGGGGCGGCGGCGATGCCAAGATGATAATGGGGCTCGGAGCTGTATTCGGACTGCGTCTGGACCCCTCGGACTTCACTGTCAGCTTCCTTATCAATGTATTCCTCGTTGGCGCTGTATACGGGCTAATCTGGAGCGCTGCTCTCGCCATACGCAACTGGAAAAGCTTCAGGAGGGAGATGAAGCGCATAACCCACTCCCGCAGGATAATGAGGGCCAGAAAGATACTCATCCCCTCAGCCGCGGTGTTGCTAGTGATAGCATTCTTCGTAGAGGATTTCTTCCTCAAGCTTCTGCTATTCGCCCTCGTGGCGTTATACCTTGTGACACTGTACCTATGGGTGGCGATAAGGGCCATAGAGAGGAGCAGCATGTACAAGCGGGTCGAGCCTGAGAAACTGACTGAAGGCGACTGGATAGTGAAGGATATAGTCGTTGACGGAAAGAGGATAACCGGGCCTGAAGACCTGGGCATAGACATGAAACAGATAAAGAAGCTCATGAAGCTGAAGAAGCAGAACAAAGTCAATAAGATACTCATAAAGGAAGGCATACCGTTCGTGCCCAGCTTCCTGCTTGCCTTCATCGCGACTTATCTCTTCGGGAATCTTTTCATATTGGTGCTGTGATGCTGGCGCAATCTCCGCAGTATTGTGTTTGGTGAATTCAATTTGACAGAATAAAACTTAGCAGATCAGTTCTCTTAAGTGGTTTATCAGCGAACAGAAAGGGATGTTCAGTTCAATGCCGTCAAAGGCTGTATGATTGAAGGCATTGCCCTCAAGGAATCTTCCTCCACTGCTTGATCAGATAATTTTCCTCCTCCTTCTTCTCTCCGCTTTTGGGTTCCTGCTCTCCTGATGTGCTTTCTTCTGGAACTTCTCCCTGCCCGGATTCCCCCCTCCCAGAGGCCTTTATCTCCTCCCTTTCTGTGCTCATCTCCACAGGCTCTTCCTTCTCCTTCTGGAAACTGCCTATGTTTTTTGTCTCTTCCTTGAGCTGCAGCTCTATTGTGGACATCTCCTCCTCTCCCATCTGCTTCGGCTGCCATTGCAGGTTGAGCCCGTCGTTCTCTTTCCTCGGGATCACGTGTATCATGAAATGGGCTGAGTCCTGGCCTGCAGCGATGCCGTTGTTCACTATGATGTTCGTTCCCTGCACTTTCAGGGTCTCAAAGACCGCCACCGATATCTTGTTGGCCACCTTTAACGCGTGCTCCACGATGAAGTCAGGGACCTGCTCTATTATCGGATAATGCTCCTTGGGCATCACAAGCAGATGGCCTATTGTCGCGGGCGTGTCGCTCAGCATGACCGCTACCTTCTCATCCTCATACAGCTTTTCGTCTTTTGAGGCCATCTTCTGGCAGAAAGGGCAGTCCTTGTTCATCCTCCACCTCCCCCGAACAGGTCAGCTATCCTGTCCAGGTCCACCTCATCATTTCCTTCATTCTTATCTTCATCCTGTTCCCTGCTGTCTTCACCGCTCTTCCTGCCCTCATCACTCTCATCCCCCTTCTCCCCGCTTTCGGGTTCCTTCTCTCCTTCATCCTCTCTTTTCGTCTGAGTTCCGGCTTTATCTTCTTCATCTCTCTGACTGTCCTGCGTCTCCTCCCTGCTTCCTGTCTCCTCTGCCTGAACGCCGCCTTCTGCAGCCTCCAGTGGCTGAGCCTCACTTCCTGCTTCCCCTTTCGCTTCCTCCTTCATCCCGAAAGCCGCGTTTATCTGGGGTTTGAGAGCTTTCATAAGCTGATCCTTCTGCTCTCCTGTCATATTCTTCTTTGGGAGCTCAAAGTTTGTCAGGCCGTCATCATCCTTCCTGGGTATTACATGTATCATGAAATGCTGCGCCTTCTGTCCTGCAGCGACACCATTTGCTATGAATATGTTGGTCCCCTGCGCCTTGAATGCCTTGAGGCAGGCGTGGGATATCCCTTTGGTGACCATGAATAGATGGCCCATCACATCATCAGGGATGAGCGGCATTATGGCATAATGCTCATTCGGCATCAGGAGGACATGGCCCGGATTTGCGGGATTGATGTCGAGAACAGCAGTGCATTTGTCATCCTCAAATACCTTTTTTGAGGCCACCTTTCCGGAGATTATGTGGCAGAATATGCAGTTCTGCTTCTGCATCTCCGCGATCTGCTCAGGGCTCATGTTCTTGAGCTCTTCCTGCGTGGGCTGCTGTCCTTCCATTCTTTATTCTCCTATCTTTACGGTTCTGTAGCGCATTATTGTTTTGGCATTGTTTGTTCTGGTGTGCATTATTATTCTTGCTTTATGTTTTTATTAAGGTTTTGGTGATGTTTTTCCTGCAGACCTGCCTGCATATCCCAGCTTACCCCAATAACCCATTATGTCAGCGACTTCCTCAAGCAATGAGAGCGCTTCAATATTGATTGTCCTGTCAGATAATTTCCCTCCTGCCTTGAACTCCCTTATATCCTCCAACACCCTGCTGATATGCTCTCCTGCAAGCCTCTGGCAAAAATCCACGGCTCCTGTCTCGCGGTATATGCTCGCTGCCTTTCTTGTCTCATCAGTTGATGCTGTCTCTTTTCCTATCACCTTTTGGAGAATTCTCCTCTGCCCCGCCTCAGAATTTTTCATAGCATGTATGAGCATGGGGGTAATCTTCCCCTGCCTCAGGTCATTCTGCAGTGATTTTGAATTGTTATTGCCGAGCAGGTCTATGGAATCATCTATTATCTGAAATGCTATACCCATATTGAGCCCTATCCTTCCCATCGCTTTGACCTGCTCTCTTGAAGCGCCGGCTATCACTGCGCCTTTCATCATCGCCCCCTCTATCATAGAACCGGTCTTGAGGCTGATCATGGTTATGTAATCCCTGATCCTGTATCTTTTGCTGTTACTGTATCCCTTATTGTTCCTTTTGCCGGTTCCTTTCTTCTCTGACATCTCCATGTCCATCAGCTGCCCCCTGCAGCATTTTTCTGCTGAAGATCCGGTGATTGAGAGGATGCTCCTCATCTGCTCATTGCTGAGGCCTTCCAGCCCCTCTGAGAACACAGAGTAGGTCTTTCCTATAAGGTAATCACCCGCCACTATGGCCTTTCCTGTGCCATGAAGGTTGTGGAGAGTCTTCTTTCCCCTTCTTATCCCTGCATTGTCGATTATGTCATCATGAACAAGGGATGCGGTATGGAGAAGCTCAAAGACAGGAGCGAGTCTTGCCGCATTGCGCAGGCTGTTTTTGTTTCCTTCCCTCCTGAATATGTCGCATGAAAGGAGTATCAGGGACATCCTGAGGCGTTTTGCAGTGCCTGACATGGGATGCATTGCGAGCCTGTCCAGCTTTTTGCCGGCGCTGAACATGCTCATGTGATTCCTGGCCATATCCTTATAGGGCCTTATCCTGCGTGTTGCCATTGAATGTATCATGTCCAGCATCTCGCTCTCCATTCTCTTGTATATCCTCTCGCGCGGCATGGTCATGAAGAACAGGCCCCCTATCAGATCCCTGAGGCCCTTGTTCTTTCCGGCCCTCTTCAGTGTCTCATCAAGCAGGCTGTCATCCCAGAAAAAATTCCTCATCTTGATATCCCACTTATTGCTGTTCTCATGGAAGATCTCCCTCGCCTCTCTCTGGTATTCCTCAAGGGCATTATGCCCTGATTTTCTCTTCAATACTCTCCTGTCACCAGTGTGTTTTTTATCCTGTTCCAGAGTGTGTTTCTTATCCTGTCTCAGGAATCTTATGCAGTGCTTCGCGGCGATCACTGCTGATTTTCTTGCCTGGTATATTCCCCCTCCATTCAGGGGATTAGCGAAACCGCCTGCATCGCCTATGAGTATTATCCTGCCGTGATAAAGCTTGTCCCTCAGGGCAGCGGGTATGAGCCCGCCTCCCTCACATATCCTTTTTCCGCCTTTAAGCTTGGCCGAGGCCACAGGATGGGCCTTCATGAAATCATCCAGCATCCTCCTGAGGCTCAGTTTCCCTCTCTTTATCTCTGATACGGTCGTCCCTATGCCCACTGAGACCGCATCCTTTTTCGGGAATATCCATGCATATCCCTTGGGGATGACCTCATTGCCGCAGTACATCTCTATGGTGCTGCCTATCCTGCTCTTTATCTCCTTTTCAGGCAGGCTTATCCACAGATGGTATGCCGCCAGCATGTCATCATCACTTATGCTGTTTTCCGGTCTTCTCTCCTTGTGGGGTGCGGATGATAAGGTCACTGGCACAGCGCCTGATGCATCGGCCATAATCCTTGCATGGAACGTCCTTCCCCTGCTGTCCTTGACGCTCACCCCTCCATATTTGCCTACATAACTGTTTCTACTGTCTCCGCTATTGTCTTTCCTCCCCTCCTGTTCCACCATACTGACCGCTGAAAGCTCCATGAATTCAGCTCCGGCATCCTCAGCCCTCCTCTGGAGCCGCCTGTCATAGACGCTTCTCCTCACAACCGCTCCGGACGGCAAACCCCTCTCAAGGTTGATGTCAAGAATACTGTTATCAGGGGAGATGATTCTTGACTTCCTTATTCTCCTCTCAATAGAACCAGCAGGCAGGCCTCTGAATTCCACAGCCTCCTGTGCGGGTATGCCTCCCCCACACGGCTTCTCCCTGTCCAGCTTTTCCTTCTCAAGAACAAGCACACTGAAACCTGCCTTTGCCATCCTGTAGGCGAATTCAGATCCCGCAGGCCCTGCCCCCGCCACTATAATATCATATCGGTCTTTCAGATTATCACCCTGCAAAAACATATGAATATGCGGTTTATATGTCCTGAGATAATATTAATTGAAGACTTGTATTTAAATTTACTCAATCAGAGAGGGCCAGATAATGACAGGGTCAGATGCTGTGCTGGAGCCAGAGACCGCTGAGGGGGTGCTGTTTTCAGCGAAAATTATATATATGTGGTGCGCATATTGAGGTTCAGGATTTGTTTGAACGATCTTGAACATGTTGTTTTAACATGTTGATATGTGGTCTTTGAAGATATTGGTATGGGGGCAGATAGGGGGTAGAGAATGATGAAATGGAAAAATATGATATTAGGGATTGTTATTGCTTCACTGCTTGCAGCCCTTGTTGTTCTGGCTGGATGCAAGACAGAAGGGGTCAATGGCGATGCTGTTGCAGAACCTGAAGAGAAATGCGTCAAGAGGGAGGCATACACTGTGAGAGTCCCTTATAATGATACTGAATATGAGGTGGTTGAATACTGCATGGACAGCAGGGAATACTGCAAGGAGACTTCCTACACTGACTTCAATCTTGATCTTAAGAGGGTGGGTAATACCTGCGTTATGGTTGTGGAGAACACAGGCGATGTCGAGGGAGAGTGGAAACTCCACGGGAGATTCGTCACTACCAGCGCAGGCGGAGGCCCCTGCTCTGATCCTGTGGTAAAGACGATATCACCCGGCGAGACAGAAAGGTTCGAGTTCGAGTATGAGGGGGATGACGCGCTCCTGAGATGTGAGAAGAGCTGCGAAGAGGATGAGGTCCCGACAGTAAAGGACTGCCCCTGCTACACTACAGGCGAGAAAAGGGTGCCCAAGCTTGTCACCAAATACAGGAACGAGACAAGATACAGGAATGTGACTGTTGATTGTGATGAGGTCTGAACCTGCACACTCTCCTGAGCCCTGCACTATGGTGCAGGAATCTTAACCTGGATAAAAAAGCAATAAAAAAAGGGATAGAAATCATCTATTTTTTCTTTCTTCTTACTGCGGCGGTGACGGCAGCGCCCACAGCAGCGCCCAATGCTGAGGCAGCGAGGACAGCCTTCTCAGGATTGCTCTTTATCATGCCGTTGGCTTTCTTGTGCGCCTCATCAAACCTCTTTTTTGCCATGTCAAGCTCTTTCTTCGCCTTCTCAGCTGTCTTCTTCTTGTATTCCTTCACAGCTGTGTCTGCGTTCTTCTTCGCACTCTTCAGGCTCGCCTTCGCTTTGCCCCCTCCTGTACTCTTTCCCTTCTTTGATTTTTCTGCCATAAAAAACACCTCCTTGTTTCAGTCTTTTCAAATCCTGTTGTTCTATTGTTTAAATCCCTGTCTTTCTTTAGCGAATATATATATGAATTAGCGGTCCGGCGCATTTATGCTATGCGGTATCCCTCCATCAGCATGCCCAATACCTATCTCCTTCGGTCCATGTACCTTGTCTTTTCAGTATGGGCCCTCATCATGTATGCTCCTGCCAGCATCAGGACACCGACTATCAGGAAGCCCCACTGCCTGTCAAGCATGAAATAATTGTTTATAAGGAAAGCGACACCTATGGCAAGGAATATAAGGCCAGCAAAAAGTATGACAGCGGTGAGAAGGTCCTCCACCACTTTCTTTTCAGTGTGATATACCGCGTCCTGCACCTTCCTTATCATGCTCTGTACGCCGTCCTTGACCAATGGTGTTATGTTTGAAGAAACAAGACTGATGATCTCCTGTTTTATGCCTGTACTCTTCTTTTTATCCGTACTTTCCTCTCTTTCCCTGCTTCCTTTTTTATCCTCTTTTTTGGCCATATTAGTGTCGTATTCACTTTGTACTTTAAAAATTTTTTCAAAAATTTTCAAAAAAGGATGTTCGGATGATATTCCAGGGGACACCTGTCCATGAGGGTTATGTCAAGTTAAGTGCCATTGAGGCCTATGCTCGGCTTTTTTTTCAAAAGCCTCGCAGCGCCGGGCTCGGCTCATGCCCTTGTTATTGAAGGGCCTGCGTCCCCGGAGGTAAAGATAATCCCGACTCGCAAGCTCGTCAGGGATTATCAGAAATCCGCTTACGCGGATTTGCCTTCCCCCGCGACGGCCTTGTATGGTCATCTTAACGAGCCTCGCGGTATTGGCGCTAACGGCCTCAATGGCACAAAGACACCATTATTGACAGCACAGTCCATGAGTAATATTTATATATCTCTCCATTCTGGAAGCAGGTATGCATGCGCTGAAAAAAGAGGATTTCAATAATTTTGTCGAAACTCTCATTTCTGGGTACGAGGTCATAGCGCCGGTCAGGAAGGATATTGTGAGATTTGAAGTCCTGAAAGAGGGGGATGGCAGGGCAGGAAAAGTCGTTTTTGAGAATCCGCTCTATCCTGCAAAAGACTTCTTCCTTCCGCTGAAGGAGCCTTTCTTCCATTTCAAGGGCGCATGCGATAATGAATGCAGCATTGAGGACTGCTCAGATAAGAAGAGTGCAGAGTCCGCCGGCAAAGATGAGGGTGATAAAGTGCGGGCTGGTGAAGACTGCAGGGGCAAAAGTTCCAGGAAGAGGGTTTTCCTGATGAACAGGTGCGACATAAATGGTGTGCACAGGAATGACCTCATCATGCTTGAAGAGCCTGCGGATCCTTATTACAAGGAGAAGAGGGACAACGCGATACTTGTAGAGATCCCCTGCACCAAGCTGGAGAGGTGCAGCTGCGAGAACATCGGCCATATAGACTGCTACGACCTCAAGCTGATAGACAAAGGCGAGGGAAGCGGGGAGTACCTTGTTGATGCTGTGACAGATAAAGGCAGAGCGCTGGTGAAGGATCTCCATCTTCCCACTGCAGAGATAGAGATGGGGGAATACAAGAGGAGCAGGATTCCGGACCATGGCCCTAAGGACATAAGAGGGGACAATAAGGCTGTCTGGGAGCAGTACGGCAGGGAATGCTTCAGCTGTTCAGCATGCACAGTCGTCTGCCCGACCTGCATGTGCTTCACTATAGACGGCTATCTTGAGCTCAGTTGCGAGGAGGGCCACCGCTACAGGGAATGGGCCAGCTGCCAGCTGCTTGAATTCACAAAGGTCGCTGGGGGTCATGTGTTCAGGAAGGACAGGGGCGCGAGAGGAAGGCAGAGGCTCATGTGCAAGTTCCAGTACTTCAGGGACAAGTTCGGCCACAACAGGTGTGTGGGGTGCGGGAGATGCAATGAGGCCTGCCCTGCAGGGATAGACATATTCGAATATTACTCAAAGCTGAGATGAGGTATCAATAATGACCGCAGCTGAAAAAAGCATGAAAAACCCTTACCTGCCTGAAAAGTTCAGGATATCAAGGGTGATAAGGGAAACGCATGATACTTCAACCTTCAGGGTGGATTTTGACAGGAAAAACATGCCCGGCCAGTTTTTTGAGGCCAGTGTGATTGGTGTAGGTGAATGCCCCATCTCAGTCTGCTCCCACTCAAAAGACCATATTGACCTCTGCATCAGGAACGTGGGCAATGTGACTAATGCTATACACAAGCTGAAGGCCGGAGACAGCATATGGCTGAGAGGCCCTTACGGAAAAGGATACCCTATGGAGGAGATGTACGGCAGGGACATCTGCCTTGTGGGGGGCGGCACAGGCGCAGCTCCTCTGAGGGGTGTGCTTGAGTTCATAGAATCCCACAGGGAGGCGTTCGGGGATGTCAATATCTTCCTCGGTTTCAGGTTCCCCCATGACATGCTGTTCAGTAGGGACTACAAGAGATGGGATAAGAAGTTCAGCCTCAACCTCACTGTTGACAAGGCAGAGAAGGGCTGGAAGGGCAATGTCGGAGTGGTCACAAACCTTATAGACAAGGCAGAGCTCAGCAGAGATTCGGCAGCGGCGGTCTGCGGTCCTCCTGTCATGATAAAATTCGTCATGCAGTCCCTGAGGAAACAATCCATACCTGATGAAAACGTTTATATATCATTTGAGAGACTCATGAGCTGCGGCCTGGGAAAGTGCGGCCACTGCGAGGTCGGAGGGAAATACATATGCAGGGACGGGCCTGTATTCAGGTATGACAAGGCAAGGCATATGGAGGATTGATGATGGATGTTCAAGGCCAGTTTAAGGGGAAAATGTATTTATTTTTTCAAAAAGAGATCACCCCTCCGCATCTGATTCGCGTTTCCCTCCCAGCGCTTGCCTCAGACAATAAGGGCTCGGCAAGCGCTCCCTCAATACCATATGTATGCCCGGATTGCACAATCGGGAGTACAACAATCTAACAACAATTTAACATAAAATAACATAAATAACATAAATAACATAAATAACATAATGTAAAATAACAAAAACTCGCCGCTCGGAGCTACTGCAAATCCTTTCGGATTTGCAGGCCTTAAAATGCCTTGCATTTTAAGTATCTCCGCCCTAAAGGGCGGAGTTTTACGCTCCTCGCCTTGACAGGCGAGTTTTTGGATTTGAAAACGCTCAGAAACAAAAGGTTTCTGGCGTGCCAAAAATGTTCCATTTTTGGTCATTGCGCACTAAAGTGCGGGGTTTTAAACCCTGCGCAATTTTCAAATAAAATCATAAGATTTGCCAAAAAAGAATGCAAAAAAAGGTGAAATGAGCAGAATGACAAAGCCAAAAAAACCTGTTATGGGAATATTCTCATTCACAAGCTGCGGCGGCTGCCAGTTCGAGATCCTTGATCTTGAGGACGAGCTGCTCGGGATATTCGACAGTGTCGATGTAGCGCATTTCCCCATGGGCAAGGCGGAGAATGAGGAAGGCCCTTTTGACATCGCAGTTGTAGAGGGGGCCATAACCACTCCTGAAGAGGCCAAAGAGATAAAGCAGGTGAGGAAG
This sequence comes from Candidatus Woesearchaeota archaeon, assembly GCA_046484055.1. GTDB lineage: Archaea > Nanobdellota > Nanobdellia > Woesearchaeales > UBA12501 > JAWOBY01. The sequence continues at coordinate 8,521 of JAWOBY010000084.1, read as the reverse complement.
AGATCAGGATTCCTCATAGCCATAGGATCGTGCGCGAGCTATGGCGGCATACCTGCCATAAAGGACTTCTACAGGGAGGAAGAGATAGAGGTACCTGTGTACAAGAGCACCAGGGCAGTCAAGTCGATAAGGGCTGACGGGATAAACAGATATGTCAAGGTGGACTATTTCATGCACGGCTGCCCGCCCAATAAGTATGAATTTTTAAGGGTGGTGAAAGAGCTTCTTGTGGGGAAGACTCCGAAAGAGCCTGACTATCCTGTATGCAAGGAATGCAGGGAGCACAAGAACCAATGCCTCCTCCAGCAGGGAGAGCCGTGCATGGGGCCGATAACAGTGGGCGGCTGCGATTCAGTCTGCACAAATCATGGCATAGCATGCAAAGGATGCAGGGGGCCTGTGGAGGATGCCAACATCGATCCCATCGTGAAGATCTACAAAAAGATGGGCTACAACAACGAGGATATCAAGAAGTTTTTCATAAGCTATGCGGGCACTTCAAGGGTGTTCAGCAGGGTGGTGGGAAAGACCTGTCAGTTGGAAGAGATGAAGGAAAGCAAAAGAACAGGGAAGGATGATAAACCCTCCGCAACCCAAAAGAAAAGCCCGAAAAAGAAAACCTCAAAAAATAAAAGCCCGGAGAAGAAAACCCCAAAAAAGAAAAAGGCGGGAAAGGAAAAATCCGGAAGAAAGAAGGGGAAAAAGTAACGGTTCCAATGAGTTCCAAAGAGTGCGCAATGGAAAAATGTTATCAATGGAAAGGGTTACAATGGAAAGGGTTACAATGGAAAGGGTTACAATGGAAAGGGTTATAATGGATAAAATGAAGGTTTGATAAGGGATAAAATGGCGCAGGAAAATCCATCAAAGAAAAAATCTGTGAAGAAGTCCGGGAAGAAAAAGCCAGCAGGCACAAGGAAAAGATCTGCGGTCAAAAAGGCGGTCAAAAAGAAGAATCCTGCAGGCAAAAAGAAGGCCCAAAAGAGAGGGCCCGCCCCGAAACCTTCCCCAACATCCTCAGGAAAAACTTCCGGGAAGACCGCTTCAGGAAAACCCTCCAAAAAGGCAGCCGGAAAGAAAGCGGCGGCAAAAGGAGGGGGGACAAAGAACATAAAAGTGGACCACATAACAAAGATAGAGGGTCACGCGAAACTCAATGTAAAGATTGACAACGGTCAGGTCAAAAAGGCGAAGCTCAGTGTTTTCGAGAGCGCAAGATTCTTCGAGAGCCTTGTACTATGCAGGAGGTACGATGAGGCGAGCCCCCTCACCTCGAGGATATGCGGGATATGCAGCCCCTCGCATGCAATAACATCCATACTCGCGACTGAAAACGCCTTCAACATAAAAGTATCAGAACAGACCCATATGCTGAGGGACCTGCTGCTCTACGGCACAGTTTTCCAGAACCACGTCCTGCATCTCTACATACTCGCCCTGCCGGACTATTTCGGCTATGACAGCGCGATAGCCATGGCCTCGAAATACAGGGATAAGATACAGATGGCCCTCAGGCTCAAGCAGCTGGGGAATGAGCTTGTTACAGTCGTGGGAGGCAGGGAGATACACCCCATCACCGCTGTTGTGGGCGGATTCTCAAAGATACCTGAGCAGGAGAGGCTTGACCAGCTTCTGGAGAAGTTCAGGAAGCTCAGGCCTTACGCAGAGAAGACAGTGGACATATTCTCAAAGCTGAAATACCCCAAGCTGAAGAGGGACAGTCAGGCCTTCGCCTTCGTGAATGACAAGCATTCATTCTACAAAGGGAAGATAAACTGCGTCGGAGGGGAATGCATACCCAAGGAGAATTATGACAATGTATTCGAGGAGCACATAAAGAAAGGCTCCACAGCAAAGGTGGTCCTTTACAGGAACAAGCCGTTCTTCAACGGCGCGCTCGCAAGGCTCATGGTCAACGGCGATTCACTCTCAAAAGACGCGAAGAAGTACATTGACAGGGTGGACTTCAGCAACCCTTTCCACAACAATCTTGCGCAGGCCATCGAGGTCCTGCACTCATTCGACAGGATAATAGAGATACTTGAGAATCTCAAAGTGAAGGACGAGAAGCCTGTCGACTTTAAGGTGAAGGCAGGCAGGGGAATCGCCTACACAGAAGCGCCCAGAGGTCTTGTGGTGCATGATTACACCTATGATAAGAACGGCCATATGATGAAGGCCAACATCATAACGCCGACAACCCAGAATCTCAAGCAGATGGAGGAGGACCTGAAGACATTCCTCCCGCCTCTGCTCAGCAGGCCGAAGGAGACCATAAAGCAGCAGATAGAGATGCTGATAAGGGCCTACGACCCATGCTTCAGCTGCTCAGCGCACTTCCTTGACCTGAAGATGGAGAGGGGATGATATCGTTTTTCAACAGATTTTTGAGCATTTCTCCCCATGATTCCGGAGAGGTGTAATTGCCGGCGATGACCGCAAACTTTATATATGCTCTTTATAAAATCAGATATTGTTGCACCCATAAAACGACTGTTATGGCTGTTATAGGACTTCATATCATATTTTTATATTATATCCGTTCAGTAAATATTTTGCAGAAAAAGGGGAGATATGCCAATGGCAGGCAGAAAGGGAAAGAAAGACACTGGCAAGAGTTCTAAAAAATCACATAAAAGCTCAGGCCGCAAGAAAGGAAAGGGCAGCTCAAAGAAAGGCGGGAGCCATGCGAAGAAAAGCAGAAGCCATCATCTAAGGCCTCCGACCCATCCTGAGACGCTCAAAGAGAGATTCGAGAGTTTTGGTGGGAGGATCAAGGTCAAAAAGGGTGTGAGAGCTCTTGTCATCTACAGCTTCATCCTGCTGGCGGTCTATGTACTCTACTTCATCCTTGGAATCTACAAGCCCGAGCTCCTCTTCCTCGGGGGCACATTCACGAGCTATACTGCCCTTCTTGTCGACGTGGTGCTCATAGGGATACTTATATACCTCATATACAGCCTGGTCAAGAGAAAGCCATGGGCGTGGTGGCTTTGCATATTATGGTTCTCCCTCAGCATACTCAACTCGGTATGGTCTGTATATATCATGAGGCGTAATGTATACAATATCCTCCACGAGCTTCTTATACTCTCCTCCATCTTCATAATCCTGATCAATGGCCTCATCATATGGTATGTGAGCGCGAGGAGGGATTATTTCAGGAAGCCCCGCTCAGAATTAAGGTTCGGCAGGAAAGACAAGGTATTCGTCTATTCGCTGGTGTGCTTCTGGATACTCCTGATACTCATAAGCTTAAGCATAGGTTATAACTTTTATGAGGATACTACAAGGATAGCTGCGGATGTGATAGATGAGATGAGAGGCACCACCCCCCTCCATGCCATAGAGATATGCGAGACAAAGACAGGTAATGAGAGGGACATCTGCTTTGTGGTGTTCGTCACTGTATTCGATGAGCAGGATCTGACACCCGTCTGCAGCAGGATAGAATCAGACCTTTACAGGTTCAGCTGCATGCAGGTAAGGGCATGATATTGGAAAAATGAAAAAAGTCAAAAGGATGGGAAGGGCCAGGGCTTCCGCAGGCGGGAAGCCCAAGGGAAAGAAGGGCCAGCTCACGATGTTCATCATACTGGGCATTGTCCTCATATTCTCCACAGCGATCATACTCTTCATAAAATCGCAGGCAGAAGAGGAGATGCCAAAGACTCCGAGAATAACAGAGAAACTGCCTGCAGAGATACAGCCAGTGAGGGATTATGTGGAGGAGTGCCTGCGCTTCACAGGAAAGGAAGCGGTAGAGATGATAGGTGTTCATGGCGGCTACGTTGGCCTTTCCCCTGATGACACTGTATACACATCAAGGACATTCGACAATGACATGACAGGGAGGGACCCCACATCCCACGAATCACTATCAGTGTCGCAGGAATGGAATGTCCCCTACTGGCACCACATGGAATCAGACAATGACTGCAGGGCGCAGTGCAGGTTCGACTCAGAGAGGCCGCCTCTCTACAGGACAGGGGGGAGCGGATCCATAGAGGAGCAGATAGACACATACGTAAAGAGAAACATCGAGGGATGCCTGGGCGGATTCGAGGACATGGAGGAGCAGGGTTTCATTGTTGAGCCGGAGGGGAACCTCAGCGTCAGGACAGTCATAACAGACGAGAGCGTGATAATATTCGTCGAGTACCCCCATGAGGTATATCTTGAGGATTCCAAGCATGATATCTCGCAGTTCATGGTCACTCTTGATGTGGACCTGAAGGAAGTATATGGCCTGGCCACAAAAATAACGACGAAGTCAGTGGAGAACAAGTTCCTTGAGCAGCACGTACTCAACCTCATATCAGCTTTCTCAGGGATTGATGAGGACGCCCTGCCCCCCATGACTGGGACAGAATTCAGTTTCCTGTCAAAGAGATGGCTCAAGTCGGAAGTCACCCAGCAGCTGCAGGATATACTCTCAATATACATAAACCTGCTGCAGGTGACACAGACCAAGAACTTCAGGCTCAACTATTTTCCGAACGACAAGCTCGCCACCGGCCTTTATTCCCACATGGTGCTTCCTGTTGAGGAGAGCAACTATGACAAGACAGTGGACTTCAATTATCTCGGATGGCCGATATACTTCTATATCTCCCCCGGCGAGATGATAAAAGCGAGGGAGGGGGTCGCAGTACCGATAGCATCATTGTTCATACCGTTCCAGCGCTATGACCTGCCCTATGATGTGTCATTCCCTGTCATGGTCGAGATAAGGGACACTGACGCGTACAAGGGCGAGGGATACAGCTTTTTCATCGGCCTTGAGGGCAACATCAGGAACAACGAGCCTGTCACAGAGGATTCCATCTCCTTCAGGCAGATGTCCGATCCTACAGCGCAGGCCCAGTTCTGCAATGAGGACCAGCGGACGAGCGGGGATGTCACCATAACAACAACAGACACGCGCAATGAACCCATCGAGGGCGCCACTGTATTCTTTTCTGTAGGGGATCTCATGTGCCCTATCGGCGAGACAGAGCTGACAGAAGACGGGGAAAAGGCGGTGTTCACCGGAAAATTCCCCTCCGGAGCCATAGGCACGCTGATAGTGAGGCATCCGGAAGCTGCGCCATACACCCAGGAGTTCTTCAGGGCGGGGCAGAATCCCATGACTGTTGATACCATAAGACTGAAGAAATACAAAACACTTAATGCTACGGCCGTGAAGTTTGGGGTAGAGAAGCAGGAAGGGGCTGAGGGCGGCAGTGAGTGGGTATTCAAGCCCTCACCTGAAAGCCTCGGCCAGAATGATGAGGTCATGATCACCCTCAGGAAGATCAAGGAAAGCTCTGAAGAGCCTGAAGTGATGGCTGCCGCTTCAGTGACACCCGACAGCAACGGAAGCCTCAGGCTTGTACCGGGCAAATACGACATGAGAGTCTTGCTGATCCGCGACCATGTCACGCTCACCCTCCCCAGTCAGGAGATTGAGGGGGAAGAGACACCTGAACTCAGCATAGTCGATGACGGCGAATTCCCCACGACCTATGAGGCGAAGATAAGGATTGATAATTCCATCTATAATGCAGAGGAGATGCAGTTCAAGGCTCTCAACTTCAAATGGCCCGAGGTCCCTGAAGAGGAAAGGACGCTTGAGGATATGGAGGCATGGTCCAACACTACACAATACGCTACACAGAACCTGAATTACCTCACACCCTCCCTCATCCAGGGGTAAAAAAGAGTTAAGCTTAGCTTCACGGGCTTGGAGTCATGGATAAAACTTGTATCATGGATAAACTTATAAAAAGACACGGCAAAAAGATTCCAAAAAGAAAAGATTCCAAAAATATATCAAGGAATGTGTTGAGATAAGACTGAATCAAAGGAGATGATCATCCTGAAAATGAGAAGAAAGTCGATGGAGATCCCTGCAGCATTGATGATCATGCTAGTCATCATGCTCCCTTTCCATGTCTCAGAGGTCTTCGCACAGGATTCAGGAGAGCAGGACACGATAAACATACTCAACATCCATGGCGGGGACGGCATAGATGATGTAAGAAGAAGCGAAGACGACTTCACCAACATAAAGGTTGAGATATTCTCCTCAAAAACGCTCAGCGCGCAGGACATACAGCTCCAGTCAACCGCTGCAGGGGGCAGTTCCACAACATTCGACACATGCACTGAAATCTCCCCCTACACATGCGAGTGGGAAAGCCAGCCGAATGACCTCCCTGTGAATGCATACAGCTTCTACGCCTGCATAGGGCCGTGCGATAACTGCTTCAGCACTTCCTGCAAGAAAAGAGCCACGATATATGTCGACGGAGTCCCCCCCTCTGTAGATTCATTCAGCGTTGAGCCCGAGATGACCAATGGAGACGAGATGGAGCTGGAGTACAGCATAGAGGACAGGTCATGCACAGCAGCGAAATGCTCAGGCCACTGCTCAGGCATAAGCAAGATAGAGATATATGATGCGGGGGATGACGGCTCGCAGAGCCTTGTTGATACCATAAGCATAAGCGCAGATGACACTGAAGGATGCAGCATAGAGGACACCTATGATTTCTCGGCCTCTTCAGTGAGCGATGGCGAGCGCTACCTGTGCCTCAAGCCTTATGACAGGTTCGACCAGGCAAAAGACATCAACACTATGGGTCCTGAATGCGTCGCGATAAAAAAGGATGATTCAATGCCGTCATTCGGCCAGGTGAGGGTGATGGACCCCTCTGAGACATATGACCTGGATTATGTGGAGGATACAGGAAGCAGGGCCAGGTTCATAGTCAATCTGACAGTCTCTGAATTGTTCAGTCTGGAGGATGACAGGATCAAAGCGGACCTTTCAGAGATCGGAGGCAGCACGCACGACAAGATACCCTGCAGGAGCCTCGGCAGCGGCTACTGGAAATGCGTCAAGGATATGGATGTGAAGGTCTCAGGCTCCAGCCAGTCAATACAGCTCAGCGCTATCGATGACGGCGGGAACAACAACACTCAGGTCTTCGATTTTGATATAGAGACAGACTCAACCCCTCCCTCTGTGGACAAGATAACCACAAGGAACGAGCTTGACGGCAATGGTTATCTGAAAGCAGGGAACGATATAATCATAGCGCAGATTGATGAAAGCGGAGCGGGGATGGACCAGAATAACGTTTTCTTTGACACCTCTGACAGGAAGGACCAGCAGGCGGAGTGCTCCGCCAGCAGCGGCAAATGGGTCTGTCATACAAACATCACTGCAGGAGGGGATTATAACAAGGTGACCATCCACGGAAAGGATGACGCGGGCAACTCTTTCGCTGAGACAAAAAAAATCCCTGTCGACAGCGAGAAGCCCGATGTGATTGAGGTCATCCTCAGGAACACGAACAGCAACCCCTACTTCGTGACCAATGATGACGTTCTTGTCAAGGCAAGGATAAAGGACAACAACGCGGTGGCTGATGATTCAGGGGAGTATGATGTCTCCATAACACCCATAGGTTTCGCTGATCCCAACCCCAAACCGGCTGAAAGCTGCGAGCTCAACGAGTCAAATGATGTATGGACCTGTCAGTGGACGCTCATGAATCTCGCGCCTGGCGACGTGAAGATGTGGGTCAATGCTAGCGATTTTGTGGGCAACACCATGAAGGACTACGCGAAAAGGTTTGTTGTGGAGTATCTTGAGCCCTCCACAGGCCTGTACGAGAGGATGCCTGAGAGCGATGTTGAGGTATATGAGGTTGAGGACGGCACACCTGACTACTGGAATGTGGATGCCGGGACACCAAGCCCGAGTTTTGTGGATTCATCCACCACTCAGATGATAGAGCATGATGTCTGGATACCTCTCAGGATGAGGCCCAGATCCGGAGCCTCGCTCTTCTCAGTAGAGCTTGCAGGCTGCAAGGGGGATGATTTCAACAATTACGCCAAATCCGCTGTTCTGGTGAGGCCGAGGCCTGACTCTTTGAATCCATACCTCAGGGTAACGCTTAAGAGAGGGGCCCTGGAGGTGGATGAGCTCAATTTTGAATGCGCCGTCAACACAGTATCAAAACATAACGAGAAGATAACTGATACGGAGACCGATGAGTTTGAGGCCGCAGTGCCTGTCAAGGCGCACGGCGAGTTGAGCAGCCAGGTCAAGCAGGACCTGCTCAGCGCATCAAACAGCTGGCTAGTAAAGGCAAGCTGGATAGACACAATAAACCAATTCCTGGATCTTGCTACCCGCCTCTGCGGCCTGATAAAGAATTTGGCTTTTGTGGCGCGTTCCATAGCCCAGTTCTCAACGCCTGTGGCGCAGTTCTGCGAGAAATTTCCCCTCTGCTATCCTGCGGCTGCGAGCGCGGGCGCTGCCACAAAAGCATCGCACCTGAGCCTTACGGGAGCGACAAAATTCATACACAAGTTCTGCGAGTACGCCTCCTGCAGGGAAACCTTATGGGGTGACTGGCTGCAGGGGGATGATGATGCAAAAGATGATGCCAGTGAGTGGAAAAGCCTTGGCCTCGCTGGAAAGGCTGATAAAGAGGTAAACACATGGCTTGGGGAAACTACG
>JAWOBY010000048.1:0-71350 GCA_046484055.1 Candidatus Woesearchaeota archaeon | reverse complement strand
TCCCAGTCACCCTTCTTGGCTCCGCCGTAGAATGTCTGAAGATCCTTTGACTTCACCTCATAACCTATCTTCTCAAGCGCCTCAAAGAAAGTGTTCTTGTCCTCCTGCAGATCCGCCTTGACAACATATGCTATGGCCCTTACAAGCTGCCTGCTGCCTACAGCCTCCTTGAGTATGTTGGAGAAATTCACTTTTGCATGATGCAGGTGCTTTGCTGAATAGTACATGTTCTGCACATCAACGAAAACACCAACTCTCTGAGCCTTATGCTGTGCCATTATATCACCTTTTTAGCAGGACAAACCATGATGTTTTTAAAAAGATTTTGGTGAGGGATGATTTGAAGTGGCCTCGCCGGAACCACCCTGCAAAAGAATCGCCCTGCGCAGAAGGTTCAAGTGCTTCAGTATAGTTGATTTGATATGAGTGGTTAAATAATTTTCTGTTAATGCTTCTTTATCTGTTTATCTTTTATGTATTGGTAAGCGGTGAACGCGGCTATCGCCCCGTCAGCGGCAGCTGTCACTGCCTGCCTCAATGGCGTGTCCGTGGCGTCGCCTCCTGCATAAACCCCTTCAATGTTTGTCCTTCTTTCCCTGTCAACCTTTATCATGTTATTATCGTCAAGCTCCACACCGAGATGCCCGGACAGGACAGTCGAGGGGACTGAACCCACTTCCACAAAAAGACCGTCAATCCTGAGCTCTTCGCTGCCATCGTAAGGCTTGTCAAGCACAGCTCTCTCAAGCACCTTGCCCCCCTTCACCTCAACAACATTCGTGTTCGTTATTATCTCTATATTGTCGTTCTCCTCGACCGCTTTCTTGTTGGCGGGCTCCGCCCTGAGATCGCCTTTCCTGTAGATTATGTAAACCTTCTCAGCGTATTGTGACAGGAGAAGAGATGCCAGAGCAGCTGAATCAGAACCTCCCACAACCGCAACTGTCTTGCCCTTGTAGAATGCCGCATCGCAGGTATAGCAGTAGCTCACCCCCTTGCCTACGAAATCATTCTCTCCGGGGATGTTGAGACGCCTTCTCTTCAGGCCAGGAGCGAGGACCACTGCGCTCCCTTCAAACTGTTTTCCGTTGATAGAGGCAGTGAATGTATCATCCTTCTTCTCCAGCTTCTGCACTTCCTCATAGATTATCTCGACGCCGAGGGACTCCGCCTGATCCTTCATCTTCATCATGAGGTCTATGCCCGAGATATCCTTGTAGCCGGGATAATTGCACACCTTGTGGGCCTCATTGAGGACTCCCCCCATCTCCCTGGATATGACAAGTGTTTTCAGGCTGTACCTTGCGGCATAAATCCCTGCGGTAAGGCCCGCGCAGCCCCCTCCTATTATAATGAGATCATACATTGGATGAGGAAGTTGAGCCAGTCATTTTTAAAGGTTGTGATGGGATGGGGCAGGCACACCTGAGAGGATCTGAAGAAGAATCTTATTATAAGCTGAATAAGAGAACATAAAGAACATAAGATAGGCCAGCATCATTTATCATTTTAGATGCACTTCCACTATATCGCCGTCAAAAAGGCTGTGGCTGAGGGAAAGCTTCTGGCCGGGAAATTTTGCCGAACCGCCCCACACCCTCGCGAACCTGAACTTGTGTATGAACTCGCGGTGGAGCTTCCTGCACATATCCTTTATTGTCGCACCCCTTCTCATGATCAGGGGCACATCAAGATCGGCTTTCTTTCCCGCTTCCTTGCAGTACACCCTGATGAGGTCCAGCTTCCTGAATATCACCCCTTTCAGCTCCTCAACACCCACTCCCTGCTCTGCTGAGAGGCAGATGTCCGGAGCTACCGTCTTCTTGACCTGCTCAAGCTTGGTGCTCTTCACAGTGTCAACCTTGTTGAGCGCGACAATGGAGGGTATGTATATCTTGTTGGCTTCTATCACGTCGATGAGCTGATCCACTGTTATGTCCTCCCTTATGACTATCTCTGCATTGTGTATCCTGAACTCCTTGAGCACCCCCTTTATCGTCTCGTGGTTTATATTCTTCAGCCTGACAGTGGATGCGATATCAATACCTCCTCTCGTCCTCTTGGTTATCTTCACGTCAGGAGGGACCTGATCAAGCCTCAGGCCTGCATCATGTATCTCCTTTCTCAGGACTTTAAGATGGCCGGGATGATTCACATCAATGAGCAGGAGCGCAAGGTCCGCAGTCCTCATCACCGCCAGAACCTCTCTTCCCCTCCCCCTCCCCGAAGCTGCGCCATGCACAACTCCCGGAACATCCAGGATCTGGATCTTGGCATGATTGTATTCAAGAAGGCCCGGCACCACATCAAGAGTGGTGAAAGCATAGGAGCCCACTTTTGATTCTGTATTCGTAAGCGCATTGAGGAGAGTGGATTTTCCGACAGACGGGAAGCCACAGAGTATCACGGTAGCGTCCCCTGACTTCTTCACCGAATAGCCATCCCCCTTCTTGGTCGCAGAGCCCCTCCTCTCCTGGGCCTCCCTCAGCCTCGCCAGCTGCGCCTTGTACATCCCTATGGCATGCTGAGTGGCCTTATTATAAGGGGTGTTCCTTATCCTTTCCTCAAGCTCTTTTATCTTCTCATCATAACTGGGCATGACCTGTGCATTCCTGCAGAGGATATATAAAATTTTGCCTTGTATGCGGGTCTGTCCCAAGTGAAGGTCAGCGCCAATATCGTGAGCGCTTTCTATCTGAAAGATCAGGCTGACAGAGGGGTCGCTCCCTGCGGGAGACGTCAGCTTTAGATAGAGGAAGCAGGCGCGAGCCGGCCGCTGACCCGAGCTTTTCCTCAGGAAAAGCGAGATTTGGGACAGACCCCTTGTATGCATCAAATATTTATATGAGGACTTCAGGTGCAGAGGGTATGGCAAGACACCCCAACCTGAAGATATTGGTCCTGGCCGCTGGATTATGCTGCATTACCTCGTATGCAAACCATCTTGCAGGATGCGCAGACACGCAGGAGGACACGCGCAGGCAGAAGGCTGTTGTGAAAGAGATGAAAGGCAGGACGCATGCTTCAGGGAGGATGCCCGACGGAAGGGAGATCGATTACAGGAAAGAGCCTCATGAAGGCGGAATAAGGGAGATTGTGAGGCTCCATGACGGCCCCTCCACATACCGCATCGTTGATAAGGACAGGGACAGCATACCCGAGATAGTGTACATGGACGGCAAAGCCATACTGGAGGAGAAGGGTTCAAAGATACACTGCTACACTGATGGGATTGAGAACAAACATGCAGAGGAACTCCTCTACGATGCCGCGGACGTATTCATCATGGCCAAGAGGAGGATGGGCATTCACAAGGGGCAGGATCTTGAGAGTATTGCAGGCGAATGAACAAGGAAAGATTCACCAGCGAAAGATTTATAAATGGGGTCCGAATCAGCACATACAGCAGATATCAATGGATAAGCAGGTCCTGAAGGGCTCGCTTATGCTGGAGATGGAATGCTCAGCGTTCTGTTTCCTATGGCTCAAGGTGTTTTGGCAGACTTTCCCTATGATGGCCTGTGATTGGATGAGGGCACCATACAGCCATAAAAAAGATTGAAATGAAACGGAAATATATTGATATCAGGAGGTTTTGAGAATGTCAAGGATGTATTCAAGGGACAAAGGCAAGAGCGGATCCAACAAGCCGGTCAACAGGGAATCCACATGGATAAGGTACAAGCCGAAAGAAGTCGAGATGCTGATAGCGAAGCTGGCCAAGGAAGGCATGCAGCCTTCAGAGATAGGCCTTTTCCTGAGGGACAGTTACGGAATACCCGATGTCAAGTCCGTGACCAAGAAGAAGATAAGCGATATAACCAAGGAGAAAGGTCTTGCCAAGGAGCTTCCTGAGGACCTCCTGAACCTCATAAAGAAAAGCGTGAACATAAGGAAGCATCTTGAGGAGAACAAGCAGGACAAGACAGCCCTGAGGGGACTGCAGCTCACCCAGTCAAAGATCAAGAGGATGGCGGAGTATTACAAGAAAGCCAAGGTACTGCCTGCGGACTGGAAATTCGACGCGGAATCAATAAAATTCTATGTGGAATGATTCCACATTCCTTCCTTTTTTATTCATTATGATAAGCTCTTGATTATCTTCAGCAAACATAGTCTGGAAAACCACAAATAATAAAAATATGCCTCCCCCCGGCATCCAGGTGATATCTTTGGATTATGAAGGGTTCAAACAATCAGTCGCCGCCGCGGCAGGAAAGTTCAAAAAAGAGTGTGACGGCAGGCCTGTGAGGATAATAAGCCATCTTGACGCGGACGGGATAGCTGCTGCTTCCATAATAATAAATGCTCTGAACAGGGAGAACACCACATATTCCATATCAATAGTCCCGCAGCTCAACAGCAACCTGGTATCAAGCCTCGCGAAAGAGGATTATGAATACTTTATCTTCACTGATCTGGCCTCAGAATATGCGGACGAGGTCGCTGAAAAGCTGAGTGACAGGAAAATCCTGATACTGGACCACCACGACGTGAGCAAGGAGAAAGCAGAGGCGGTCAGGGAGAAGGACAATATCATGTTCGTGAATCCCGCCCTGTCCGGCATTGACGGAGGGAAAGAGATAGCCGGCGCGGGAGTTGTATACCTGTTCGCGAAAGCCCTCAATGAATCAAATAAAGAGAACGCATATCTCGGAATTCTGGGCGCCATAGGCGATGTTCAGGAGGAATTAGGATTCAGAAAGCTCAATGATGAGATACTGCAGGAAGCGATAGACAACGGCCAGATAGAGGTCAAGGAAGGCCTGAGGGTATTCGGCTCCCAGACCAGGCCGGTGCATAAGGTCCTCGAATACAGCAATGACCCATACATACCGGGAGTCAGCGGGAACGAGAGCAGGGCGCTCCAGTTCCTGCAGGAGATAGGGATCAACCCGCGGAAAGGCAATGACTGGAAGAAATTGGGGGATTTGACAAGGGATGAGATGAAGAGACTCGTGGCCTCAGTAATAATGAAGCGCAACGGTGAGGAAAAGCCGGAGGATGTCCTGGGATTCACCTACACCCTGCTGAATGGCGAGAGAGGGACACCCTTCAGGGATGCCAAGGAATTCTCCACACTGCTCAACGCTTGCGGAAGGCTCAACAAGGCCTCAGTAGGCATCGGCGCCTGCCTGTGCGACAAAAAATCGCGGCAGAGGGCCATGAGGACGCTTGATGAGTACAAGAAAGCGATAGTCAAGGCCATGAACTGGTACAGGGACAACAGCGAAAAGATTATGAAAGGCGACGGCTACATAATAATAAACGCGGGAGAGAACATACCCTCAACCATCATCGGTACGACCGCATCCATACTCACAAGAGGGAACAGCCTGGAGGAAGGCACGCTGGTCATGGCCCTCGCGAACGCGCTTGACGGCACCACAAAAGTATCCCTCAGGATAGCCAACCAGAGGAATGCGATAAAGGACATAGACCTGAGAGAGATCGTGAAGGAGATAACAGCAAGGGCGGGAGGGGAATTCGGAGGCCACCAGTTCGCCGCAGGGGCCGTGATACCGAACGAGAACGAAGAGGCCTTCATCGAAGCGGCCAAGGAAGTCCTGGCCAAGAGGGCAATTGAGGAGAAAGTGAGTTAGTTTTTGTAAGGGTATGGTGACGAAAGGATCACAATAATCGCTTTTTCTGGAAAAGGTTTATAAGGATGTTGTATGGTCCGTAGCTGTTATGGGGGTACGCAGACTGTTAGGAAAAGTGAAAGAGAAGGCAAAGGAGAAAGATTTAGAGGATAGGATAAGGGAAACGATTCCAAAGATACTAGGCGCTGGGACCACATTAATAAGTTATGAAATATTTTTTAAGAATGCAACATTCATTAATGATTGGAGTGATAAAGTTTTTGAAAGCCCGTTTTATCTAAATCTCCTTAACTCAATCGCTCTTGGTTTTGTATCCTACAGAGTTTTAGACAATATTATGCATCGCTTCCTTTACAAAGCTGAAGATAAGAATCATAGAAGTGTTGACAAGTTGATTGAAGAAAATGGCGAGAAACTAGAAGAAACTGAACCCAGTTCAAATGTTTACAAAAAAACAAAAAACCCTTTGCTCTGGTTACTAAAACATCCAAAATCAACTTCATTGTTAATCACATCCAAATTCTTGTACACTAATCTTATTAAAGAGTTTTATGAAGACTATTATAAACCTTTTAAACTTCTTCATTTTGATGATGGTTTTAAGGAAAAAGCTATTGAAGATATGGGAGTTGATTTTTATATCGAATTAACAAAAAAAGTAGAGGCAACACTGGAGTACAATACCAAAAACTACCTTCCAATAATGATATTAGGGACGGCAGGAATTTATATTGCGACTCTTTTTTCAGTTAAGTTTGCAGACTTATTCTTAAACCCCAAATACAAAGAAGAATCAAGGGAAAAGATAAAAGTGAGTTATCTTTACTGGAAAAAAGATTACAAAAGAGCAGAAGATATCTTGGAGAATAAATTAAAAATAAATCCTAAGCGAGATTTGGCTTTTGATTTGGGAGATATTTACGCAAAAAATGAAAAGATGGATTGGGTTCTGAGGGCTTATTCAAAAGGAATCAATATCAAAGGAGATGAAACACAGATAAAAAAATTTCTTGATAGATTAAGGTTTATAGTAAACCCCCATATCATGGAATATAAAAAGATTAAGAAAGAAATCAGGAAGAATCCTATTGACCAATCAAATTATTATAGTCTTGCAGCACTGCACTGGCGCCTTCCAAGCAGGCATATGGCTTTCCAGGCCATGGAAGATGCTGAGGAGCGTTGTGAAGATGACCCAAAACCATTCTTCCTTCATGGTGAGATGCTGGAACATACTGGAAGGGACGAAGAGGCTGAAAAGAAATACACGGAGGGCGGGGCCATTCTTCTGGAGGGAAAATCAGTAGAGGATTTCAGTATCGCAGGTGAATTCCGGAATGAGTTGTTATTGCATAAGTTTGACAAGTACATACAGAACCTGGTGGCCATAAAGAGGAACATGCAGGAGAAGAGGCTCAGAGTAGAAAAAGAGCAGATAAGAGCATTGAAGCCTTATTTTGGCGACAGGATTTCTGATTTCCTTTGTGACCTGACTTCAGACGGCCATTATCATATATTCTTAAGATATATAGAGGGAAAAAACCTCCACCAGATGATTCATGAAGGAGAAGATGGGTTTTTTGAGGAGTTGAAAAGCGCAGTTGTGCTCCTCAGGGATATAGAGGACAGGATGATGGATTCTTACAGGGATGGAAGTATAAGACTTGAAGACTGTATAAACTTCCCTGGAAATTACTTTAAAGACAAATCCAGTCAATCGCTTGAGTTCATCCAAAGGAGCGGAACCCTGATAAGCGATGGAGAGAGAATGTCTGTTGAGAGAGGGATGGATGTTATCGGACGCACAATCACACCGCTCCCAAAAAAAGCATACACAGACAGCAATCTCATGAATTTTATGAAAGACCGCAGAGTGAGAAAGATTGACTTTGAGAATGATGAGATGATGCCTCCTTTCTATTTTTTTGTTAATCTTTGTGAGTTCAGCAGTGAATACCTTGATGAAGAGCAGAAGGAGGAGATAAAAGAGTTATATTGGGGAGATGATTACAGTTTGTTAAATCCTTTCCTACCATTTGGTGCTGTCCAGAGGCATATGGAGATGGCAGGATACAGAAGCAGGGATTTAACTGTTTCAAAAGAAAGAGGAGAGACAGCTGAGTGGGCTGAGAAAGCCAGAAGATTCCATGTTGATAAGGCTATTGGGTGGACAATGAGCATCCTGGAAGATATGAGTCTCTATGAGAAGTATATCGGACCTGAAGGCGGAAAAGATATAGAAGAGATGGTCACCCCCCTCTCGTCTATCGGTAGAATGTTATAGTTTAGCAGCCATGAGAGGACCATTCATGTCGAAGGTGTTCTCGATTACCTCTTTCATATAGAAAAGGAACATCAACTCATTTTTTGATGCGAAGCCAATCATCTTCTCTGATTCATCGACTAGCTCATATCTTCTCTTTCCGAACTCAGCCATCTTCTTAAGGCTGAAATTGAAATAGAGCTCGTAAAACATCTCAAAGAAACTGTTCACTTCTGAAAAAAAGCCCATGACCTCTTTAGATGGTTTTATCCTCTTTTTTATCATAAACTTGCATAAGTCACGGTAATTATCCCCTATCTTCTCAAGCTGCTCTGATATAAAGTACAATGGAGGTGTTCTGCCTTCTATAAGGTGGCCCGAGGTATTTAGCGCTCTCCTGCAGAAATCGGCTATTTTATTTACATCCTTGTCGCGGAGTATAATCATCCTCATAAAATCTGGATCATCATTATTGATTGCATCTAAGCTGTCATCAGCCATTGACTTGATTATGAGGAACATCCTTCTTATCATGGTATTGAATTCTTCTATATCAATAGAAGAGACCTTCTTCACGTTAAGGGTATGCTTGCCATGCTGTGTTACCTCGAAACCTATGAACTCCTCTCTGATGACTTCCTGCGCCGTTTCAAGCTCTTTAGCTGTATCGAAGGTCACATCCACTTCATCATAGCCTGCTTTGTATATTGCTCCAAGTATCCTTTTTATCATGGGGTCCATTCCTTTTATGCTAACATCTTTTTTGTTACCGCCAGCGGATTCTCTGCCTGATACCAAAAGCCCATGATCTCTCTCCTCCAGAAAAACTTCGCTGCCAGACATGAGATTATTCTTCTCAAGCCATGCTGTAGGCAGAGTAACAGTCAAAGCATTCCTGCCCTGTTTCACGAGTTTTCTCCTCATTGATCCACCTTTTATATTAAAATTGCCTTGTTATATAATTATATTCTGTTATATATTAAATATAAGAAAGTTATATATAAATCTTTCGACATTATAGTATTTATTCCGAAAACAGCGGAAGTGATTATAATGGCCCAAAACAAAGAAAAAAAGATTATGGAAAGCAAAATCGACCTGCATGTGCACACATACATGTCTGATGGTGATTATTCGCCGGCTGAAGTCGTGAGAAAGGCATATGAGCAGGGCGTAGAGACCCTTGCAATAACAGATCATGACACAATTTCAGGGCTTGAAGAGGCATTGCAGGAGAGCGAAAAATTAGGTATCACCCTCGTCCCTGGAGTTGAGATATCAGCCAGGAACGGCAGCAGCGTGCATATACTTGGTTGTTTCCCCGTAAAATCGCTTGAGGATATAGAAGGGATAGAGGATGACCTCAAAAAGACCCAGGAAGGGAGGACAGAAAGGACATACCAGCAGATAGAGATATTGAACCAAAAAGGGTATGATGTCAGCATAGAGGAATCCGAAAGTTTTAGGAGAGGAGTTTTCACATCAAAGAATCACGCAATAAAGGTTCTCATGGAAAAAGGTTATATCACAAGCCATAAGGAAGGGGTAAAACTTACTGAAACAAAAGAGTATGACATCCCTTATTCAGATGAATGGGTGATGAAACCTGAAGAGGCGGTCTCACTCATAAACTCTTATGGAGGGGTGGCAGTGCTTGCACATCCGGGAAAGCTAATGAAAAAATGTGACATAGATTCGTTTGTGGGCGATCTCATGAAAGCAGGGCTAAAAGGCATAGAGGTGCGCTCCACAAAACACACTGAAGAGCAGACAAAATACTTTGATGATCTCGCAGACAGGTATGGATTGATAAAGACCTGCGGAACAGACTACCACAGGGAAGAAGAAGGAAAGACAATGGGCTACACCCATAATATATGACCCTTACCACAATACCATCACGCAAAAAACATCCCAAAAAACCAAAAAAAACCACAAAGAGGTGTACGCCATGAAAGACCGGGATATGGTCATAATAACCCAGTTGAGGAGCAACGCCAGGAAGAATCTCACCACAATGAGCCGTGAGACCGGCATTCCTGTCTCCACACTGTTTGACAGGATAAAGCTGCATGAGAACGGCCTGATAAAGAAGCACGCAGCCATCATAGACTTCAGCAGGCTCGGCTATACCACAAGGGCCAACCTCATGCTGAAGGTGAAGAAGGAGCAGAGGGATGAGCTGAAGTCCTTCCTCTCGAAGCAGGAGAGTGTCAATTCAGTGTACAAGATAAACAACAACTTCGACTTCCTTGTGGAGGGCATATTTATGCATATAAAGGAGCTCGAGGAGTTTATGGAGAGGATGGACGAGAAGTTTGACATAGAATCCAAGGACATTTACTACATAGTGGATGAGATAAAGAAAGAGGGATTCATGAGCGGGGAGGGGTTGCCAGTCACAAAATGATTCATTTCTTTTTCATCTGCTTCCTGAGCAGTTTTATCTCCTCAAGCTGGTCATTGGCGACTTCCCTCAGGTATTTCGTCTCCTCTGACTGCTCCTTTATGACAATCTTCAGCTCTTCCTTTATGCTCTCATTGCTGTCAGTGAGTATGACGATGAAGATTAGCAGCAGGTAGAGGAAAGCGGCCTGTATGAGCGACCATGTGACTCTTGCCTCCTGCAGGTACATATTGTTTATGAGATAGAAACCAAGGATGCTGATCGCAAGACCCACAAAGAGAAGCATCTTCTCAAACAGGGTGGTCTTACTGAACTTGTCCCAGACGAATTTGAACAATCTATCACCTTCTTTTTGAAGCTGAAATAGCTTTAAGCCTATATAAAGTTTTTGGTCACGCTCCTTATGGTGCTGTATATGAAATGGGCTATGCCCCCTACATAGAAGAGGGATGTTATGGCAAGGAACACGAAGAGATAGAACAATATGAAATATCCCTCTACAGAGGAGATCTTATCCATGTAGAACCCCGCAAGGTCCGTGAAGAAAAGGTAGATGTAGAAAGCGAAGAATATCTCCACTGCAAAAAGGGTGATATACCTCATCATGGTCCGGATTATGTGGTTATAGCCCAGTATCCAGATCGTCACCCCAATGACAAGGGCGCTTGCCATCACCATCATTGAGTTTGAAACGCTTATGGTCCTGGTCATGATATCAACCCCGTAAACCCCCTCAATCCCTATCCTCTGCAGCCTGAAAAGGGGCGAAACAAGGAATGTGAAGAAAGAGGCGAAAAAGAGGCCGTATACAGGCGCCGGAATCCTCACTCTCTTCTCCATGTACATCTCGTACCATATGAAAGCGGGCCCTGCGAGCAGGAGTATTATTGCTGCAATGTTGAGCGCATAGACAAGAAGCACTGCCAGCTTGTATGCTGCGCTGCCTGCTATGCCCATATCTATGGAAAGCAGGTAGGGTATCACATTATGGCCGGCCCCCAGTGTGGAGAAATAATTTATCTCCTTCCCTATCATGTAAGGTATTATGAAATTGCCTATGTCAGTCAGGAGGTGGAGCACAAGAAGCCCGCTGACACCCATCATGAGTGTTCTCCTCGAATGGAAGAGGTCGATGAATCTTGCATAAAGGTCCTCACACACATCCCCCACCCTGAAGAGGAAGGACTGGGTGTCGAACTTCCGGTAGTGTTTCATGAAGAGGAAAAGATAGACAAATATCGCCACCACTATTATGGTGGAATCCACAGCCCAGCCAAGCCATTCCATGAGCAGGTTGAACACCACCACGAAGAAAGAGGAGTATATCGCAAAAGATGCCAGCGCCCTGAGTATCCTGCCGCCTGCTGAAGGTGATGGCCCTTCCCTGAACAGTATTGCCATCACGCTTGGTTCCTTTATCTCTACATTAAGGAAGATGTTGAGCGCCGCGAGCAGGAGGATGATGCCTCCGCCTATGCAGAAAGTAACCATCTCAAAGGAGGATGCATTCTCGATTATGAACGAGTATAAGGGTATGAGGAATGAACTCCCTGCTTCCGAGAGCTCCCCCATAGCGAACCTTGAGTAGGATATGAGATTTTTCATGACCAGCATGAAATAAGCTATTATGAGCCCCAGATCTATCATCTTGTCCTTGTATCCGAAGAATACCTCTGTGAGATTCGCCTTGTACAGGAGGTATCCGAGGGCTGCCCATGAGAGGATCTTCTTCATATAATCAAAATCAGCAGGCAGCACACCGAGGAATTCAGCGACAGAAGCGATGACAAGCAGGATAAGGATCAGTTCCTCTACACCCATGCCCACCCTATTCTTCAGATCATCATCCATTATGGGACTACCTCTCTTTCAGATGTTTAAAAACTGTTCAGAACAGGCATTTAAATAGTTTTTCTATCACAGGGCCTGAAACTGCATGAATATTGACGGGCCGGGAAGCACAGACGAATAAATTTATAAATGACACACCTTCCGTAATGCCCATGCCAAAGAAATCTGATGGAAATGAGGCCGGAAAGAAAAAGGATAAGCCGGCAGGCAGTAAAAAGGCCGCAAAAGCAGGGGACAGCGGCCAGCCGGAGGTCAATATAGGCCTCATAGGCCATGTGGATCACGGAAAGACCACCCTCACCGAGAGGTTCAGCGGGAAATGGACTGACACTCACAGCGAGGAGATGAAGAGGGGGATCACAATAAGGCTGGGTTATGCTGATGCTGATTTCAGGAAATGCACCAAGTGCAAGGACGGCAGCCCTTATACAGCGGAAACAAAGTGCGCCAATTGCGGCGCTCCGACCGAGCTTGCAAGAAAGGTAAGCTTCATAGACGCGCCGGGCCACGAGAGCCTCATGGCGACAATGCTCTCAGGAGCCACCATAATAGACGGAGCATTGCTGATGGTGGCTGCGAACGAATCATGCCCTCAGCCCCAGACAAGAGAGCACCTCATGGCGCTCGAGATAATGGGTGTCAGGAATGTCATCGTGATCCAGAACAAGATAGACCTGGTGAGCAGGGAAGAGGCCATGAAGAACCACAAGGAGATAAAGGATTTCCTCTCAGGAACAGCATACAAGGATGCGCCCGTAATACCAATATCCGCCCAGCACGGAGTGAACATTGACGTGCTCATCGAAGCTATAGAGAAATACATACCCACTCCGAAGAGGGATGAGAGCAAGAGCCCTCTGATGCTCATAGCCAGAAGTTTTGATATAAACAAGCCGGGCTCAGACCCCACCACTATGACAGGAGGGGTGATAGGCGGCGCCATAGTGAGAGGGAAGCTTTCTGTAGGCGACGAGATCGAGTTGAAACCCGGCAGGAGGCTGGAGAAGGAGAATAAGGTCACTTACCACCCCATCAACACACGGATCACAGCCATAAAGACAGGAGGGGGCGATGTCAAGGAGGCCCTTGCAGGCGGTTCGATAGGCGTCCTCACCACACTTGATCCAGCCACAGTGAAATCCGACGCGTTGGTGGGTTCTGTGGCAGGCCACAAAGGGGAGCTGCCCCCTGTATGGGAGAGCATAAAGCTCGAGACAAAGCTCCTGGAGAGGGTCGTCGGAGCCAGGCATGACCTTGATGTCGAGCCCGTAAAGAAAGGAGAGCTGCTCATGCTCAATGTGAACTCCGCAGCCACAGTGGGAACGGTGACGGATCTGGGCAAGAACTCATGCACCTGCAGCCTCAAGCTCGCGGTCTGCGCTGAGGAAGGGTCCAAGGTGGCCATATCAAGAAGGATATCCAACAGGTTCAGGCTCATAGGGTATGGGATAATAAGGGGATGAACCTCCGGTCACCAATAATTATTTCTGATAAGTGAGCTTGCCTAATAAGAACCCTGCTCATCTCCCGACAAACAGCTTGTGCTTCTCCTGGCCTTTTATCTCCTGGAGTATCCTTTTCACAACCGCCTTCTTGGGGTCCGGAAGCAGCTTGACCCTCTTCTTGAGGTCCTCAAAGCTCTCGAATGGCTTCTCTTTCCGCTCCTCAAGTATCTCCACCATGTGCTTCTTCCCGAAGCCCGGCAGGAGCTCTATCTGGTGCATCCTTATGGTTATGGGCGATGCATTGTTGAAGAAATCCACGAATCTTTTCTCGTTCTTCGTGATCATCTCATGTATCACATGCTCAAGCTCTGAGTTCGCTGTCGCTGTAAGCTTGTTTATCTCAAGCTTGCCTGAGATGTGATGGACCTTATCCCTTTTGTCCTCTCCTATGTAGACCTCCTCATAAGGCTGGAGGAACACTCCCTGTTTCGGGACGAGCTCAAGAAGCGTGAAATGGTTCTTGCCCACTGCCTGGACTATGGGTGTCTTCTTATGGGACGGCCTCTTGTCAAAAGGATATCCATGCTGAAGGAAGTCAAGCACGACTGCATACTCCTCTTTAACCTTTTCGTCTGCCATAAGGACCCCATTTTACCCATTCATTTATTGTTTTTGTATTCGCTGACAGCATCAGCTATCTTTTTCAGGTTATCCTGATTGATGGTAATAGTGAATCCCTGGAGCACTGACTTGACCTCATCAGCTGAGCCGGGAAGAATATCCACTATCTTCAGTATGTGCTCATCCTTCAGCCTGGGGACCTCCAGAGCCTGTATCTTGGATTTTAGCTCCTCGGCCTTTTTCATGTCCAGTGTAGAGAACATATTGATGTACTCATCTGTCTTGTTTGCCCGGAAATTGACCTCTCCGTCCCTCTCCTTTATCTTGGAGAGGTCTTCCTTCAGCTCTGCCATTGTTATAGGTGTTTCAGAAATCACTTTCATTTTCTTACCTCCGGAATCAGAGTTTCTTGAGATGGACCGGATGGACTATGAGAGTCTTCTGCTTGTTGAGATCCTTCACCATGACCTCATAGCATGATCCCTTCTTGTTCTGCACTGTGCCCATCCTTCCATGGTGCCTCCTGTGATACAGCCCTTCATGTACAGCGGGCTCTGCAGCCAGGACCACCCTGTCACCAGCATGAAATTCCTGCAGGTAGCTCCTGATGCTGAACTTGCCCCTGTTCCTGATGTTCTTCTTCAGGGTGCTTCTTGTGCCCCTTCTCGGTCCGCCTATCCTCTTGGTCATTATTATTCCCCCAAATAATCAAATCTGTTAATTGAAGGGATTTAGATATAACTATTATAAAAAGCTTTCTTTTGCTGGAGTGGAAGCAACATTTATAAATACTCCTTCTGAATACCTCTGTTGGAGGAATAGGGCCTTAAAATCCCCTTATAAACCCCTCCACATAGGGACAGAATGGTGCTAGAAAAGCTGGGATCAACATTGAAAGGCACCCTCCAGAGGGTGGCCAAATCGGTCTTTGTAGATGAAAAGCTGGTGAACGAGCTCGTAAAGGACATCCAGAAGGCCCTCCTGCAGGCCGATGTGAATGTCAAGCTGGTATTTGAGCTTACCAAGGGCATAAAGGACCGCTTCATGAATGAGGAGGCTCCCGGAGCCATAAGCAAGAAGGAATGGCTGGTGAAGATAGTATATGAGGAGCTCTCCAGCTTCCTGGGAGGCGAGCAGGAAAAGATTGAGGTTGACTCAAAGAAAAAGCCATTCAGGATAATGATGGTAGGGCTATTCGGCAACGGAAAGACTACCACGATAGGTAAGCTGGCAAGGTTCTACTCCAAGAGGGGGTACAAGGTAGCCACGCTCGGTCTTGATGTGCACAGGCCCGCAGCGCCTGACCAGCTCGCGCAGGTCTCAAAGGACGTGAATGTGCCTTGTTTCGTTGACAAGAAAGAGAAGGACCCCGAAAAGATATATGAGAAGCATGAGCATGAGCTTTCAAAGTTCGATATCGTGCTGATAGACACTGCAGGAAGGGATGCCCTGTCTGACGACCTGATAGAGGAGCTGAACAGCCTCAACAAGAGGGTGAACCCCGAGGAGAGACTGCTCGTCATAGGCGCTGATGTGGGGCAGGCAGCGCAGACACAGGCAGAGAAATTCCATGAGGCCTGCGGAGTCACAGGAGTCATCATAACAAAACTGGACGGCACTGCAAAAGGAGGCGGAGCGCTGGCTGCCTGTGCAGTCACAGGCGCGAAGGTCAAGTTCATCGGCACAGGGGAGAAACCTGATGACATCGAGGAGTTCAGGCCAAAGAATTTTGTGGGCCGGCTTCTGGGAATGGGGGACCTCGAGGCCCTGCTCGAGAAGGCGAAGGAAGCCGTGAGCGAGGAAGAAGCGGCAGATATGGGGAAGAAATTCCTCAAGGGAGAGTTCAATCTCATCGACCTTTACGAGCAGATGCAGGCCATGAAGAAGATGGGGCCGCTTTCGAAAATCATGGACATGGTGCCAGGCATGGGCAAGATGAACATCCCGCAGGACATGCTCAATGTGCAGGAGGACAAGATGAAGAGATGGAAGTTCGCAATGGATTCCATGACAAAGGAGGAGCTGGAGGAGCCTGACAAGATATCAGGCAGCAGGATTGACCGCATCGCCAAAGGCTCGGGCCTCAACACCTCTGATGTTAGGGAGCTTCTGAAGCAGTACAAGTCAGGCAAGAAGATGATGAAGATGATGAAAGGCGAGAAAGGCATGGATAAGATGATGAAGAAGATGCAGGGGATGGGAGGCATGCAGGGAATCAAATAAGCCCGGCAGAATCCTAAAATGTTTCTTTGTATGAGCGTTCCGATTCACCTATCATTGAGATAGTTTCATATCAGACCTCGCGGATATAATTATCCTCAAGAAACCTCATATCATCCTCATCCAGAGGGGCCCTGCGGTTCCCGTCCCTCAGCAGCGGGCTGTAGAAGACAACCCCATCCATGGACCTTAACTTCATCATTCCCTCAAGATCATCCTCAAATCCCTTCCCGTCAGCGCAGCCATCGCCATGGCCGGGGAACATAAGCTCAATGAAACCCTCTATCTGCCCGCTGCTGCATTCGCTTAACTGCCCCATAAAATCTCTCATTATGTAACTGCCGTTTCCGCCATACCCTGAAGGATTGTATGCCAGGAAGTTGCGCTCAGCCTCATCCCCCAGCCCGTATCTCCTGCGATGCATCAAGTTCTTGAGAGGGTCATCTGAAGAATCATCCCCCTCATCAGAACTGAAATCCATGATGTCCGCGAGTATAAATGGCCTGCCCAATGTATCCCTTTATCCTGATGCTTTCCCATTAGATGCCCTCGCCCTGCACCCTAATGGCATAAGCTTTTTCAACTGCATCCCTGAACAAGAATCGGAAGCTTCTTGTTGGAGCATGATGTGATCTTCCCCCCCTCATCAAGTATGGGTGTCGCGTGTATCTTCTTTATGCTCCCGTACTGCTCCTGCAGGTCTTTCATGGGGAGATTGTATGTCTTTTCCTCCTTGGGGGTGAAGATGTTCTCGCTGAACATGCTGCCTACCTGCCGGCCATCGGCGTAAAAATAGAAGGCCATGGTCACATTCCTGAATCCGTTGTTCTTTATGCTTATCTCGAGGTTATCAGAATCACTGCTCCACCTGCAGCCGCGGATGGCCAGAAGCACTTTCTCTGTGCATAGGCCCTCTATTATTTCCCTGTCATCCGCCACAGGAATGCTTTTTTCACCTGTGCGGTTGGTGCCCTCCCCTGTCCTGTCAGACGACGTGTTAGAAGGTGTGAACTTCGTAGTATTGACTGTGTTGTTGGATGTCATATTGAGATCTACCACCTCCGTGCTCGTGCATGCGGTGATGCATGCCAGTACGAGCAGTGACACCGCAAATACTGCTGATTTTCCCATCATTTCCCTGCTGATACCTGTGGATTGCATCATCGCCTCATATCACCACTGCTATTATCATCCCGATTATGAAGCCCACAACCACTCCGAGCGCAAAATCAGTCACGCCGCATGTCAGGAAGTCCTTGTGGCATGACACTTTCTGGCCTCTCTTCCTCTCGAGGAAGCTGACCCTCCTCCTGACCTTTTCCGCGATCTTCTTCCTGCTTTTCAGCTTCTCTATGCTCCTGGCGAGTTCCTCGTCGCCGATGGAGTGCCTTATCCATGAGGCGAAGTCGTTCTTCTTCCCGCTGACGTGGTGCCTGAAGGTGTCCTCTGCCATTATGTCAAGGGCTTCTGCAAGCTGCTTCAGGTTCTTTATGTCAGATCCCATGTGCAGCTTGAAATCATCCCCTCCCTTCGTGTCCTCCAGCAGGGCTTCTGCTTTTTCCGGCATTACCATTTTCACACCTCTTTTTTTTGCAAACTTGATATGACTGTTTCTATACAGCCGGGAATCCAGTTCATTTCCTGCCTGACTGCTTTTTCAGGTACGCGATTATCGCTCTCTTTGTTTCAGGCCTGTTTTTCCCGAGCATATTATGGGCAAGATCATGATAGTTCATTATATCCTTTATCCAGCTGCTGAAATCGTTCTTTTCCCTGTTCGCGTGATGGGCGAATGTCCCGTCGCTCATGTCGTCAAGGGCTTCAGCAAGATCCTTGAGTGTCCTTAATGTCCTTCCGTCATGCGCATGGAATGAGAACTGCTCAGGCACAGTGTTCTCCCAGTAGAAAAGCTTCTTTTTTGCAGGGGCCCTTGTGGACGGCTCTCTGGCAGAGCTTCCGGCTCCGGCTTTTTTGGCCGTCTTACTCCCTGCCCCCTTGCCGGCCTTAAGCCTTTTACCTGCCGCCATTGTTCTGCCTGCGGCCCTTCCTTTTTTCGCCCCTTTTTTTGAAGCGGTTTTAGCTTTCGCTCTCTTTTTCGGCAATCTAACACCCCTCTTTTGTATGCCAATGACGGCCTGCTTTATATATTTTGTTGATGAATGGCCTTTATCATCCCTCCTCAATCATCCCCTCTCAAACACTGAGCAATGGCTTTTTCTCATTGAGGTAGAGGCTCCCGTCCTTCTTTTTCATCCTGAGTATGAGATCGTTGATTATGTTCATGAAGGTTATAAAACCGTCATAAGGGTTATCGTAAGGATTAAAATATTTATGGACATCACCATCCGAGAAGTATTTAGTGCACATGTAATAGAAGTGGTCGCTGGTCTGCATCTTCCTCCACGCGTCAAGGAGCTCTTTGTCACCCAGTCTCTTGATGTCCCTCTCCAGCTGGTAAAGCTTCTGTATGGCGGATTGCTGCATGCTGTTGCCGAGCCACGCGGACAGGTCCCTCTCGACATCAGCCCATGAGAGGGTGAAAGGCACGTCCAGCTCCCCCACCGGCTTGTGCTTCCTGATAATCTCTGAAGGGAGCCTGAAGTCATTGTCATTGTGATTGAGCACTGCTTCAGGCAGTTTTCTCATGAAATCGAATATCCCTGTGTCCTTCCATTGGTGCTCCCCGAAGGTCTCATAGTCCATGAAGAGGTTTATGTTTGTCCCGTTGCCATTTACCGAATTTATCCAGTCCATGTATTTCTCCACTGTAAGCGGCCATTCATTCCATCCCTTGTTGGAGAACCTGAATGCTATGTCATCGCTGAGCCTGTAGTTCTTGAGGAGCAGCTTCATGCTGCTGCATCCGGCAGGCCTGTAGATGAAGTTCGGGCTCCTCCAGCCGAGGCAGTTGTCCCACCCTTCGGCGAGCATGCCCTTGTACCCCATGCCCTCCACGAACCTTGCCATCTCATTGTTGTATATCAGCTCTGTGTTCCTGAAGATCGAGGGCCTGAATCCGAATGTCTTCTTTATGTGCTTCCTGTGCATGTCCACCTGCTCCCTGAACTCATCTTTTGAGTGGAGGAATGAGAGGCTGTGGTGGTATGTTTCGGAAAGGAACTCCACCCTTTTGGTCTTCGCCAGATCCCTGAAGCTCTGCAGGACATCAGGATAATACTGCTCGAACTGCTCCATCGCGGTGCCTGTCAGCGAGAATGAGACCTTGAACTCCTTCTCATCGCCCTTATGCTGTTCTATGGCGTCAAGGAGGAGCTGGTTCATCGGAAGATAGCATTTTTTCCCTATCTTGTGCATCACTTCTATGTTTTTCTTGTTATCGAAATAGCTGTTCTTCTTCTCCATGTCCCTCCCTATATCAAAGACCGAATAGTTCCTGAGCCTGTAAGGCTGATGCACCTGGAAATAGAAACAGACGCTCACCATTATTCTCCACCCCGTTTTTTGTTATCCTTTTCAGTCATTTTCTTCAAAACCTGATATATTCACCTCAATCATGAAGCCAGTGTTTTCGGGAGGGGCCCTGCTTTGCCTGCGAGGGAGTTATAGACTCTTATGCATTTCCTGGCGGGATGCCCCCAGTTGAATCTTTTTATCTCTTCGCTCCCGTTATCCCTCAATTCATCGTGCAGCTCGCTGTACCTCAGGACGGATATTATCTTGTTGGCTGTCTCGTCGATGTCCCAAAAATCGACCTTGAGCGCGTTCCTGAGCACTTCTGATATGCCGCTCTGATTTGACACTATGACAGGCACATTGTTCCTCAGCGACTCGAGGGGTGTTATTCCGAAAGGCTCGCTGACAGAGGGCATCACATACAGGTCAGCCATCTGGAAAGCCCTGTCCACATCAGCCCCCTTGAGGAATCCGGTGAAAAGGACCTTATCAGCTATGCCCATGTCCGCGGCCTTCTGCACCACAAAAGGGCTCATGTCACCGCTTCCGGCCATTATGAACCTCACATCAGGGAACACATCCAGCACCCTCTTTGCGGTGTAGATAAAATAATCAGGCCCTTTCTGGAGCGTCAGCCTTCCCAGAAAGAGTACTGTCTTCATCCCGTCGATTATCCTTGCGTCTTTGAATCTGTAATCATTGAACTCTACTGCGTTGTGCACCACATCTATCTTGCGGGGGTCTATGCCGTAATTCTGGACAACCAGGTTCTTGGTGTAATTGCTCACCGCTATCACCCTGTCCGCATTCGCCATGCCCTCCTTCTCAAGCCTGTACACATAATCATTGACGCCGTTGCCTCCTGTCCTGTCGAATTCTGTGGCATGCACATGGACAACCAGCGGTTTTCCGCTTATGCGCTTCGCCTCTATCCCCGCCCTGTATGTCAGCCAGTCATGGCAGTGGATTATGTCATAGTTGCCCAGCTCATTCTTCGCTATTATACCTCCTCTCTTTGAGAACAGATATACCGCATGGTGGAGGTCCCTGCCGTACAGGTCCATCTTCTCAGGAGGAAGGGAATCGATCTCCCTGGAATACTCATTAGCCCCCATGTAAGGTGTAACGATAGAATCTATCTGCCTGATCTTTATGCTGCCCATCGCCGATATGAGCTTAACGTTGCTGTTCCCTCCCTTCGGGCTTTCAGGTGTCTTGGGCGCGACGAATATCACTTGGGTGTCATTCTCTGAGAGGCCTTTGACCAGCCCTTCGCATGCGGTGCCCAGCCCCCCTGAGTTGTAAGGAGGGAATTCCCATCCGAACATCAGCACCCTCACCCTATCCTCACCTCGCCTTTCTTCTCGAACATTGAGCCTGTCTCCCCTTTGTGGAGGCGTTCGGAGCCCCTTTCTGTTATCTCGATTATCCTTACGTACTTGCTGCTGAACACCTCCCTTGCCAGCCCTTTCCCTATCAGGTAGGTGATATGGTTGTCCACGGTCTTCCAGTTTATGTCTGTTTCAGAAGCTATCTGGTTTATTGTCTTCTGTCCTGTAGAAAGATTATCAAGGATAATATTCCTTATGTCTCTGAATCTCCTCTTGTTCGGACTCATGCTTATCCTTTTTTGTGCCTCAATATCTTCTATGCCCCAATATTTCAGAGGTTAATAGCTGTGGCCGGCTTATGCGTACAATGCCAATTCCCTTGTTGACATAATCATAGACCAATATACAAAAAACTACATTCATTTATAAATTTTTTTATTTTTGGCCTTATGGTGTGTCTATTTTGATAATACTATAATACTACAAAAATATTACTATAAGCCCATAACATAATTATGTTAGGTTTATTTTAGCCATATGGTAGGGCTTAAATTTGTTCTGGATTTACTTTGATGAATGATCTGGATATATGATCTGGATACATTGCGGCTAATTGGCCCAGATTATAGGCCCACCATGTAATTATTTTAAACATAAGTAGGTATTATTTTAATGTTTCTATATGGCCATTTTAATTTTATGGTAATTCTATTTTAAATATATGATGTGTTTATAATGATGCGGTTATAAATATGAGAGGGCGAGGCAAGGAGGAAGGATAAGAATCCGACAGATGCTGTTTGAGTGATCCTGCGGCAGAAAGGATAAACAAAGAGTATAGAACATGGAGAAAGAGTATAACATCTGGCAGGAGGAATAGGAAACCCCCGTACAGGGTGCAGAGAGGAATGAGTATCGGATAGTAATGTCAAAAATATTTAAAGCAGAGGATTAATCCAGAGGAGTATGGCCGGCAAACCAAAGCAAACAAAGGCTGACTATCTCTTCGAAGCCTCATGGGAGGTCTGCAACAAGGTAGGGGGCATCTACACTGTGATAACGTCAAAGGCCGCCCTTCTGAAAGAGAAGTACTCCAACTATTTCCTTATAGGCCCTTATATTGAGGAGAAAGCGAGGGAGGTGTTCATGGAGAAGAAACCCCCTGCAGAATTCAGGAAAGTGTTCTCTGCCCTGGCCAAGGAAGGCATAAAATGCCACTATGGGATATGGCAGATAAAAGGGGAGCCCAATGTTATACTGATTGAATTCAGCGGTTTCGCTGCAAAAAAGGACGAGCTCAAAAGCGATTACTGGGATGATTATAAGATTGACAGCATTAATGCAGGATGGGACTTTGAAGAGCCGATGATATGGTCCACAGCAGCAGGAAAGCTGGTGGAAGAGTTCTGCTCCAGGAACAACAAGGACAACAAGAAGAAGGTGGTCGCCCACGCGCATGAATGGATGACAGGATTCATGCTGCTCCATCTCAAAAAGATGAGGAAGGAGAAGGGCATAAAGACAGGCAATGTGTTCACGACGCACGCGACAATGCTGGGAAGGAGCATAGCGGGCAGCGGCAAGCCGCTTTACGGGATGATAGAAAAGATGGACCCCCAGCAAGAGGCCTACAAGCTGGGGGTGGAGGCAAAACACCTCACAGAGAAGGCGTGCGCACTGAACGCTGATGCATTCACCACAGTAAGCGAGATAACAGGCATCGAAGCGGAGAAAATCCTGGGCAGGAAACCTGACGTACTTCTGCTCAACGGCCTGGGCATCTCCAAGTTCCCCACATATGAGGACTGCGCGATAAAACACAGGAGGAACAGGGAGATAATAAGGGAGTTCATATCATACTACTTTTTCCCCCATTACAGGTTCGACCTGAACGAGACCCTTCTGTTCTTCATAGTCGGCAGGTACGAATTCAAGAACAAGGGGATAGATATATTCATCCAGGCCCTCGCAAAGCTCAATGAGATCATGAAGAAAGAGAAGAGCAGGAAGACTATAGTCGCTTTCTTCTGGATACCGAGGGAGGTCCACGGAGCGAAGACAGAACTGAGCCTGAACAAGAACAATTATTACCAGATAAAGGATTTCGTTGAGGAGAACATCGATGATATCAAGGAAAAGATGATCAACAACATCATGACCTGCGAATCAGAGGCCCTGGACGACCTCAAGAGATTCCATCAGGAGAAACTGTTCAGCAAGGATTTCCTGCTTGAGGCCAAGAAGATAAGGCTGAATTTCATGAAGAAGGGCAACCCCCTCATGGTCACCCACAACCTTCCTGATGAGGGGAACGATGCCATAATGAGGACGCTGGAGGAAACAGGCCTGGACAACAAGGAGGATGACAAGGTCAAGGTGATACATTATCCTGTATATCTCACGGGTGTGGACGGGCTCATAGACCTCCCTTATTACGACGCGATAACAGGATGCCATCTGGGAGTCTTCCCGAGCTATTATGAGCCTTGGGGCTACACCCCTCTGGAATCCGCCGCGCTCGGCGTCCCTTCACTGACAACCGATCTGGGAGGGTTCGGAAGGTTCCTGATGCAGAAAGGGGTCGTGAACAACGGAGTCTACATACTCAAGAGGTTCCACAAATCCTATGAAGAGATTATCAGGAATTTCACAAAGATACTGCACAACTACACGCAACTTGATGAGAAAGGCAGGGTCAACCAGAAGATACATGCCAAGGAAGCGTCCAACCTTGCAGACTGGAAGGACCTCATAAGCAATTATTACAAGGCGCATGACCTTTCTGTCAAGTCGGTCTGGGGGAGATGAGGAAGGCAGTATAACTTCAGCAGATCGGATGCCGGTCCGGCAGCAGAGTGAGGAGGGATTGATCATATGGGGGAGATGAGGAAGGATTATATACTGGACAGGTGGGTGATAATAGCCACTGAAAGAGGCAAAAGGCCCCACGAGTTCAGGCAGGAGAACACAAAACAGCCCGTGAAGAAATGCTTTTTCTGCCCCGGCAATGAGGATGAGACTCCCCCTGAGATAATGAGGGTGCCGAAAGGGAAAAAGAGGGGGAAAAAGGACTGGAAGATACGGGTCTTCCCCAACAAGTTCGCTGCTGTGAGCGAGGAAGGCAGCCCTGAGATGCATACCGAGAATGAGTTCTTCACATCCTCCTCAAATTACGGCAGGCATGAGGTCATAGTTGAGACACCCGACCACAGGAAACAACTATGGGACCTTCCGCCTAAAGATCTTGCAGAGGTATTGAAGGTGTACTCTTTAAGGATAAAAGAGCTCCATAAGTCTGAAGGGATAAGGTATGTGCAGGTGTTCAAGAACTCGGGGAAAGAGGCGGGAACATCCCTTGTGCACTCGCACTCGCAGGTGATAGCATACAACAACATCCCCTCAGTGGTGGAGGATGAAGCAGAGGCCTCACGGACGTACAAGGAGAGGATGGGAGTCTGCCCTTACTGCTGCATGATCAACATAGAGAAGGACTCTGAAAGGCTCTGTTTCGAGAACCGCAGCTTCATAGCCATAGCACCCTACGCCCCGAGATTCCCTTTTGAGGTATGGGTCCTGCCTAAACAGCACATAAAGAGCATCACATCGATGAGGGAAACGAAACTCAATGACCTTGCGGGCATGATGAAGAGAGTGCTGTCCAGGTTAAGGAAGCTCAACGCGCCTTTCAATTACGTCCTCCATGAATCGCCCGCAGGAGAGGATCTCCATTTCCACATAGAGGTGCTTCCGAGGCTATCAACATGGGCGGGCTTCGAGTTCAACGGCACCATAATAAACACTATGCCTCCTGAAGAAGCGGCAAAATTCTACAGGGAAGGAAGCATGGGAAAGTGACCTGCCCCCTGAATCGCAAACTATATAAATAAGCATTTTTATTTTATGACTCATCTTTGTATGCTGATGCGGATTTTTCCGGAAAAAAGGGGGTATCTTGATGACTGATGTTATCCATGAGATTGATAAGTCAAAAGTGGAAGGAAAGGCTCATAACCCCAGCTTCATCCTGACCAACAAGATAGGCGGCTACTTCTCCCTGAGCGATTTCCCTGCCTCAAGATACCAGGGCGCATTCTTCAATGACAACTTCGAGATGTTCAAGGTGGTGGAGAACATAACACCTCTCAGTTCAGGGGATGTTAAGAGAATGATCAACAGGTTCTATTGTATCGAGAGGGAGCGCGATGACGGCCTGAAAGAAACGCTTTTCATGCCGCTGATGCATAACTCCATCGGCTATCAGCTGAGCAGGGAGGCTGATATACAGATAGACCTTGATGTCAGGAAGGCGTATGACAGCAGGCAGTTCGGCAGGTATTACAGGATCTACAACGAGAAAGGAAAGATAATAGTTGAGTTCACCAAGAAGACAGACAAGCAGGAGGACCAGAGCCACGGGAAGAAGGAATACATAGTCTATGTGGTCATAGACAACGGCAAGGAGTGCAGTAAGAAAGATGAGTTCTCTCCTGTACAATATCCTTTTGACAAGGAACGAGGCTCCTGGCCATGGGAGAGGCATGTGTACAATGCAATAGTGATAAGGGCCAGGCGCATGGTCATATCATTCTCAAAGAACAAGCAGAAAGCGATAAAAGAGAACGATAAGCTGATAAAGGACCTGAAGAAGGTCAAGGAGAAGCAGCAGGCATATGTGAAGTTCAACAGGGGGTTCGACGACCCGAAGGCGACCATGGCATACAGGGCCGCCTGCTCATCACTGGACCATCTGGTCAGCACCATAAGGGACAAGAAAGGGATCTACGCAGGCCTGTGGTGGTTCTTCCAGTACTGGACAAGGGATGAGGCTGTGAGCCTGAAAGCGCTGATGATCCAGGAGAAATATGACTTAGTGAAAGAGATACTTTTCAGGCAGCTGAGACAGATAAGGGATGACGGAAGGATACCCAACAGATATCCAGGCTCTGATCTCGACTCTGCTGATGCCATAGGCTGGCTGATGAAGCGATGCTACGACTTCTTTGAGGAGCTCTACAGGAAAGAGCTGATAACAGAATACCTCTCTGAGGAGGATCTGGAGTTCATGAAGAAGAAAGTGGAGGACACGGTCTATGAGCTGAGGAACAACCACACCGCGCAGGATTTCGCGGTGAACGGCAGGCTGGAGACCTGGATGGACACCGCCTACAAGGATGATGACAGGGAGGGGATAAGGATCGAGATACAGGCACTGAGGCTCTGCATGTACCGGCTCATGAAACTCCTTTGCAGGACACTCAATGATGATATAGGCCATAACATGGCAGTGCATCTCGAGAATGACCTCATGAAGAAAGTCAGGGAGACATTCTGGAACGGAAAATACCTCAAGGACGGAGCGAATGACGATACAATAAGGCCAAATGTGTTCATCGCATACTATGTCTATCCCGAACTGCTGACGAAACAGCAGTGGATAAAATGCTTCAGGACAGTCCTTCCGAAGCTCTGGAATGAGTGGGGGGGAATATCAACAATAGACAAGGAGAATCCGCTCTTTTTCGGTGCGCACACTGGAGAGAATGACCGGAGTTATCATCGCGGTGATTCATGGTACTGGCTCAACAACCTCGCAGCGATATGCATGCACAGGCTCAACAAGAGGAAGTTCAGGGAAGAGATAGACAGGATACTAAGGGCCAGCACTCAAGAGATACTTTTCGGAGGGGCGGTAGGCCATCATGCTGAGATAAGCTCCAGCAGTGAGATGCAGAGCAAGGGATGCCTCATGCAGGCGTGGTCAAATGCCATGTATATTGAGATGGTGAATGAACTTTATTGAATAAGTAGTTCTCTAATAGTCTTTTGCAGGCAGCAACAACATTGGTCTGTAATTATTTCTTAATGTTTTTGGCGGTGATGATTATGGCGGCTGACGGTCTCCTCACTATGTTCGGAGCCCTACTCGCCACCCCGTAGGGGGGAACAGGAAATCAGAGATTTCCTTAGTTGCGCTCACTACGCTCGGCAACCATCCCCCGCCTCGCCAGCGCCATCATCACCGCCCCGTTGGCAGCAACAAGGATGAATACTGAGTGTAGAGGAAAAAACCATACGCAGTGTGGTTTTTTCCTTTACGAATAGGGCAAAGCCGAAGGCTTTGACCGTGTATGAATCCATTGTTGTTGCTGCCTGAATAAGAGAGATAAAATCAAAAAAATCCGCACAATCGCCTGACTGAAACCTAAACGCTCAAAAATCATAGATTTTTGGCGTCCTAAAAATGCTTTGCATTTTTATGAGGTTTCAAAACCGAAGGTTTTGGAACTAAGAAAATATGAAATATTTTCTGTTGTTTCAGTTTGACGGCGATTGTATTGACAGCGGATTTTTAAGCTTTCCAAAAGCCTTCATCTGAAAGTTTGTTAGCTTGTCTAACAAACCCAGAAAATCCCTGATTTTCGCTACATAAATGTTTCAGTTTTCGGCTTTGTGGAAATAATATACCTACTTTTTCATCTTAGAACTCTTGAACTCCTCAGGCATGTGAGGCTTCAGCCTTACAACCTCTACATCCTTGTCTTTTATATGAGCATCAAATCCCTCGGGCTTCTTCTGATCATACCCCAGCGCTATGATGTCAGGCCTTATCTCATCTATTATGCTGAAGTCAATAACCTGAGAGCCCAGAACTGCGTCATCAACAATGTCAAGCTCTTTCACCTTGGCCAGTCTTTCCTTTTCATTGTGTTTTGGGGCCTTTCCTTTCTCTTTCTCAACATTGGAATCGCGGGCGATGACAACAACCAGTCTTGAATCCTGACCTGCTGCATCCCTGGCCTGCCTGAAGAAATGAAGATGGCCCTTGTGGATTGTGTCGAAGGTGCCGAAAACAGCTATTACTTTTGGAGTGATTCCCATAATCAGAAGAACAGCATTATCGTTTTTAAATATTCCTAAACCTCATGCCCCATCCTCTCTTTCTTTGCCCTGAGATAGGCCTCATTGTGCCTGTTCGGCCTTACTGTAAGGGGTATCCTCTCAGCAACCTCAATGCTTCCGTTAAGGCCCTTTATCTTGTCAGGATTGTTCGTCAATAACCTTATCCTTTTCAGGCCGAGGTCCTTCAGTATATGAACTGCTATCTCATAACTTCTCTCATCATCCCTGAAGCCCAGCTGGTGGTTGGCCTCCACAGTATCCAAACCGCGGTCCTGCAGCGCGTATGCCTTGAGCTTGTTCCACAGTCCGATGCCCCTTCCCTCCTGCCTCAGATATATTATGACTCCTGAACCCTCCTTGCCTACCATCTCCATTGCCTTTCTCAACTGGCTGCCGCAGTCGCACCTTGAAGAGCATAGCGTATCTCCTGTCAGGCATTCAGAGTGTATCCTGACTAAAGCATTGTCTACCTGCTGTCCCATGACAAGCGCGAGGTGGCATCTTTCGCTGAGCCTCTCAATGTAGGGGATGAGGGTGAATTCGCCGTGCTCTGAAGGGAATCTCACTCCTTCTCCTCTCTCTATATTGACAGGCAGTCCCTTCATAGGTATCCCTCAATTATCACATCACAACCTGTTTTCCTCAGCTCTACATCCCTCAGGGTGAGAACCTCCTCCATCGCGCCAGCACCCCTTCCCCCTATGGGGGTCTTTGCCCTGCTGCCCCCTATTATCTTCGGAGCGACAAAATACACAACTTTATCCACTATGCCCTCTTTCACAGCCGAGGCAGCCACTTCCGAACCCCCTTCGATCATCACATTGATTATCCCCCTTACGCTGAGCTCTTTCATGAGCTTCTTCAGCCTCACCTTCCCCCTCTTGTTCACCACAATCACTCCTATGCCCATCTCCTCAAGCTTCTTTTTCTTTTCCTTGTCGCACTGGTTTGTGGTGGCCATCATCGCGTTGCCGTCGGAGAGTATGTTGGAGTCAAGGGGTATCCTGAGCCTGCTGTCGAGTATCAGTCTGAGCGGGTCCTTGCCCCCTCTTATCCTGCATGTGAGCCTGGGATTGTCATGGAGCGCTGTGTTTATTCCCACCATCACAGCATCAGCATCATTCCTCAGCTTATGGGCATATCTTCTGCTCTCCTTTGAGCTTATCCATTTAGAGCTGCCTGTCCTTGTGGCTATCTTGCCGTCCATGCTCATGGCGGCCTTGAGCAGAACAAAAGGTTTTTTTGTGGTTATGAAACTGATGTATGCCTCATTCAGCCTTCTCGCTTCATCCTCCCTCACCCCTGACCTGACTTTAATCCCAGCATTCCTGAGCAGCTGGAATCCCCTTCCATTTGATATAGGATTGGGGTCTATCATCGCCGCGACCACTCTTGAGATGCCGGCTTTTATTGCAGCATCAGTGCAGGGCCCTGTCCTGCCGTAATGGCTGCAGGGCTCCATGGTTATGTATAATGTGGATCCTTTCAGAAGCCTTTTGTCCTTGACAGATCTTATCGCGCTTATTTCGGCATGGGCTTTGCCGGCTTTCTTGTGGTAGCCCTTGCCTACCACCTCTCCGTCCCTTACTATGACAGCACCCACAGAGGGATTGGGTGATGTCCTGCCTTTGCCTTTTGCTGCGAGTTCAAGAGCAAGGCCCATGAAATGATGGTCCTGCCTGCAGTCCTTCTGATCATGCTTTTGTTTACGCTTCCCGGCCTCTTTTTTCATGCTCTTCATCCTCTTTACCATCCTGTTTCATTCCCAGAAGTTTCTGCACCCATTCAGGAATTTCTGATCATCTTCAGGCAGGATTCCACGGATCTCTTCGCGTACTCCTCGATCCTCTCCACCGCTCCCGCGTGCGTTATCTTAGGGCCTGTAACCCCTAGCGAGACCGGCTTGTCATACTGCACCGCCAGGTCCGCCATCTTCCTGGCAGAATTCTGCGCAACTATATTGTCATGATCAGTGTCACCTTCAATCACGGCTCCGAGCGTAACAACGCCGTCGATAACATTGGTCTCCAGCAGCCTCTTTATCGCGAGCGGCATGTCAAATGCTCCCGGAACTCTCACAGTGCGGACATTCTTCGCTCCCATGAACTTGACGTGCTCTTCCGCTATCTTGACCATCAGGTGGGTTATATCCGCATTGAAATCCGAAACAATTATCCCTATTCTCTCGTTCATTTTTTCCCTCCATCACCCCTCCATTTCCTGATTCTTGATTTATCAATCATTGATTTTATGGCTTGAGAGGGCCCGCGTCTTCATGCCCCTGCCTCAACCCTTTCCCGGCATATCGTGCCAGACTGTCCCTTCCTTTCATCATCGCTATTGCATTGAAGGTGTGCTTCCTTACCCTGTCCTCTGCAATCCTGGAGAGGGCCTTGTCATCCTTACCTTCATCAAGATGCACGAACACCTCAATTATGTGGTTGTTGGTCATAAGCTGGACCTGTATGAGCCCCTGTGATGCCTCATGGCTGCAGGTCTTGTCTATGGGTTCAGGTCCCGGCATTCCTAAGGCCATCACGATATCGCAGCCGTACTCTTCGATGAGCCTCTTGCACGCCAAAGGGAGATCCTTCACGCCCGGCACGGTATAGCGCTCTGTCCTTATGTTCTCTTCGCTGTCAAAAACCGCCCTTTCCGCTGTTTTGGCCATGTCATGGCGCGCGAACATGGTGTCTGCGATCCCTATCTTCCTCATTGTTTCCCCCTCTGCCGATGATATCCAATCTTTTTATTTAAGATTTGTTACTCATTTTTGAGTACCTGCTGCTGAGACGGGGGGTGATGCGGCGAGTGATGTTATGGATTGTGTCCTCTAAACCCTCTCATCATTTTTCATCAGAGGATTACAACATGGCCCTGACTGCGAATGACAAAAGCGGCTGAAAAAAACCAACAAGAGCATTGCATGACAAAAAATCGAAATATTTATAAAGAAAAAATACATTAAAGGCAATTAAAAATATTTTTTGAAAACAGAGGTGAAAAACTTGGCAATGAAGAAAGCTAAGAAAACAACAAAGAAGAAGACAACCAAGAAAAAGGCCACAAAGAAAAAGAAGTAAAGTTCTCTCAGTGCCCCTTGCAAAAGGTGGAGGGGGCATTCTGTTTTTTCTATTATTATATTATTGTTGATATGGCCAGAGGATACAATAAAAAGCCGAAGGACATAAGAAAAACTTTCCTCCAGCTCTCTGGAGGGCCGGGAGGGGGCAGTTTATCACAACAGCATATATCATCATGATATCAGAAATGGGCATAAGAGAGCAGTATCAGGATATTATATCAGAACTCTCCCAATGATGTCTGTTTCTGTCCCTTAAATCCTTTTACAGGTCCAGAGAAAGGCTTATGCCGCCCCTCATTGAACAGAGGCGCACCATATTCGCCGTCATAACCCGGCTTTATCCTGATCTTCCCTTCCCTGTTCTTCATCACCGCGTCAGCTATCCTCTGGCCGGTGAATCTCATTAATTCATCCTTCCCTGCCTCAAGCAGGACGCTCAATTCTGAGCCTAGATTGTTTATCAGGTTATTGTACTCCTTCCAGACCGCCTGTGTCGCTATGGATTTCCCAAGAATATGGGCGATTATCTCTGAGAGGGGGATCAGCTTCCTGAAAGGCTTCGCATCCTTCGGCCTGTAGCCGGGAGGCCTGTCCGCAAGTTCCTCAACCCTCTCCAGAACACCTACTGTGAGCTTCCCCCCGCACTTCGGGCAGATACCCTCACTATCCAATGATTTTTTGGGGTCAAGGCAGACATTGCAGTTCCTGTGGCCGGTGTAATGATACTTGCCATAACCGGGATCGACCTCTATCGTCTCCTTCAAACCCTTTTTTGTCCTTATCGCTTTCATGATACTGTCATATGAGGGTTTTGTGTCGAATACAGTGGCCTCCCTGCCTATGCGCCACGGCCAGTAGCTGTGCAGGTCAGAGAAAGAAACAAGGGCATAAGGATCAAGCTGGCTGAGGCGCCAGTTCATCTCAGGGTCAGAGCTGAGCCCGGTCTCCAGCGCATGGATATGTTTTGTCTGGTCCTGGAAGCATTCCTTCACAGAATTGAATCCTGAGCGGGAGCCGAAAAGGCTGAACCATGGAGTCCACACATGCGCAGGTATCAGCTCTATGCTTCTGTCAATACCCTTCATCATCTCGACGAATTCAGGGCATGGAATCCCGAATATGGGCCTGCCATCATAATCCACCCTGCCGCGCTTTTTCAGGGCGGAGGTTATCTGGTCCACTATACCAAAATCCTTCGCAAGGACAACCATATGGACCTTCCTGCCAGCGCCGCCCTGGGAGTAGATTAAGGATATCTCTGTCTGGAGCATGAAAGGATATCCATTCTTTGTCCTCAATATGCCTGTGCCGTCCTCTTCAAGCTTCTGCTTCAGCTCTTTAATCCACTCGGGATGCGTAAAATCCCCTGTGCCGAGAAGATCAACACCCTTGATGAGGGCATATTTCTCAAGATTGTCTATGTTGAGGCTATTGCTGGTCCCCCTTGAAAATCTGCTGTGGACGTGCAGGTCCGCTATCATTCCCATCAAACATCATCCTGTTTACTGTTTATCCCCTGACTGTTTATCCCTGACATAACGTTTACACCTATATTATTGGTTTCCATGTATAAAAAGGTTATGGAACGATTCCGCAATCGATGGGCCGAAGCTGGGGCTGAACATGGGTGGCCTGGAACATCAGCATAACCCCAAACATTTAAATATCCTGAAACCCCTGTATCATGTATGGAACCTGACAGCCTACTGACTGTCTGCCCCGAACTCCATGCTGATGATAACGCTGATGATGGCATTGACAATAACAGTCATGAAGCAGACAGCCGTGTCATGATGGAACACTGCATGAAGGTCCTTGAGCAGATGAGAGGGAAGCCGAGGGGCAATGGAGGGGACAACACACCCGGAAAGGTATCCATGCTTCTAGGCAGAAGGGAAGACCAGTACCTCGGCATGCCGCCTGATGCACTATACAGCGTATTCCCTGCCCTGTTCCAGGATCCGATGAAGGCAAGGAAGTTCCTCAGGCTCTACAGCACATTGTACAATTCTGGGATTGATTACCACGTATCAACAGAGTTTGATGAGCTCAGGACAGCATTAGATCATTTCAATTACGCAGCTATAGGCGCGATGAAACTTTACCAGCCAAGCAGGTGGTTCATCGAGCTGCCTGAAGAGGAGAGGGTGCAGAAACTGCTTTCGAAGGGAGCAATAGAAAAGTCACTCCCTGATGTGATCGAACCAATGCTCGCCGAGTGCGAAGGAAAGGGTACAAGATTGATAGTGTACGGACCCGACGAGAACAGGAGGCACATGAGCAGCTACGACTCCCTGAGGGCTGCAATGATAGAGAACAGGATATTCAATGCGATAGAGAACAGGTACGGCAGGCATCCCAATCTCATCCTCAGAAGGGACAAGAGCATTCAAAGCATGGTCGAGTTTCTGAAGAGCCCTCCATAAGATACCCCTATCATCAAAACCTTTATTAATCCTCCCTCCAGAATACATGCAATATCATTAAAATACAGGCAGCATCATTAAATTGCTGTAAAACGCAAGATGAGGTATGAGGTGATCCAATGAACATAAAAGAGAATCTTCTGAGGATGAAAGACCTTACAGAACTGATGCAGGATCTCGCTTACTCTGCTGTATTTCTCAGGGACAGGGAGATAGCGGACAAGGTGAAAGAGATGCACAAGGAAGTATCCATGCTTGAGGAAAGCACCCTGAAGATGCTCTTCAGGGTGAAAGAGCCGGAGGACGAGAGGATGTTCATAGTGGACCTCCTCGACTCAATAAAAGACATGGCCAACGCTTCCCTCCACATCGCGGAACTTTCAGAAGGGAAAAGGCCGGACATAATAAAGGACATATTCAGGGAAAGCAACGAGAAGGTCATAACAGCCAAGATCTCCGCAGGATCCCCCTACGCCAAAAAGACCATAGGAGAGAACGCAATAAGGACAGACACCGGCGCCACCATCATAGGCATAAAGAGGAAGGATTCATGGATATTCAACATCGATAAGGACACAAAGATGATGCCCGGTGATGAGGTTATCGCTGTAGGGACCTACAATGGAGACAGGACGTTCAAGAAACGCGCCCAGGAAAAGAAAGGCCGAAAGGATTGATAGATGGGCCTGCAATTTAAGAGGTTGACCGATGGCTCACTCTGACTTCAGGGAGATATCCGCAGGACAGCTGCTGTCCATAACAGGAGGGATACTCGCGGGAGTTCTTCTTGCATATCTCAAGGAGGATCTTCTTGTCATACCCGGCCTCCTCATACTCATCCCCGGCTTCCTGGAGATGAGAGGCAGCATATCGGGATCGCTCTCCTCAAGATTGAGCTCTGCCCTGCATATGGGGCACATAAAGCCGAGGATAAGAGGCTCCGGCTCCGCATTCCTCATGCAGAACGTCCTTGCGGCATTCTCGCTCGTTCTGCTCATAAGCCTTGTTCTCGGCCTTGTATCCCTGCTTGCAACATACATCTATTTTGATGTCATATACTTCAGGATAGTGGCGATAGCGCTGGCTGGGGGGATCATATCAAACATAGTGATGATACCCTCAACAGTATCCATGGGCTTCCTGCTTTTCAGGAAAGGTTATGACCCTGATAACATGATGGGGCCTTACGTTACGACCACAGGCGACCTGATAAGCATGCTCTCATTATTCATTGCTGTGATGGTGATAGCATGATGGATATGAAAGCATTCTGGAAGATAATGAATGAGAGCGGGAAACTGCTGATAGTGACCTCTGTCATAAGCTCCATAGGTGGAGTCGGTCTGGAGAGTATAAACGAGAAGCTTGTTGTCCTGATACCC
The DNA here is from genome assembly GCA_046484055.1 of Candidatus Woesearchaeota archaeon. Lineage (GTDB taxonomy): Archaea > Nanobdellota > Nanobdellia > Woesearchaeales > UBA12501 > JAWOBY01. Next base: position 36,402 of record JAWOBY010000048.1, on the reverse strand, counting down.
TTCCTTATACTGGTGCCTGCAATGAACAACATGGTGGGCGGTTTCGGTACAGTCATATCCTCAAGGATCTCAACCATGCTTTACATGGGCGAGCTGAAAGGGAGCAACATATTCAAGTCCCACAAGGCAGGAAACCTGTTCATATTGTTCTCCATAATCTCGTTCATAAGCGCGGTATACATAAGCGCGCTGGCCAGCATAGCTTCAGTGCTGAAAGGGTTCGACCTGACACTGGTATTTGTGGCCAAGCTTTTGGTCGTGACAGTCATGATAACCGCCATCCTGGCTGTCTTCATCTTCTGGCTTTCAGCGACCGCAGGGGTCTACATATTCAAAAAGGACAAGAATCCCGACAATTTCCTCATCCCCCTTACAACCTCAGTGGCTGATCTCGGCAGCATGCTGCTCATGAGCGGGATGATAGTCTGGCTGTTCTGAAATGTTCTGAAAAAACACAGCAAAAAAGTTTTAAATGAACAGATAAACCTCATATGCATGGAACTGAAGAGAGAAGTGGAGGCCCTGCAAAAGAATGATAAGTTCAGGGAGTGGAAGGGCAAGAGTGAGAACAAAGATAATTTCCTTTCATACATACTCTTCATGACAGGGGATGAAGAGGACAAGCTCCAGGTAGGATATTACAACAAGGAGAATGAGAAGGCCACGACCTTTGATATCTCAGGGAAGGACGAGAGGAAAGTGGATATCAGGTCTGAAGAGGAGGTCTTCAAAAGGCCTGATATGGAAGTCAATAGGCTTGACCTGGAAAGCGTGGATATAGAAGTGGGTGATGCGCTGTCCACAGCAGACAAGCTCCAGAAGGAGAAGTACCCTGCCGAGATCCCTATCAAGGTCATAGTGATACTTCAGAAGCTCAGCCCTTACGGCCAGATATACAATATAACATATGTCACAAAGACATTCAAGACCCTCAACATAAAAGTCGATGCAGGGACAGGTGATATAGTGGAGGACCACCTTGTGTCCCTCATACAGTTCCCAAGCAGCCAACAGAAGGAATGATGAATGGATGCGGGCTTCTGCGCGCCATATCTGATATCTTACCCTATAATAGCATCTCAAGCATATATTATTTATCTCAATCTAATTTAAAAACAAATTCCCACACCCTTCTGATAATATGAAATTAAAAGTCAAGCGGCTCAATGACAAAGCAGTTCTTCCCGCATACTCCAAACAAGGCGATGCGGCCGTAGATCTGGTCTCTTGTGAGTGCGCTGTCCTCAAGCCAATGGAAAAGAAAGTCATAAGCACAGGGATAAGCATGGCGATACCTGAGGGCCATGCAGGTTTTGTATGGGACAGGAGCGGCATCGCGGCCAAGGAATCTGTCCATACTATGGCAGGAGTGGTTGATTCAGGCTACAGGGGCGAGATAAAAGTGGTCATGATAAACCTCGGCAAAGAGGACTTCAGGATTGAGGAAGGGATGAGGATAGCTCAGATGGCGATACAGCCCGTGGCATCCCCTATAATTGAGGAATCGGACTCTCTGGATGACACTGATAGGGCTCACAACGGCTTCGGCAGCACGGGGAAATGAATCAGAATTCGCGGCCCAAAAGCGCTGAAAGCGTGTTATGTTGGAACCATCATCCCCCTCGGCAAAAACAATAAAAAGGGCAATGCATTAAGGCCTGTAAAGAGGTGATATGAATGGCAGTTAGTTACAACGCGCAGAGGGAGTGCAGGAAACTGGACAAGTTCTTCAATTCTGATGAAGAGGAGGAGGAAGACGAGGACAGGAGCGGGGAGGAGGAATGACCTGCCCTGCAGCCATATGGGCCGAGTCTTAAGTGTGATTGATTTAAGATCATGATTGGTTAATCGTCAAATCTTGATATCGTTATCCTGCACGTATTCAAGGCCGTTTCTCATCGCAATATACGCTTTTTGGAGTTCCGATCCTATATCAAGCGCATGCGCTGTCTGGGATATCGTATGGTGCTTCTCAAGCTTTCCCGCCAGCTCCTTCACACTGCTGCCCCTTAATTCTTCGAGTTTCCGGCCGTCATGGCTTTGATGGGATATGACAATCTCCATGTTCTCCCTGTCAATGCCTATCACCATATTCCCTCTTGGGTCCCATTCATGCTCAGGCCCTTCATAATACATGTCAATGATCTCCTGGACCTCATTGATGTTCTCTTCATATATGTGCGCTGAAGCGCTGAATATTGTCATGTCACCCATAGGGATGCCTGTCTCATCCGAAACGTGCTTCTGGAGCTTTCTCAGGGCGAAGCAGTTCTGCGGCCACCCCCTGTACATGTCATGGCTCCTGAAATATGCGTTCATGAAAAGCTTGTTGTCCTGCACTATGAAATTGACAAGGTCGAGGCAGGGCGCGTTCTTGTTATACACATCCTTGTCAGCCTCCCATGTGACTGCTATCGCTCTCCTGGTGAAAGGCTCTTTCTTCAGCTTTTCTATCACGCTCTTTATCTGGTCAATGCCGTTGTAATCCATCAGGCGCTGGCCGTACGTGTAATTTATGCCTTTTATGCTCCTGGAAGTCAGAACCTGAGGGTAATACTCCTCCAGCTCTTTCCTTGTGAAGTTGAAGAATTCATACCATGCTATGTTTTCGGGATCCTCTCCTGTTATCACTGCCACAATATTCAGGAGCTCCTTCTGGCCTGAGCTGTGATGGCTCCTCTTGTTATGGCCGAACTTCATTATCTTGCTCAGGACGGTCAGCCATGCGATGCCTATCGTGCCGGCGCGCACCTTGAAGACTGAGGGGTCTGTGGGGTATCTTTCAGGAAGGTCAGGCTTCGCCGCAGGAAAGAACTTGGGCTCTGCAAATGGCCCTCTGCTCTCAAGGCTGTTTATCCTGCGACTGATCCCTGCAGGATCAGTTACCCCCCTCATGTCAATGACCTCAACATTACGTCGGAATTCCTCCACCGCTTCTGCGGGAATCTCTTTCTCTATGTGCGCGTTCTCAACACCTGAGATATTGTGGTTATCATCAATTCCGTTCATTGCAAGACTCAACAGCGCTTCACCGCTTCCGGACTTGTCAGCGCCGCAGACAATGATATATCTTATGGATGGGTTCGCAAGAACATTGCGCAGCACTGCATTGATTCCCGCCTTGGAGTATAGCTGGCCTATCGTCGCATAGCTCTCCCTGTCCAGTTTTTCTGCTATTGGCTCTTTCTGCGTCCATAGTGTTATTATGCTCACATTGCTTTCCCTGCTGCCGATTATCATCTGCTCAGAAAAACACACAGGCCATTGCTTCCCCCGCTCTTCATCGCCTGGCTTTTCCTGTTCCCCTTGTTTTTCTTTCCCTGCCATTCTGGATCATCAATTTTCTCCCGAATCCTTTAGAAGTCTTACCACTTCCTCCCATACCATCTCGTGTATCTTCTCCTTAGGCATTATTCTGCTATCAGCCTTCCTGTCATCCTCTGCGCATTCTATGACTGCCCACCCCTCATCCCGGGCTATCTCCATGTATGCCCTCTCGGTGTCCCTCATGTGCTGGATGTCTGATTCATGAATGTCCTTCTTGTTGCCCCTGCCAGTGATGAGCTCTTCGGATACATGAGGGGGCACATGAAGGAATATTACTCTATCAGGCCTGGGTATCCCGAACTCTGTATATTCAAGGCTGTCTATCCATTCCATGAACTCCTTTCTCTCCTTATTTGATTTTATCCTGCCGGCCTGGTGGCCCTTGTTGGACTGCTGATACCTGTTTGCTATGACTATCTTGCCTTCACTGAGCCATTCTCTTATCCTGGGCGCCGCCTCCTTGCGGTCGAGAGCATAGAATTTGGCTGCCTCATAAGGGCTGATCTTGTCCAGCTCGCCGAGCTTGCCGTTGAGATAATCCTCAACCAGTTTTGCGGACGGCTTTCCGTACTGGGGGAAGTCTATCATCTCCACCCCATACCCTTCTTTCTTCAGCCTCTCGGCGAGCAGTGCTGACTGGGTGGCCTTGCCGCTCCCGTCAGTACCTTCTATGACTATGAGTTTTCCTTTTTGTTTTTCCATTTCTGCCATTGCCCCCTTGGAAGCCGAAGGCTGGTTGATTTATATAGTTTTTCATATGGTTCTGCGCCATACGCTGACGGATTGCTGACGAATAATAAATCATCGGGCGCTTCAAAAGGTTTTTAAAGGATTGTTCGGGAATCATTATCATGTGCGGGATCATAGGCGTTGCGGGAAGCGGGGAAGCCCTCCATTTGGTAAGGAGAGGGATGAAAGAGATAGAGCATCGCGGGATGGACGGCTCTTCTTATGAAACAGGCAGCATACAGGGCAATGATTATGCATTGGGCCATTGCCTGCATTCCATGGACGGCGATGTCAGGCAGCCTCTCAGGAGAGATGACAAGGAAGGGGAGGACAATAGAAGCAGCCCCTCCATTTTCACATCCAACTGCGAGATATACAACTGGAAAGAGCTTGACAGGAAGCACAGCCTGAAGGCAAGGAATGACTCAGAAGCTCTGTTCAGGCTCCTGCAGAAGAGCGGCGCCGGCCGCATCAATAAAACCCTTGAGCTGCTTGACGGAGTGTATGCCTTCGCTTACATGACCAGAGGAAAGCTTGTCCTTGCAAGGGATATCATAGGTGTGAAGCCATTATGGTGTTCATATCTCACTGATTATAAAACTAATGATAAGACTGACGATGAATCAGGCAATAAAGGACAAGTGAGTGTTTTCGCGTTCGCATCAGAAGGCAAGGCCCTGAAGAGGATGGGATTCACGGACATAAAAGAGCTGGACCCGAGAAAAATGCTCACTTATGACGTCAGCAAAGGGAAGATAAGTTTCAGGAGAAGAGCATTCTTCAGCGCAAGGCCCGTTTTGAGGTCATCAAGGAAGCGCATAGAAACAAAAACTGCAGAACTCGCTTCAGAAGCTGTAATGAAACGCCTGCCTGAAAAAAAGTTCGGGCTTCTTTTCTCAGGAGGGGTGGATTCAGGATTTCTTGCGCTGCTGCTGAAAAGGCAATCAGAAAAAGCATATGCAGAGGGTATGCGCGGTGCTGGCAGAAGCTTTACCTGCTACACTGCAGCTTTCGGCAGCGGAGGGATGAAAGAAGCGGAGGACCTGCGTTATGCAAAGAGAGCCGCAAAACTGCTCGGACTCAAACTCAGGATAGTAAAGATAAAAGAAAGAGATATTGAGAAGCATCTAAAGAGAGTGATGGACATCATTGAGGATGATGATGTCATGAAGATCGGCGTGGCCCTGCCGTTCTATCTGGCCTGCAGGGAGGCGAAAAAAGACGGCTGCAGGGCCATATTCTCAGGCCTCGGATCGGAGGAGATATTCGGCGGTTATGAGAGGCATGCTATGGCAGCTGAAAAGAAAAGCGGAAAAAGAGGAGGGGAAAAGAGCGGGAAGGATAAGGGGGAGAAAAACGGAACTGACAGTGTGAATGAGGAATGCCTGAAAGGCCTTTTGAAGATGCATGAGAGGGACACATACAGGGATGATACTGTCGCCATGCATAATAACCTTGAACTGAGGCTCCCTTTCCTTGACAGAGATCTTGTAAAATACGCATTAAAGATTCCCGGAAGATACAAGATAAGCCATGGCCAGACGAAAATGATACTAAGGGAAGCCGCTCTGAGAGAAGGCCTGGACAGGGAGACGGCCATGAGGAAGAAGAGGGCCGCGCAGTACGGATCGAACTCTCACAAGGTAATGAGGAAGCTCGCCAGAAAGAGAGGTTTCAGGCGTGTCTCGGATTATGTGGGGGCATTGAGAGGGGATCAAGAGGGATAATTATTCCTGAAAATCTGCTGAAGCAGGGAGTTTTATCAGAGAACCCTATCCCTTCACACTAAGAACCTTCTCCCTTGACTTCTTTCCGTGGATTATCCCGACCTTCTTCTTGAGGAGCTTTGAGAAGAATTTGATCACCTCATTGTTTGCCTTGTCCTTGTCAGGAGGCGCGGCAACATCAACCCTCAGCGCGTTCCTCGCCTCATCCACTGCCTTTACCTCTGTGACGGGCGCGTTCGGCCTCACTATTATCCTGAAACTCTTCTCCTGCGGTATCTTATCGTTTCCCTCGCCGCTTTCTTTCCGGCCGGCCTCTTTTCGGCCGGATTCTTCCTGTCCTGACTGGCTGTTTATCCGTAATCCCTCCAGGTATGCCTGCACTTCGTGCAGCGGTAGAACTTGGTTTCGGGCTCGTCGCTGGCCCTTGTCTGGGTCATCCAGAAGTATGCCTTTGTGTTATGGCATTTGGGGCATTCGATGTTCACTACAGGCATCGATTCAACATCCTCTTTCTCCACCACTTCCACTTCCTTGTCCCTGCTCATGTTCTCCTTGAGCTTCGCCTGGGATATGTCCTTGCTCTTGTAGCCGCAGGAACAGGCGAGAACTTTCTTGTTGTCTTCTTTCTTCGGCATCAGTATTCCGCCGCATTTCGGACAAAACATTCTATGCACCCCCCATACAGGTTATGAAATTGCCGTGGCCAATGATGTTCTCCACAGCGCATACGAAAGTTATCTTTATCCACCCCATGTAGGGTATCCTGAACAGCGCTTTACCTAAGACATCATCAGGATTTATCCTTATCTCAAAAGGGTAGGGCCTGTCGTTATGGTCGCCTTTTGTGACGTAAAAATGACTGCCTCCCGCAGTCTTGTTCACCCTGACGACACGGTGGATTATGGGCTCTTCCCTTATGTAGCTCTTGTATACTATCACATCACCTACCTTGATCTCATCCTCCTCAGCACCCTGCAGTATCATTATATCCCCCCTGTTGAAGCCGTTGCTGAAGATATAGTCCGTGAAATCCTCCTCTGATATCCCTCTCTCTTCATACCATTCCCCCTGAGTGCTCCACCATTCCCCGAAGCCGTTATCATGCTCCATGCTGTTCGATATGACCGCCACGACAGGATAATCTGTCTGGAGTACCAGCCCCAGACCGGGGTATACTATCCACTTTATGAGTATAAAAGCAACAATTATGTTGACAATCCAGCTAAGCAGTGTGTCTTCTTCCCAGAAGAAGTGCCAGAACCTGCCCCAGATCCTCCTGAGTCTTTTTGGGAGACTGCCTGTTGAGCCGTTGTTTCCCGCCTTCTCAGGTCCTCTGCGGGCGTTTCCTGCTCTCTTTCTTTTCATCAGGATTGCAGTAAGCGGGTATATTATAAAGGTTTTGGTGGTCTCTGCTCAATGATTTTCGGATGCGGTCGTGACCAGAATGAGGGTTATTGTACAAAAATAATATAAAGGCCTGCACCCATAACAGGCGCATGAGCTTCTGTCCGAAATGCGGAAAGAAAGGGATAAAGGGTGTCCTGTGCAGCGAATGCGCCCTCAAGGAGGCTTTTGTGCAGTTCAAAGACATAAAATTGAAGGCATGCATAAACTGCAGGTCCTGCCTGTTCAGGAACAAGTGGACCAGATTCAGCAGTCTGGATGATGCTGTGAGGAAGGTCGTGGAGAAGTCGCTCAAGAGCAGAGCCAGCGTGAAGGTCCGGCCTTTTCTTCCTGAGATGGAATGGAAGCCGGGCCTTTCCTATGATTTTGAGGTGGAGGTTGAATTCTCCCCAAATGAGAGGTATTATCTCCCCGCAAGGATAGAGATGACTCTCTGCCCCAAGTGCGGAAAGAAAGGCACGGAATATTTTGAGGGGGTACTGCAGCTGAGGAATCCTTCGCAGGAGGCTGTAGATTTCATAAGGAATGAAGTCAGGAAGCAGAATGATAAGGGAGTGCATATAACCAATGAAATAAAGAGGGAGAACGGTATCGATTTCTACCTCACATCCCAGAAACACCTCCAGAACCTCGGAAAGAGGCTTCAGGACAGATTCGGAGGAGCGCTTAAGATCAATCCGGAGCTTTACTCAAGGGACAGGCAGACCAGCAGGGAGATACACAGGATAAACGTCCTCTTTGAGATGCTGGATTTCAAGGTCGGCGATGCGGTCAGCACAGGCAGCAAGATGATCAGGATAACAGAGATAGGGAGGAAATCAGCAACAGGCCATGATCTCAGGACAGGCAAGAAGACAAGCTTTGATTACAGGAAACAGGATTATAATGTGCTGGACAGGATAAAGACAAGAATCGTCAAGATGTACCCTCATATGGAAGTCCTTCATCCCGAGACATATCAGGACATCAGAGTGCTGAACTCCAGAAAGACATTGAAGGATCTGAAAGCGGATGATGAGGTGGAAGCAGTGATAGCCGATGATGGAGCTTACATCATCTGAACCTGCACCCAGTATCGCTGCCTCAGCCGGAAAAACATTTACCGGAAAAACATTTAAATAAGCAGGGCACATCCTGATCCGGAAGGGAGAGCGGAGGGAGTGTATATGTGGCCGTTCAATAAGAGGGAAAAGCCTGATTACAGCAAGCTTAAAGAGGAGGACAAAAAGCTGATGAGCGAGGACGAGCTTGTGAAATCGGATGCCGAGTTCAGGAAAGAATCAGGATTCATAATAACAAGACTTCTCAGGAAATTCAGGAAACTTTGAACCATAGCAGAACAGTAACAGAGCATAATCAAAGAGGATAATTAAATAAAAAAAAGAAAAAGAGAGAGTTATTGAAGTGCTCATTCACCCGCTTTGCTCTTGGGTTTCCCTATGCCTACTGCGCCGCCGATATCCACTCCATCCTCGTCAGTTTCGCCGGATTCTGAGGAGTTATCCCCCTCAGAGGGCTCATCCTCCTCCAGAGTCTCGTTCTCTGCCTCATCTTCTTCAGCGGATTCTCTCATCCTTCCGGGAGCTTTTTTTCTGTCCTCGGCCATCCCTTTCGCTTCTTCCTTTCTCTCTTCCCTCATCTCTTTCGCCTTCTCCCTGGCTTCCTTGGCTTTCTCTTTCATCTGTTGAATCCTTTCCTTCCTGGCTTCCTTCATATCCTCGACAAGATCATCTACCTCTTCAGCAGATTTTCCTGTCTTGGCCTGGACAGCTATCTTGACCTTGTTTCCCTTGGCCTTGGCTTTTGCCTTGGTCTCTGAAACCCCCTGCTTGAGCTCTTCTACCATGTTCTGTATCCTCTGCTGCTGGTCTTCAGTGAGGTTCAGCATTTTCCGGGCTCTCTCTCCTATTTTCTCCATCTCCTGCTCCTGGTCCTCAAGCTCGCCCTCTATCTCGACCTGATCCTCAAGCTGTTCTTCGGGCTCTGACTCGCCGTCAATGCCTTCCACCGCCTGCTTTACCTTGCCGAGCGCTTTGCCGTGCTGCTCCTTTGCCTTCTCGGCGTCTTCAAACTTATTCTCCTGGATCATGGTCTGTACTTCAGCAAGCCTCTCCTTCGCATGGGAAAGCCCTTTCTTTGCTTTCTCAGACTTGTCAAACGTAAGAGCGAGGCTTATCCTCTCCATGGCTCTCTCAAGCCCCCACATGAATCCATTGTCAGGGGTGATTCCTGCTTCGTCTTCTGCTTTCTCTTCATCCTCCTCTGAGGTCTCGTTTCCTTCTGCAGACTCATCCAGATCTTCCTCACCTTCAAGCTCTTCATCTGATTCGTCTTCCGCTTCTTCATCTGTCTCTCCGTCAGAATCGTCCTCGTCTAATTCATCTTCATCAGTTTCCTCTTCTGTCTCTTCATCAGACTCATCCTCTTCATCCGTATCATCTTCCTGGTCTGCGGTCTCGTCTGTCTCTGTGCCTTCATCCATGTCTGTCATGTTTTCAGACACATTGTTCCCCTCGTCCTGCGCGAATGCCACCGGAAATACGCTTAAAAGCATAAGCGCAGCGACGAATACAGCCATCAGTCGTTTCATTTTTTTACCTCCTTGTGTTCTTGTTTTATATTCATGTATCGTTTTATGTTTCTTATTTTTACATTCCTGTTGCAGTTTTTAGATTCCATTATAGTGTGTTCTCCTCATCAACCCAATCTCTTTGAGTGCCTGTTCCTTCACATCAAGTGATATCACTCCCCTGTCACCATCCTATCACTCTCTTTATCTTCCCTTTCTAACTGTATATCACACCTGGGGATTCCTGCCCTCCATCCTGTCCTGCAGGGTATCCATTGATTCTCTTTTTATTAATCTTGCCCCCTGAAGCCAGCAGTTCCTCAATATCATCCATTCTCTTATGCACATCATTCATGGCCGTTTTGGCCAGTGTTGAGATATCCTCATCCCCGTTCTTTGTCCTCAGCTTAACACCGCCTTCGTGACGTGGCATGGCTTCCTCAACATCAGGATGGTACAGTGACACCCTGTCCAGTATCTTCTGCACAGCCCTGTGGGAGCCGGATGTCTTGTAAATGTCTTCTGCCTTGTCCAGATATGATATGAGGAATCCTATCCCCGCGACATATGCGCTATGCTCGCCATTCAGTTTGCCGAGCGGCTGATGTTCACACACCCCCACCTTGTTGAGAAAGTAATGGGCGTATTTCTCCTGAAACATTTCCTTGTCCTTCTCCTGCCTTGCTTCCTGATTCATTCTTGCCCTCCAAGGTTTATCCTTATCCTCTGATCCTCAATTGTTCTTATCATCTGGCCCCGTCCTGCAATTGACCACATGATCACAAACAGCAATAATGAGCAGTCCGGGCCATGTTGTCCAAGGGGTTGTAACCCAAAAGGTTGTGAGGTGATACTTTTTCAGCACGGCCCGGACCTTTTTTTACTCATATGTTGTAATGTATCGGGAATCTACTTAATTTTTATCTGCAGAACATACACTTTTTGGGCATTTTGAAGGGGAAAAAAGGTTTCAGAAAGTTCAATTATGTTCATCTACTGCTTTTTCAGGAAAACAAGGTTTTTCTTTCCTCTTTTTTCCTTATGGACTATTTTACGGTCTTCAAGCTCCTTAAGAAGGCCTGAAAGCTTTGCTTTGGAGAATCCGGTGATTATACGGAGAGTTCCCTGCTCAACACGGCCTTCCCTCTGCTTCAGTATATTGACTACCTGCTCCTCATCCTCCTTGAGGTGGCCCTCAAACGAGCCCTTTTCTGTTTCCACAGGCTTTTGAGGGGGGATACCACCTGTATCATGAATCTCATCCCCCTCCTCTTTCTTGTTCTCTTTCTTGTCCTCTTTTTTGTCCTCTTCCTTGTCCTCTTCCTTGCCTCCCCCATCATCCGCACCGTCTTTTCCCTTTTTTGAGCTGCCCTCCCTTCTTGTTTCTGCTGTCTCTTTTGCTGTTACTTTACGCTTCCTGATTATGAGGTACGAGATGATCACAGCAAGGGCGGCGGCGATCAGCAGTCCTGTCATAGTAAGTCCTGCAGTCTTTTCCCCCTCATATCTTACAAAAAAGCTGTTCTCCTCGCCTTTCTCAAGGTCTGAGAACTGCCATATCAGCTTTATCCGCCTGCCGTCTGTGGTGGCCTGATTCGGCAGGGGGTAAGCAGGGCTGGGCGCTGTTGATTTCTCAGGGAGAGGTTTTGATAGCACCGCATTCTCAGGCAATAGCAGGCTCACCCTGAAGTTTTTGGTATCATAAGGCATCCTCATACTGACTATGAATTCCGAATTACCGAGAAGTTCTTCTGTTATATAACTCAATTCGACCCTTTCCGTCGAGTTCAGGAGCAGGTCAATCCTGTTATCCTCTTCCATCATATCCTTTGAGGTGTTATCTGCCTTGAGGGAGATGCCTTCAGCATCATCCGGAAGCTCAAGAATCAGGTTCCCGCTTGCAGGGTTGTCAAATATCATCTCCTCCTGCACCACAACCTTGCCATATGAGATATGGAAATCCACTTCATAGTTTTCAAGTGTCTGGGCTGCTGAAATATGAGCCATCATTGAGAATATAATGGCGCATGCCAGAAGGATCACTATCCTGCGGGTTAACAGCCGGGAAATTTTCATGGCCTGTACGCTGTGAGTAAAATATATAAATCTATCGTTCATATGGAAAATGATGGCAGATAACGCACCAGACAAGAACAATGGCCCGTCAGACAAGAACAATGCGAGTGAAATCATAAGTATTGACGGGAATTACCTTGAGGGAGGAGGACAGATACTCAGGACTGCGCTCGCCTTGTCCGCCATAACACAAAAGCCGTTTGAGATCAGGGATATAAGGAAGGGCAGGCCCAAGCCCGGCCTCAAGCACCAGCACCTCTACTGCGTGGAAGCAGTGAAGGAGCTGTGCAGCGGCAAGGTGGAGGATGCTCATATCGGCTCTGAAAAGCTGAGATTTGTTCCGGGAGAGGTCAAGCCGAAGACAATTAACATTGATGTCGAGACAGCCGGCTCCATGACCCTGATCATGCAGTCATTGCTGCCGCCCTGCCTTTTCGCTGGGGGGAGGACAAGGATCCATCTCACAGGGGGCACCGATGTGAAGTGGAGCATGCCTATAGACTATGTGAGGGAGATAATCATGCCCCAGCTCAACAGGTATGCTGATATAGATCTGAGGGTTGAGAAAAGGGGCTATTACCCAAAAGGGGGAGGCAGAGCGGAGCTAAACATAAAACCCAAGTACAGCTTCATCGAGAGGGGCCAGGCGAACAGCATAGAGCTTGTTGAGCAGGGCCAGCTCGTACACATAAAAGGGCTCAGCAATGCGTCATCAGGACTCCAGGACAGCAAGGTCGCGGAGAGGCAGAGCATGTCCGCTGAATCCACGCTGAGAAAGCTTGGTTATCCTGTTGATATCCAGAACCAGTATTATGACACTCTTTCGCCGGGTTCAGGGATAACATTGTGGGCCATATTCTCGAGAGAGAAGGATTTTGACATGATAAACCACATAAGGCTCGGGGCTGACGCTCTGGGTGAGAGGGGCAAGAAGGCCGAACTTGTGGGGCGTGAAGCCGCGGAAAAGCTTCTTGACGAGATAAGCCTTGAAGCCCCTGTTGATGAGCATCTTGCTGACAACCTCATACCATACATGGCATTGTTCGGCCAGGGCGGAAGGATGAAGGTGAGCAGGATAAGCGACCATACCAGGACGAATATCTACACTGTGGAGCAGTTCCTTGATGTTAAGTTTGAGATTGATGAGGATGAGAGGGTTGTGTCTGTGGGGAAGAAGCAGTGATTATCTTAAACTGGATAAGTTACAACAATAACCTGCAATAATAGTCATAAGAACCATTAAAAAGATTCACTCAATAGAGTTGAGCTCAATATCAGTCTTCAGCTCCATGATGTCATAATATACCTTTTTCTTGTGCTCCACGCTGGGGAGCTGGTCATACATCGGCTTTATCTTGTGGTATATGTCCCTGGCCCTGTGCGCGTCCTCCATCTCCAGGGCCTCTCTGGCCTCCTGTATCATGGACAGTATCCTCATCGTCTTCTCTTCCTTGCTTTCAACGATGTCCTCTGCCACCTCTTCCCTTGCGGGCCTCTCCATGAACTCGCTCGCCACATAAGCGCCGAACTTCTCCTTCTTAAGATCCTGTTCGGACCTTTCCAGCATATCCTTGACGCTCTTCTCTTTCCTGCTGATCAGTTCGGATCTCTTGTTGAGTTCTTTCTCTTTTTCCTTCATCTCTTCCTGCTTCTTCTTTATCTCGTCCATGTTCATCAGTTTCTGTGATTTTTTCTCTATCTTGTTCTCCAGGTCCCTGATCTTCTTCTGCATCTGGTTTTCCATCTCCTGCTTGGATTTCTTCAGTGAGTCTATGCTGGTCTGGAGTTCCTTGGCCTTGTTTATCCTGTCCAGTTTTTCCTTGAGCTCTGCCTTCTGCTTCTGGAGCTGCTTCTCGATCCTGCCTATGCTGTTCTCCCTGTTCTCAAGCTCAGCTTCAGTCTCATTCAGCTCCTTCATCCTGTTCTCTAGCTCCCCGACTTTCTTCTTGACATCATCCTCCTTGCTTTCAAGGTTCTTCTTGGTCTTCTCCATCTCATCAATGAGATTCAAGACCTCATCCTCCCTCTCTTTCAGGAGCCGGTTGCTTTTCTCAATGTCCTTCACGCTTTTGGTGACCTCTTTCTCCTTATCCTCAAGGATTTTTGACTTCTTGTCAAGATCCTTTATGTATGCTTTCTTTGATTCTATATCTTCGGATATCTTCTCTTTCTGTTTCATGAGGCCGGTGATATCATTCTCTATCTTTTCTGCCTTTTTCCGGAGTGATTTCTCTCTGGAATCAAGCTGTTTCTCCTTGTCCTGAAGGTTCTTCTCTTTTTCACTGAGCTCGTTTTCCTTCTCAGCCAGCTCATCCTGCCTCATCTTTATGCGGTCCTGGAGCTTCTTCAGCTTCTCCTCTTCTTTGGCCGCCTTCTCCTCCCTCCCGAGTATCTCGTCGTGCTTCTTGTTGAGGTATTTTCTCTCTTTCTTGTTCGTGTTGATCGTCTCTTTCAGCTTGTTTTGGGCCTTTTCAAGCTCGGACTGAAGGTTCTCCTTGTCTTTCTTGAGGAGTTCTATGTCCTTGTTGAGCGAATCCTTCCTTTTTTCCAGTGATGAGAGCTCTTTCCTGCTTTCATTGACCAGTTTCTTGACGTCCGCCTCTTTCCTGCCCGCTTCCTTGTGGGCCTCTTCTGCTGATTTCTCCCTCTCAGCAAGGGCTTTCTCTTTCTCATCCAGCTCCTTCTTACGCCGGGTTATCTTATCAGAGAGGTCAAGGAGTATGTTTTGTTTCTCTTTCAGGGCATTCCCTTTTCCGGATGCATCTTTCTGTTTTGATTTTATCTGCTGCTCAAGGTCATTGAGCTCCTCTTCCTTTCTGGAAACGTCGTGGCTTAGCCGGTCATATTTCTCCTGCAGATCTTTTATCCTCTTCTCCACTTTCTCCTGTTTGGCGGCGGCAGCCCCCTTCGCTTTCAGCTCTTTCTCCCACCTGTCCAGGTCCTCTTTCTTCCTGGCGAGGAACTCTTCCTTTTTCTTCAGCTCTTTTACATTTTTATTATCACTGCCTTTGTCCTTATCATCACTCCCTTTGTCCTCTTCCTTGCTTTCAGGGGCTTTCGGCATGAGGGCGGACCTGTCCTTGTCCCGCCCTTTACCTGTCTTTTTGATTATATCCTCATCTGCTCCTTCATCATCCTTGATATCCATAGCTTTCCTTCGGGATGCGCCGCGCAGTCCGCCGCGTGCTCCGCTATCATCTTTCACAGAAGCCCCTTTAGAAGCTGCTTTTGCCTTTTCTTCATCCTCTTTACTGCTCTTCTTCCCGGCCGGCTTTTCGGGCAGTCCTTTTTCACCTTTTTCAGGAAGGCCCTTGTCACTCAGCCCTTTATCAATCCCTTCGGCCTCGTCGCCGGACTTCTCGGATTTCTCCTTGTCTTTTTTCTTTCCGAAAAGGCTTGAGAATAATCCCTTCTTCTCCTCTTCCTCTGGTGATGGAGGCGGACCTAACACCTCTTCTATCTTGTCTGTATCAGCTCCAGCCATTTAATACCCCCAAATTTTCCTATCCTGCAGTTAAGATTATAGATTGATTTATATATTTTTGTTGTAATCCCAAGATAGGAACAAAAAGATTTATAAATGAGCCATTAACCACGGATAGTATGACAGAAAACCAGACACAACAAACAGAACAGGCAGTGTGCAACTCATGCAAGAGAAGGGTGACGAACCTGAAGAACAACACCAGATTCATGTGCCCGAAATGCGGAAAGCATGAGATAATAAGGTGCGGCCATTGCAGGGAGACGGTAGCAAGGTACAGATGCCCCGGATGCGGTTTTGAAGGTCCGAATTAATCTTCAGCCGGGCAGAATATCAATACAGAAAATCAAGTAACAATAACAACCAAAGAACAAGAGGAGGCCCATGGTATGGCACAGGTAATAGTCACGATGAAGATAATGCCTACAAGCCCTGAGACTGATTTAGGGGCTCTTGAGGAGAAGGCATCAAAGCTAATAAACGAGTTCGGTGGTGAGATAGGGAAGTCAGAGCAGGAGCCCATCGCTTTCGGACTGAAGTCCCTGAAGCTGATGTTCGTGATGAACGAGGATCTCGGATCCACAGAAAGCCTGGAGAATGATGTGGGCCAGATTGAAGGAGTGAATTCTGTTGAAGTGATTGATGTGAGAAGGGCTGTGGGATAAGCGCAAGAAGCGGGTGGAAGGGTGTCTGCATGCGTTCAATCCGGGCCAAACCGATTTGATGAGCTGATTTGAGTCAAAGCGAGGTCACATAGCTGCTATGCCTAATGATATCCCTATCACTACCGCAATGACTATCACAATTATGGCAAAAAGCATCCCTGCCGCCATGTTGAATGCGAACCATAAAAGGCCGGTGAGGAGGCCCCTCTTCCAATCAAGCCCGAAGAATATCTTTGGGAGGACAAGATGAAGCGTCACCCCCACTAAAAATGAGGCCAGGCTCATCCCTAATGTGAAAACAGGATTTTCCACCAGCATGCCCGGCACTGAAAGCGCGTAGCCTATGACCGCGCCTACTGCAGCAGGAAGAAGCGAGCGCAGGAAAGTGAATCCCTCCCCAAGCACCTTTCCGCTGAGCCAGAGTGTGAAAGCGGTCAATGGGATCAATATGATTATCTGGAATATTAATGCCGCCACAAGCACGACGACAGAAGCAAATTGCGTGCCCTGAGAAATGTCTGTTATCATTTTATTATCATCTCATATCATCTATTATTATTTTATTATAACTACTTCAGATGGGCCCTTCAAATAAGATTCCTTATCTTATCGATGCTGTCCGCAACCTCCCCTCCTTTCTTGGTTAGCGTGAGAATCTTGAGCCTGCCCTGCTTGTCAAAATTCACAAGGCCTGCTTTCTCCATCTGCTGAAGAATCTTGACAACATGAGAATAAGTGCAGTCTATCTGCTTGGCGAGATTAGAAGCATATACTTCCCCTTTCGCGTTCCTAAGATTGACCAGCATCATGGCCGGCTTTTCCCTGAAAAATACACCGAATATCGGACTAGTCTTCATCTCCAACCCCCTGAACACATTATAAAGATTATAAAGTATAGTTCAAAGTACTTATTTATAAAGTTTTTGCTTGATGCAGAGAATATGAGATCATGCATGCTCAGCCTCCACGGTTATGCATGATATGTTCGCATAAGTAACAGGATAAAAGCGGCATAAAACAGGAGTTTTCCTCATGGCCACAGCAGACCATGTCCTGCATAACAAAATATATAAAAGCCGGAAAAAACCAAAAAAATCCCGAACAATAATAACAGACTAATAACACACAGTAGATAATAATAAACAGTATATCTATATTGGGGGCTTTGACGAATAATGGACAAAAAATTTCTTTTTCCGCATGAGAGGGTGAGGGAGATACAGGAGGACCTGGTGAAGGATGCGGATGAGGCCATAAGGAACAGGAAGCACCTCATAGCGCACGCGCCAACAGGACTTGGCAAGACTGCCGCAACCCTCGGCCCGGCATTGAGGCACGCGATAGACGAGAATCTCACTGTCTTTTTCCTCACCTCAAGGCATACACAGCACCAGATCGCTGTCCAGACACTTGAAGAGATAAGGAAGAAGCACAGCATAAATTTCAATGTGGCGGACATAATCGGCAAGAGATGGATGTGCTCCATGCCGGGAGTGGAAGCCCTCTACTCAAAGGATTTCGCGGAATACTGCAAGTCTGTGAGGGAGGACAACAAGTGCGAGTTCTTCACACGTACAAAGAAGAACAGCAAGCTCACACCTGAAGCGGCAAAGATCCTGGAGGAGATAAAGAGCAATGGCTGCTGCCATACTGAAAGATTGGTTGAGATCGCAAAGCATAACAAGCTCTGCCCTTATGAGATGGCGACAGCCCTGGCTGCGGATTCAAGGGTTGTTGTTGCGGATTACTTCTACATATTCAATTCAATGATAAGGGACAGCTTCCTGGCCAAGACCAACAAGGAGCTGGGAAAATCGATAATAATAATCGATGAGGGCCATAACCTGCCGGTCAGGACAAGGGATCTTGCCACAGAGAGGATATCCAACATGGCGCTGAGAAGGGCGATAAATGAGGCCAAGAAATACGGTTATGATGAGCTGGTGAACCATCTCTCACTCATACAGGACATACTCAATGAATACGCCAATGACACAAGCGGGAATGAAAGGCTGATAACAAAGGAGGATTTCATGAAGAGGATCAACAGGATAAAGGATTATGAGGAGCTCACAGCAGACCTCGACTTCGCGGGCGATGACATAAGGGAACAGCAGCAGAAATCCCAGGTAGCGGGTGTGGCCAAGTTCCTGGACAGCTGGAAAGGGGCGGACGAGTCATTCGCGAGGATATTCTCTGTGCATAATTATGGAAGGCAGCCTGTCCTGACCCTGTCCTACCGGTGCCTTGATCCTTCCACAGTCACTAAAGAAATAATAGAGCAGTCTTACTCCACAATAATAATGAGCGGGACGCTCAACCCCACACGTATGTACCGCGACCTGCTGGGATTCCCCGCAGGCACAATTGAGAGGACATACGAGAGCCCGTTCATGGATGACAACAAGCTCAGCATAATAGTGCCCGAGACCACGACAAAATATTCCATGAGGAATGATTCGCAGTTCAAAAGGATAGCCGAGATATGCTCAGAGATCATCAATGAAGTGCCGGGCAACAGCGCGATATTCTTCCCCAGCTATTCCCTGAGGGATCAGGTGTACAGGTTCTTTGACCCTCTGTGCAGGAAGACAGTCATGCTCGAGCAGCAGAAACTCAGCAAGAGCGATAAGTCAGAGATACTGGAGAAATTCAAGAGTTATCAGAAGACAGGGGCAGTCATGCTGGGAGTCACCACCGGCTCATTTGGGGAGGGGATAGACCTGCCCGGCGATCTTCTGAAGTGCGTGGTGGTGGCGGGCCTTCCCCTCCAGCAGCCGGACCTTGAGACAAAAGAGCTGATAAATTATTATGACAGGAAGTTCGCCAAGGGATGGGATTACGGCTATATCTTCCCAGCGTTCAACAGGACACTGCAGAATGCGGGAAGGTGCATAAGGTCGGAGAATGACCGCGGCGTCGTAGTCTTTCTGGACCAGAGATACATCTGGCCCAATTACAAGAGGTGCTTCCCGAAGGGGTGGGACATCAACGTGACAAGGCACTACAGGGAGATGATAGAGGAGTTCTTCGAGCCCACCCAGAGGAGGCTCGCATGATATTTTAATGCATAATTCATGCAGAGGTTTTATTTTCTGTAATACTCCTTCACAAGCTCCATCTCTTTCCTTGCTGAATTATAGAAATTTTCCCTACTGCCGGACATGACCCCCTCAATTATTACAGGTTTTTCAATCCCCAACCCTGCCGCTTTCTGAAGTATGCCTGTGATCGCGTCCCTGTTCTCTGCAGCGTGTATAAGCGAATGGTTAAGACCTCCCGCCTGCCCGCTGGCGTGCATGTGCTTCAGCCGGGGGCCTATACATATCATAAGCTCTTCGGCGAGTTTCATGGACGGGTCATGCTCGTACGCGTGCTGGATGTCAAAGACAAAATCAAGATTGTAATATCTCTTGAACTGGCGGAAGTGTTTTGGTTCTGTCCCGAAATACTTCATGTGGTCCATATTCTCTATGAGGAATGGAATGCCTGATTCCATCAGAATGTTGAGAGGGGGCAAAGGATCCGGATGCACCACGACCCCCCTTATGTCTGCCTTCGCGGATATCTCTCCGATTTTATCAACCACCATCCTTGCCTCCTCGTCGTGGAAGTGATAGTTTCTTTTCCATGGGGCATGGACTGTCACATAATCGAACTTGTTGATCTTTCCGGAAAGATTGTCAGAGAGCTGGAAATCTTCCATCTCCTGAGGGGTAGCGAAGCTGAGCTCTATAGCGTCCGCTCCTGCGGATAAGTAAAGCTCAACAATCTCTTCCATGCTCATGCCTGAACCGTGCAGGCATCCTGTGCTGAATCCTGTGTGTCTCATTTTCTGTTTGTTTCACTCTCTGTTCATTTTCTGTCCGTCCTTCAGAAGAAGGTGTGGGGGCATTTTAAGCGTATTTTATGTGGGGCCTTGTATGCATTCAGGCATGATGCGGTTTTGTATGCAGTTCATGATGGGTGATATGGAGGGGAGGTGTCTTGTGGGTGCGGAGCCGATTTTATAAATTTTTCTTTTTTTTATTTCTTTTAAGTAGTGAATAAATTGGCAAAACTACCTTGCATGAGGACCATACGGTAGAGAATTATCCAGTATACAAAAAGCTATACTAATACTCAAAAGCGTAACATTTATATACTAGTTTATATTTACACGTTTGAAATGGTCATGTTATTTGACAGGTTCAACCTGCCTGATAATGTGTATGAGGTCATATTTGCAACAGAGCAACAGGCCCTCGTGGCAAAGATGCTCATAAACGAGATGAAAGCCAGAAACGGCGAGATGGGGAAGACAGAGATGTCTGTCTTCGCCAACAAACTGCATGACGGCACTCTTGTGGAAGTAGAGGAGAAAGGGCCTATGGGCAGAATGGGGAAAAAGAGGGAAAGGATATCATACAACAAAAGGCAGTTTTACGATCGCATCCTGACGCCGATGAAAGGCATGGGTTTGATAGATTATGATCTATACCAGAAGAAGTACCGCATATCAGACAGTTTCAACAAGGCATTGACAAAAATAGGGGTGATGTGGAGCCGCGAGGTGCACGGCCAGCCAAAACCGTAGGAAAAGGCCGTAAAAGCGCAAAATCAGCACAGAAAAGCCACAAAAAAAAGAACAGGACCTTTAGAAACCCAAAAAAACAATGCCATGCAAGACCGAATGTCCTGCAATGGCAGAATATTCATTTTCAAAGGCCCCCCTGATTGGTTCTGTTTTCTCAACCACCCCCAACAAATCCTTTCCACGGGGGGCCTTCCTAATCCTCCAGCACAACCCACTGCAGACGCTCCTGACCTTCTCTGGAGGCATTATAAAGGCATTACCCCAAATAAAGCTTATTGAAAATTTCGACTTAGGGGAGAAATTTTCAAGACTAAAAATTTGACCATGTAAAGTACAAATCCGTTAATACCTCACCTTTTAAGGTGTGGTTAGGGCTTGCTTATACGTTGTGTTCAACTGTTTAAATGATTTCAGTTGAACACAAAGGGGAAAAACCGCTAGGTTTTGACAAGATAATGGTCAAATTTTTATTATTCTGGCTTTTGTATCCTGACAGCCTGCATCACCAACAAGAGGGGATCAGAATTATGGGTTGTGACTGCCAACAGCACCAAATAATATTAACTATTAAGTGGTAAAAAACAGAAAACTTTATATATTAGTTATTCTTAATCAGTGGTAAAAAGTTTGTATGGGGTGCAGGGTTCAACATGCCTGCGAAAAGGACCGCATGAAAAACCCACAGTACAGTCCAAAAAGGTGAAAATGGAAATGCCTGAAGACCCGAAGAACCAGCTGGAAGAGATCGCGAATGCCGGCCTTTCAGACAGGGAAAAAGAGAATCTCAGGACACTTAAGCAGATTTCAGACCTTTACGACTATTATTCTGAGCGGAGAGAAGAGATCACCTCATTACTAGAATCCATAGGATTGTATGAGGTCATGATTGACAGGAACTACGAGAGGCTGGGGATGAGAAAGGAGGAGGGGAAACCGCAGTCATATGACCTTGACAAGAGAATCCCTTTCACTGAAGCGCTCAAGAGCCCCAACCTTATCAGGGAGAAGATAGATACCTACAAGAATATGATAAACGAGATGCAGAAAGAACACAAGAGACTTGAAACCAATAGGGATGAGCTTGCAGATGAGGTCGACAATCTTGTGAATTTTGACGGGCTTACAGGCCTCTACAAGAGAGAAGCATTCATGAACAGGGTAAAGCAGGAGATCGCGAGATCTCTCAGGACAGGAGAAGAGTTCACTATAGCAATAGGTGATATAGACCATTTCGGGGAATACAATAATACTTATGGCCATTATCCCGCAGGCGACGAAGCGCTCAAGAGAGTGGCAGAATCTCTAAACAGCTCATTGAGGGATGAGGATATAGGCGAGAGAGGAGGGGATTACGAGAACCAGGGAGGAAGGATGGGGGGAGAGGAATTCATGTTCCTTCTCTACGGAGTCCCAAAGGAAAGTGCATTTGATGTTGTTGAGAGGATGAGGAAGAATGTCGAGGACACAAGACTGCCTGAATACCCTAAGATTGATGAGAAGGACACCTACTCACTGATGACTTCCCCGGACGGAAAAACCCCCGGCAAGGACAGCACAAGCATCACCATAAGCATGGGATATACAGTATTCAATCCCTCAGACTTTGAAGGTATGAGGCCCAGAGAAATATATGATACAATATACCGCCGGGCGGACAAGGC
Source organism: Candidatus Woesearchaeota archaeon (assembly GCA_046484055.1). GTDB lineage: Archaea > Nanobdellota > Nanobdellia > Woesearchaeales > UBA12501 > JAWOBY01. The sequence continues at coordinate 14,184 of JAWOBY010000048.1, read as the reverse complement.
GCTTTACGCAGCCAAGAATACAAAGAATAGGAATATTGTGGTGGAATATTCCCCTGAGATGGAGAATGGAGGAGGTGCCAAAGAATGCACAAGCTAAAGCTCAAGTCAGAGCAGCAGAGACTCGCGGAGAATGTTATAACAAATGACATGTTTGAGGATATCGAGTACATAGGGGGCTGCGATCAGGCATATACCGATGACAACAGGATAATATCATATGTTGTGGTGATGGACAGGAACATGAAGATTGTTGATTCGGCCCATGAAGTGGCTGAATGCAGGATGCCATACATACCAGGCTACATGTTCTACAGGGAAGGGCCCGCTGTGGTAGAGGCGTTCAGCAAGCTCAGGACAAGGCCGGATGTGCTCATGGTTGATGCGAACGGCATACTGCACCCGAGAAGGATAGGGATGGCATCCCAGCTGGGCATAGCCCTGGATGTACCAACCATAGGCATCGCAAAAAACCTGATGATGGGCAAAGTTATGGAAGGCAAAGTGGAAGTGGACAAGGAGATACGGGCTGCGGAGGTCAAGACAAGGGATTATGCAAAGCCCCTCTATGTATCACCCGGCCACAGGATAAGCGTAAGGACCGCGGAAGACCTTGTCAAGAGGTTCATAATCCACCCCCACAAGCTTCCCGAGCCGCTGCATCTAGCGCACAGGTATTCCAACAAGAGAAAAAAGGTTCTCATGAAGAAGGAGGGCGTGCAGGGGCAGGATTCTCATGCAGAGGGCAGGGCCCAGACAGCATGATTGATCTATCATGACCGCACAAACCATCATAACCGCATGAATAAGCATATAAGTTCTCGCCCAGTGTTCTGGTTGTAGGATATTCTGATCACACAATAATCTAACAAGAAAAGAATCAGAGCCATCCTGCGAGCATGGCAACACCCAGCAGCACGAGTATGATTCCTGCTATGAGGTGGAGGTATCTTATGTTCTTGTCCTTCCAGCTGCTGACCCTCTCCACTGTCGTGTAGCCGATATAGACGATTATTGTTATGGCTATCATGGGCAGGACAAAGATCAGGTTGTAATAGAAGAGCCAGGGAAGCACCTTGAGGAACCCAAGATATGAGAGTATGCCCGAAGCGATTATGTAAGGCCCAACAGTGCATGGAAGAAGGAACACAGTGACGAAAGCGCCCAGGACAAAAGCTCCTCCGGGAGATGTTATCCTTGAAACCACCTTCTTCATCTTAGGCCTCATGAACAAAGGCATCTCAGTGCCGGCGCCGCCCGGCTTGTAGTTTATGAAATCCCTTATGTTCAGCGCTCCGAGAAGTATAGCAAGGGCGGCGAGTATGTTATACAGGTAAATCCTTATGGATGAGATCCCCTCAACAAATGTCTTGAATATCTGTATGAACACAAGCCCATACAGGAGATAAAGGATATAGACTGAAAGTGTGAATGACAGGCCTGTGAGCAGCACCCTGCTCCTTTTCTTGGGCTGCGCTGTCAGGACAGCTATGAGAACAAGAGTCAGCACAGCAATGGCGCAGGGATTGACAGCGTCTGCGGCCGCCAATGCTGTTATCTTGCCGATGGTCAGCTCTGAAACCATTTTATACCTCTTTTGGTGCTGTCTTTATGATAACCCTCATATTGTGACCATCCTTATAATCGGCCAATCTTACAAGGTTGATATATGCATTTATTGTCTTTCTTTAACTTTATTGTCCTTCTTTAATCGTCTTTACTTATTTTATTTCTCTCCTGAACATCCGGTGAGGTTTATTAATTTTTCTATCGGCTGGACGCCCCTATATCTCTCGCCGTTGATTACCCATGTGGGGACCGCACTGATGTTGGCCTCGCTGCACTTATCGCCCTGCTGGACGCAATCGATTATGTCAAGGCTCTCAAAATGATTCCCGAACATCTCCTCCTGGGCCTGGCATGCGACGCAGCCTGTGGATATGTATATCTCTGAGTTTGAGGCTATGCACTGCACAACATCTTCATTGATCGGGCTTCCCTGGCTGCCATCATTGTTGTAGAAGAAGCCGAAATACACTATCAGGCCCAGCGCTATTATGATTATGACAGCGCTCTTGGCGTCAATATTAAGCTTTTCAGTGAGTTTCACCCTCATTTTAATGCCTCAAATCCACATCTTAAGCCTTGATTTTTATAGTTTTTGCATGGGCATTGCAAAATTTAATGCAAATCTTTACAAATCTTTGGCAAGTTTTAATGGATGGAGCAAGATTCCTCTCATCATCCTCTTGTCATCGTTCCGCCGCATGCAGGGCATTTCCGCCTGGAACAGGGAGTCCCCCTCTGATGGGTTGCCTTATGGCCGCATTCAGGGCATACGCATATCCCCTCAGGCCCGAGAGCATTACCCCCTTTCCTTCCGGCTCCTCTGCCTGCGCCTAGGACAGGGCTTCCGCCTCTTCGCGCCATTCTCCTTCTTTCGGGCGTGACCATCCTGAAATTGCCTCCTTCAATCCTTATCGCTTTCCCATTGACCAGCGCTTCCGCGATCTTTTTTCTTGCTGATGATATTATGCGCTGGAATGTGGGCTGTGAAACATTCATCTTCTTCGCAGCATCTGTCTGGCTTGTCTGCTCATGATCCTTGAGCCTTACGGCCTCAAACTCATCAAATGCCAGGGTCACCTCGCTCAGCGCTGCAAGTCTCACCCCTGCGGGCTTGAAGTGTGTCACATCAGGCCTGAATCCAACTCTTCTCATCATGCGCGGTCTCGGCATTGATTTACCTCCTCAATGATTAATCCATGCGGTATTCATCCCTGTGATATCCATCCTTGTGGTCTGCAAGGCAGTTGGAATGCTGTTCAATCAGCCCCTGTTGCCTCTTCCACCGCCTGTTTTACTGTCTTCCCTTCAACATTTTCAATCTTTCTTGTCTTTATCCCTTCCTTGTCAAGCGAAGCCTGCATGTTGGGCCCTATCTCTCCGCTGATGACCAGAGCCACCCCTTCACCCTTTAGCATCTCTGCGGTCCTGACACCTGCCCCTCCTCCTGTCGTGTGGGGATTCTCCATTGCCTTGACGAGCTTTTTGTCCTCGAATATGAGGTAGTAAGGCGCTCTTCCTCCCACACCGCTGACTCTTGACTCCTCGCTCTCGCTGTCCGCTGCTACTGCAATCCTCATGTATGCCACCTCCGATTTAACCCATAATTTTTTTCATCAATGAACTTTATGATTATCCCCTGTATTATGGCTGCGAATGCCAGCGCCATGCACAATATTATCGTGTATGCAAGCCCGAAATAGAATATCAATAATGGAAGCAGCGCGGGCTTTATCGACCTGCCGTAAAGGAATGTCGCAAGGAAACCGTTGCTCACTCCGTGGCCCTGCATCTCGTTAAGGAGGGGGTACCACATGAATATCGGGCCTGTGGATATGATCCCAGCGGTGAGTGACAGGAGATAGCCCTTCAAGCCGCTTTCCTTGCCGAAGTATTTGAGGAGCTTCTTTGGCTCAACGAAATAGTTTATTAGAGTGAGCAGGGCGAATATGAGTATGAATACCGGCAGAATCTTCAGTATTATATCGGAGAAGAATCTCAGTGCCCGCATCCCTGCCTCCGGCTTCATGAGCACGACAGCGGCGTAGATGATAATGCAGGCTGCAAGGAAGTACCATCCCCTGCGGAATCCGCCTTTCCTGCCCGCTTTTCCAGATGCCTTTTTTCCTGTTTCCATTCCTTTATCCTCTCCTGCCCCCTTGTGTTTGGGCCCATGGCCATTCTTACGGCTTTTCTTTGCTGCCTTACTTTCTTTTTTCCCTGAAGCCATCAAGAATATCATAAGAGACCACCCAGCCCTATCACTATCACAACCAGCGCTGCAGTGACGATCGAGAGTATGAAAGATGCTATGTTCCTTGTGATAGCGAACCTTTTTCCTAGCAGCATTGATTCGGCCGGAAGCTGTACAATACCCACAGTCACCCATGCGATAAGGAAAGCTGTCACTGCCATCAGGCTTATCCCCTGATCAAGGAATTCGCCCCCTATCACATAGCTGGTGACTGGATTGCCTGCCAAAACGCTTCCGATACCTGCGCCTATGAAAGAGTTGAGCAGCTCGCTCTCCCCGAAGAGGGCTGCATAGGCTGATTTGGGTATGAGCGCGTTCGCCATACTTATAAGCAGTATGACTCCCAAAAGTATGGGGAGCGCCATATACAGCTGCCTCAATGCCTTCGCCGCTGACCCCTTGATCCTCTGCGCATCCAACTTCATCCACCCTTACCGGATTCATTCACCCTTGTTCTTCTCAAGCTCTTTGAGCCTCTTGTCTATCTCTTCCTTCTCCTGCTTCAAAGCCTTTTCCTCTTCCTCGATATCCTTTGCGTCCTGCTCAAGCATCTGCTTCTCCTGCTCTTTGGCTGGCTCCTGATAGGCAGGCTCCGGATAATAAGGCTCGGCCGGCTGCCGGAATCCACATCTGAAACCGCGGCCAAAGCCCCTCCATCCGCGTCCGAATCCTCCTCCGAAGCCGCGTCCAGGGCCCCTGCCAAATCCTGCTCCTCTGCCGGGTCCTGGGCTCATGGATCCCGGCCTGTCAAAGCCGCTGCAAAAGCCCATCCCTCTTCCTGTTCTTGGTCCTGCCCCTATAGGTCCTGTTCTATCGCCTGCTGGCATTTTCATCCACCTCCAAAGTGTTGTTGTTTGAATCAAATACTATTTTTCCTATTATGAATATATATTCATAATACTATTTAAATGTTTCGATTTTGGTATGGGAAAACCTATAATGCAACGAATTAAGGCATAAAATAACCCTTTCAGGAAAGCACAACAGGAATGGCCAATACCATTGGACACTGGACATGCCGCAAAAAGATATATAAGGCAGGCACACAGCATAACCTGTATGCAAAGGACCGGAATGACAAATCTACCCCTTCATACAGGAAACGCACCTCCCTGGCTGTTCAAGAGAATGGTGAGGATGGGCGGCGCGATAACAGAGGCGATAATAGATGAGTACGGCCATGACGAATTCCTCCGGCGCATCTCAGACCCTTATTTCTTCCAGAGCCTCGGCTGTGTCATCGGTTTTGACTGGCACAGCTCAGGTCTTACGACAACTTTATGCGGCGCATTGAAAGAAGGCATAAACAAGGCAGATGTGGGGATGTTCATAGCAGGGGGGAAAGGAGCTGCATCAAGGAAAGCGCCAGGGCAGATAGAATCCGCATCAGAATCTTTCGGCATCACGACAGCAAAGTCTGAAAAGCTTGTCTATTCCTCACGGATGGCAGCGAAGGTGGACAACAGCCTGGTGCAGGATTCCTACCAGCTCTACCATCACTGCTTCTTCCTGACAGAGAAGGGAAAATGGTCTGTGGTGCAGCAGGGCCTGGGCCATGAGAACAGTTATGCCAGAAGATACCACTGGCTCTCAAATAATGTGAAGAGTTTTGTCGAAGAGCCGCACAGCGCGATATGCGCGGACAAGCAGGAAAACGAAACTCTTGACATGACATCAAGAGAGAGCGGGGATGCGCGCAGGATATCAGTCGATGTCGTGAATGACGGGGAGTTCAGGCGCTTTTTCAGGGACATGAAGCAGAAGACACTCGCTGATTTCAGCAGTGATGGCGGGTTAAAAAGATTCAGCATGCAGAGAAGCCATTACATAAAGGACATGCACCAGATAAACATGAGGACTCTGGAGAGGGCGTACGAGCTCCAGCCGAAGAATTATGAGGGGCTTTCCGCAGTAAAAGGCATGGGCCCGAAGGCGATAAGAAGCCTGGCACTCATATCAGACATAGTCCATGGGAAGAAGGCGAGCTGGAAGGATCCCGCAAAATTCAGCTTCGCTCACGGAGGAAAGGACTCAGTGCCCTACCCTGTCGACAGGGAGCTCATGGACCGGAGCACTGACATGCTTAGGGATGCAATACGGCAGGCCAGGATAGGGGAAAAGGATGAGATGAAGGCCATAAGGAAATTGGCAAATTTTATATAGGCAGGCCATGTGATTCCGCGCATGATATCGATAGTACTCGTCAAGCCGGTAACCCCCGGCAACATAGGCGCTGTGGCAAGGGTCATGAAGAACTTCGGATTCAGCCGCCTGATACTCTCAAATCCGGAATGCGACCACCTTTCAAAGGAGTCCATGGACCGGGCATCGCACGCCAAGGACATTCTCAAAAATGCTGAAGTGGAGAGTCTTAGCAGTATAGCTGAAAGGCATGATTATGTCATCGGCACGATCTCAAAATTAGGGACTGACTACAACCTCCCGAGATGCCCCCTCAGTCCCGAGGAGCTCGCCGGATGGATAGGAAGCATAAAACAGACCAAAGGAAGATTAAGGATTGCAGTATTGTTCGGCAATGAATCATACGGCCTGACGAATGATGATCTCAGCAGGTGCGATTTCACAACAGCAATACCCACAACAAGGAAGTATCCCGCGATGAACCTGAGCCATGCCGCGGCTGTGGTGATGTACATCATTCACTCAAGAACAGGAAGCGGAAAGGGAAAGATAACAGAAGGTATCGCTCCTATAGGCGTGAAGGAGAAGAGACAGATAGAAAGGATACTTGATGATGTGCTCGAGCGCATGGACTTCGCCACAGAAGAGAAAAGAGACACCCAGAAGAAACTGTGGAAAAGGCTGATAGGCAAGAGCATGATGACAAGAAGAGAGGCCTACGCGCTCATGGGTTTCCTGAAGAAGATCAAGGGGGGAAAAGACAAAGTGGGAACAGGACAGAGGGGAAATAGATGACAATCCTGACAAGATTCTCGGCAAAGGATTTCAGGGAACTCCTCCAGCTCTACAGCATAGGAAGTTACAGGTCCCACAAACACATACCTTACGCGCTGGGCAACACGAATTACGCGCTCAGGACAACAGAGGGAGAGTTCATAGTGAAGGTATTTGAAAACTCAAACATGAGATGCGCGGCATTCATGCTCAAGATTGAGGAATACCTGCACAAGAGAGGCATCAGGGTTCCGAGAGTCGTGCTCTCCGGAAACGGGAAGGATCTGCTTACTCTAAAGGGCAAACCTGTCGCATTATATGCATTCATAAAAGGCAGGCACACTAAAAGGCTTACTGAAGGCCTTACTATGGGCCTGGCCAGGAATATAGGCCTGATGCACAGGGAGCTCAGGAAGCTCAGATTCAAAGGCAGAGGGGACTGGATGCCCGCCAACAGGATAGTTTCGCACATGCGCTCAAAGCACAGCAACAGTTTTGTGGAAGGAGAATACAGCGGGCTGAGGAGAGAGCTCAAAAGCATAAGGTACAGCAGGCTTAAGAAGAGCATAATACACGGCGATCTGGGCTACATAAATTTTATCGTTGAGAAGGACAGGCTCAAGGCATTCATAGACTTTGATGATGTGCACAGGGACTTCCTTGTCCACGACCTTGCGGTCCTGTTCGCGCACACGTTCATGAGCTATAAGCGCATCAAGAGAGACAGGATAAGGCTGTTCATGAGGCATTACCAGAAGATCATAAGACTGAATGACGAGGAGAAGAGAGCGATGCTCACTTTCATCAAGGTGAGGCTTATAAGCGTGATGATATGGCATGAGATGCAGAAGGCAAAGCACACCGACCAGATCAGAAAAATAAGAGAAGCCATCTCCAACACCCAGCAACAATACAGGATGCTAAGCAGGATATCTCCGGAAAGGTTCGCAGGAATGCTGGAGTGAGAAAACTGAAAACAACAGCACAAGACATTGAAGCATAAAAAGGAAAGATAACAGGAACTCGCCGCTAGGATGCAGGTGTGATATTACTCAAGCCCCAAAAATCTAAAAATCTCTTTCATCATTCTTGGATTGAGTGAAACATGAGTCTCCCCTGTTGATTTCTTTGAGAGCAGAAAACCTAGTTGATACAATTCCTTTATTGCCTTTTTTGTGGTCTTTGAACCGGCTAGGTGTGAAGGGAGGCCCTTTGTCAGGTTCTTTTCCTCGGTGTGAGAATCACCCCACTTTGGAGGCTTCATTGCCATAAGCTTTCTTAACATCTTTTCCTGGATCACCCTTTTTTGCACGGAAAATATGAAGATTAAAAGCCTTAATAAGTCTTTCTGAGGCGTTCCCGGAAGGTTTCCGGCATTTTGCATACTCTATTGCACACTCTCCAGATACCCATGCTAACTATTATTTTGGTATATTAATATACCAAAATAGAAAGTTTTAAATATCAGTCATGCTTAACCGCCTGTATGCAAGAAACAACAATATTCAGGCAGGCCTTTGGCAACTCCCCTGTTATCAGGGTGCTTGACTTTCTCATAGAGGGGAGAGGCCTTGACTACAGCCTGACAGATATCGCGGAAAACGCAGGCATCGGCTGGACGACACTGCACAGGATATGGGATAACCTTGTAAGGATTGGGATAGTGAAACACACAAGGAACATAGGGAAAGCAAAGCTTTTCAGACTGAATACTGAGAATGCTGCTGTAAAAAAACTGATAGAGGTATATGATACGCTGCTTGCCCAGGAAACAAGGAAAGCATTGAAGAGAAAGGTTGAAGCCACCCACTAACTGTGATCTCTTATCTCACATTCAGCAGCGCGGGCCACATGTACATATACATCAGTATCCCTACGACAGCGAAGAGTATCACTCCCAGTATTATCTCAAGAATGACCCAGAGGAAATGCTTGTGCTTCTTCGCTGAGGACATCTCTTCATGAATCTTCTCCTCTGCCTTCTCCTCAACCTCTTTTATCAGGCCTTCCTTCTTCGGCTTTATGTGCTCAGGCATTTCGGGAGGGGGCGCACTTCCGGGATGCTCCGGCTTCTCAAGCTTCTTGCCTTTTTTATCCCCTTTCTTTACTTTTTTGACCGCTTTCCCGCTTTCCTTCACTGAGGTGCCCGTCTTTCCGCCTGTTCCCTTGCCGGACTTCTCACCGCCGGCCTCTTTTCTGGCCACCCATAAGGCTTCGTCAATGTCCCTCCTGCTGTGGCCATGCTTCTCAAGAACTTTAGAGATATCGTCAGGGGAGAACCCTTTCTTCACTGCCTTCTTAACATAATCAAGGGTCTTCTGGTCAACCATCAATGCACCTCTTTTTTTATCAAAAACATGTAAGCCTGGGTATATGAAAACTGTAGTGTTTAAAAAATTTATTGTTCTGCTTCTGATTTCTTATCAGCGTCTTCTTTCTCTTTGGGCTCTTGTTCTTTCTTGAGCCTTTCAATGTACTCCTTCACCCTTCTGTCGATCCGGGGGTTAGCTTCAGGGCCCAGCTTGTAGTATGTCTTCTCGGCCTCAGGCCCCCAGCTGTACTCCCCCCTAACTGTTTCTGTCTTCTCAACCCTGAACTCCCCGATATCAGTACCTTTCCTCAGATTGTAATAGATGGAGCGTAGCGTGACTTTAGGGAATATTGCCTTGTATAACTTATAGATGTCATAGCCTGATGCAGAGCCGAGGAAGTAAAGAATCTCAATGATGTTCTGCCTTATCTGCGATCTGACAGGCCTCCCCCTTCCTGTTTTGGCCATCTTCAATAGGGGGTATGCAGAGCACCTTTATATATCTTGCTATATTGAAAATAAATAACATGGCAAAAACCGTGGTGAAAATGATTGAACATGATGAAAAATCAAATAAAATATTATATCCTGAGGCCCTGTATGGAAGAGGATGATATAAGGGAAGAGAATCTCATGAGAAAAGAGAGCCTCATAAGACGATGGAAAGAACGGGGGATAGTGACTGACAGAAGGATACTTGACGCGTTCAGGGACCTCCCCAGGGAGAGGTTCGTCCTTGATGAATATGAGAGGGAGGCCTACTCTGACACTGCCCTCCCGCTCCTGAAAGGCCAGACCATATCACAGCCGACGACAATGATGGTCATGCTGCAGGCGCTTGAGATGGGAGGGAGTGATACTGTGCTGGAGATAGGCGCAGGATCGGGCTATAATGCTGCGCTGCTCTCAAAGCTGGCCAGGGAAGTGTATGCTGTTGAGACAATAAAGGAACTCGCGGATTACGCAAAACAAAAACTGGATGAGGCTGGCATCAGCAATGTGCATGTGATCCACATGGATGGCAGCAAGGGCTATCCTGAAAAGGCGCCGTATGACAGGATAATAATGACAGCAGCATGCAGGGAGATACCCAAACCGGTGATAGGGCAGCTGAAGGAGGGAGGGATAATAATCGCTCCTGTAGGCCCGTTGTACAGCCAGAAACTGTTCAAAGGAATCAAGAGGAAAGATGGCGGGAAATATAAGCTGGACATCGAAGTCCTGGGGGATTTTGTGTTTGTTCCGCTGACAGGAGAGCAAGGGCATGACGAGAGAGAGAGAGAGAGAGAGAGAGAGAGGGATGATTGTAAAGATCATAAATCAAGAAGAAGTTAAAGCAGGAAAAAAGTAAGTCGAGAAAAAGGCCGCAAGTCTCCCTGCTGGACCGGGCGATTGTCCTGCGCGTCCTGCAACCGAGGGCACTGCTGCCCCGCATACTCCTGCAGCATATCACAGCAATGCCAGCGCAAGAGCCAGAACCAAAAGCCCGATGACCATGTTCTTCAGCTGCGGGTCATCTATTGAGATGCTCTCCTCGTCGCTTCTTCCGAATCTTCGGTCATATCCCTTCAAATCAATCCACCATAAACTCTTTTACTGCTGAAAAAACAGGCTTTATTTAAAGTTGGTGGTTCTGGAGGATATGTGTAGGATACAATGTACAGGATATAAAGAATAGAAAGGCCTCAAATCTCCCTCTTGCCCACCTTCGGCTCCTTCTCCATCTCCTTCACGGCCTCATTCCATTTCAGGAGCCTGTTCTTGGCCCCGTAATGCCTTATGACAGACTGGGCGTTCGCAAGGCCTATCCTCATCGCATCCTCAATGCCCTTGTTCCTGGCAAGCCCTGCGATGAAACCTGATGCGAAAGCGTCCCCCGCGCCGGTGGTCTCCATTATCTTCATATTCCTGGGCTTCAGTGAATAGACACAGATGCCATCTGAGCAGTTTATCATCCTGGAGCCTTCTGTTATCACTACGATCTTTGGGCCAAGATTCCTCACTTCATCGAGCATTGTCTCCACGCTATCCTCTTTTTTCATACCGAGCAGTGTGGCTGCCTCCTCCCTGTTGAAAACAAGCACATCAGTGTTGGAGAGGAGCGGCTTGAGTTTCTTCCTGCCTTCCTTGACCTGGTACAGGCTGGGGTTGTACGCGACCTTGATGCCGTTCTTTCTGGCGTATGCCATCAGCTTCTTTGATGTCTCGAATGATTTTCCGGTCATTGATGAGAGATAGAACCATTTGGATTTCAGGCTGCTCTTCTTTATCTTATTGAAGTCAAGGTACTCGCTCGCGTCCCTGTACGCAAGTATAGTGCGGTCATGGCCTATGCTGTCGAGTATCACCGAGTAATTGGTCTTCTGCTTTCCGGTAGTGCCTATGAAGCTGACCTTCTCCTTCTTGAGCTCGCTTATGACCTTCCTGCCGTTCTCGTCACTGCCCAGATTGCTGAGGTATGCGGTCTTCATGCCGAGCCTTGAGAAGCTTACCGCAGTGTTTGTCCCGCCGCCTCCTGTCATGAACTGCAGGTCCTTTATCAGTATCTTGGCGCCGAGAGGATAGCAGGTGAATTTCTCTTCAGAAGACGCTGTCTTTATGTCTATGAGATCATCGCCTGTAGTCTTTACAAACACGTCTATTGTTCCCGAGCCGATTGTTATGACATCGTATGGCATTTTGGCCTCTTTTCATGCCCATTGACCGGGCATTAGATGATGCTCTTTTGCGATATTGTTGCAATATTGTTTAAAAATATTTCGCTGATCATCTGCTGATAATGGGTTATATTGCGCTTTTTGTAAAAAAAGAGAAGCAGAAAAAGATGAGGATGGAAAATAATGCCGAAAACAACAGAAAAACAAAAAAGAAAAAAAGAATATCTGCTCATTCCTTGTCAGCGAGCACAACTATCGCCTTGAGGGCAACAATCAGCGCTGCCGGCGCCACGAAGACAGCGATATAAGACAGTATCGCCTGCAGCAGCGAGCCAAGATTAGGCACAAGCCCGTCTATGACCACTAGCGTAGAGGACACTGAAGACATCACTATCAAGGCTATGGAAGCCACAAGGAACTCTGTAACCTCTTTAGAGGTGATGTTGATGAACCCCACTACAATCCCCAGTATCACCAGCACCAAAAGCAGGGCTCTTGTCGTCTGGTTGCTCAACGCCGGCGAGAACAATGCAAGAACAAACGCGATGAGCACTCCCACAAGGAAAGAATAGTGGCCGATCTTTTTAGGGACTGCCATTTTTCACCTCCTTCTCATTTTTCCTTATACTTCACTGGACACAAGCAGGAACCTAAGGGTTACCCGCATGCCAACCCAGATATTATCCATTGTTTGCCTTGTGGATATATAAATATTGCTATTATTCTGCAATTTTTTGATATCTGCAAAAAAGCCTCATACTGATTATGATGATTCATGCGCTTTATGCCATTCAAAATGCCCATTCAAAAGTTTTTTATATAAAACACCCAAAACATGGTTTCCATGCCTTACGAGCTCATAATAACAGAGAAACCTCAGAGCGCGAAAAAGATAGCGGAGGCTCTGGCAGACGGCAAGCCCATAAAGGAGAACATAAATAAGGTCCCTTATTACAAGGTGACTCACGGCAAACAGGATATTGTGGTGGGTTGTGCTGTAGGCCATCTTTATTCTCTCGCTGAAGTGGAGAAGAACGGCTGGACTTATCCTGTTTTCAATGTTCAGTGGAAGCCCGCAAACCAGGTCAGCAAGGCGTCAAGCTTCTCATCAAAATACATCACAGCCCTGAAAAAGCTTTGCAAGGATGCGGATAAGTTCACTGTAGCGACAGACTATGACATTGAAGGCGAGGTGATAGGCCTTAACATCATAAGGCACCTGTGCAAGAAGAAAGATGCGAGAAGAATGAAGTACAGCACCCTTACAAGAGAAGAGCTGATAGACTCGTATGAGAACGCTTACAGCCATCTTGATTGGGGGCAGGCGAACGCGGGGGAGACAAGGCACATACTTGATTATTATTACGGCATCAACCTTTCCAGAGCTCTGAGCCTCGCGGTAAAGGCAGCGGGAAGCTTCAAGATACTCAGCTCAGGGCGTGTGCAGGGACCCGCGCTGAAGATACTTGTCGAGAGGGAGAAGGAGATAAAGGCATTCAAGCCGGAGCCTTTCTGGCAGATACAATTGGACGGCAGGGCAAAGGGAAAGGACATAACAGCGATGCACAAGGAGGACAAATTCTGGAAAAAGGAAGAAGCTGACAAGGTGATGGAGAAGACAAAGGGAAAGAAAGCCTTTGTTGATAATGTCCAGAAGCGAAAGTTCAAGCAGCCTCCCCCAAACCCCTTCGATCTCACATCCCTCCAGATGGAGGCTTACAAGTGCCTCAAGATGTCACCCAAGGACACGCTTGCGACAGCGCAAAGGCTCTATCTCGCAGGAATCATATCATACCCGAGGACCTCATCCCAGAAGCTTCCGCCTTCAATAAACTATAAGAAGATACTCAAAGATCTTGGAAGGCAGGAGTTCTACAAGGGATTCTCTGAAAGGCTTCTCGCAAAGAAAGATCTCAAGCCGAATGAGGGAAAGAAGAGCGACCCGGCCCATCCCGCAATACACCCCACAGGCCAGATAACAGACATAAGCGGGAGGGACGCCAAGCTCTACGACCTCATAGTGAGAAGATTCCTCGCGACATTCGCTGAACCCGCAGTGAGGGAGAGCATGCAGCTGGACATAGACATTAACAAGGAGATATTCATAGCAAAAGGAACAAGGACGCTCGAGAAGGGATGGCATGAGTTCTACGGGCCGCACGTCAAGCTCGATGAGGAAGAGCTTCCCGACCTGCAGAAAGGCGAGGAGGTGGAGGTCAAGAAGATAACACTTCTTGATAAAGAGACCCAGCCGCCAAAGAGATTTACCCCTGCATCGATAATAAAAGAGCTTGAGAAGAGGGGCCTGGGAACCAAGGCCACGAGAGCATCGATAGTGGATGCGCTCTACGAAAGGGGCTACGCTGTTGACAAGGCGATAAAAGCGAGCGATCTGGGCATCAAGACTGTGGAGGTGCTTGAGAAGTACAGCCCGAGGATACTTGATGAGAAGCTCACCCGCCATTTCGAGGAGGAGATGGAGA
>JAWOBY010000026.1:0-6168 GCA_046484055.1 Candidatus Woesearchaeota archaeon | reverse complement strand
ATAATGACCGCGGCTGTATTCAACCTAATACTGGACGTGATACTGGTTCCCTTGATAGGGATTGAAGGGGCAGCCCTCGCCACTCTGCTGAGTTATATATTGATACTCATCCTGACCTCAGCAAGGATAAAATCATTCCTCACTGTCAAGATGCCATGGGGGTCATGGGCAAAGAACCTTTTTGCGGCTGTGATGTTTGTGGCTGTCGTGTGGCTGCTGAAAAGCTCAATAAGTATGTTCGGGGATGTGACAGAAATGATGGTGGTGGGTATCATAGGATTCTCAGTTTACACTCTCCTCCTGCTCATCCTAAAGGTCATTGACCTTAAAGAGATAAGAGGTGTGCTTACGTACGCCTTGAAGAACAAATGAATGAAAAGGATCACAAAAAAAGGTTGATAATCATGGCTGCGAAAGGAAATAGGAAAAATGGAGAAACCGCAAAAAAAATCCTTATCATAGGGATTGACGGCGGCACCTGGAAAATTCTCAAACCGCTGATGCAGAAAGGCATGATGCCCTCTCTGAAGAAACTTTATGAGGGGGGAGCAAGAGGTACATTAGAGAGCACTATACCCCCTATAACTCCTGTCGCCTGGACATCCTTCATGACCGGATGCAATCCCGACAAGCACGGAATACTCAATTTCATGAACTACTACAAGAATAATAATCATTTTGATCTTGTTAATGCGCGCAGGAACAAGGCCAAAACAATCTGGGAAATCCTTTCCGACAACGATTACAGAAGCATCAGCATCAATGTTCCGATGACATACCCTCCGAAAAAGATCAGGGGGAATATAACTCTCTCTGGTTTGATGACACCCTCCTCAAAATCCGATTACTGCAATGATGAAAGCGTTAAACAGGAGATAGAGCGGAAATTCGGGGGCTATCCGGTATGGCAAAGCCGTGGACGGGAGAAGATGAAGGACCTCAGCTATCACACTGATCATCTCCTGGGGATTGCGGAAAAGAGACTTAAGATAGCTTTGCATCTGATGAAAAACTACCAGTGGGATGTCATGATGTACCATTTTCAGGAAACAGATTTCCTGCAGCATTTCTTCTATGACAGGATAATCCCCTCCATAAATAAATCATCAAAAAAGCCTGCTTCGAGTGAAGAGAAAAAGCTACATGAATTTTATTCAAGGATTGACAGCCACATCTCAAAACTGATCAAGCAATGCAGTGAGTCCACAGACATTTTTGTTATCTCTGATCACGGTTTTGAGGAGGACGAAACGAATTTCTACTCTAATACATGGCTTTACCAGAAAGGCTGTATCTCCCTCAAGAAATCCCCTAAGGCAGGGTTTATGCAGATGCTCCTGGAGTTGGTGAGAAAGATAGACAGATGGGAACTGCGGACAAAAATCCTGAAGAAGAAAAGCAGCAAGGTCATGAAATTCTTCTACGACTCATTCCTTGACCTGGAGAATTCCGCCGCTTTCGCACAGGGCAACGGGCCCTTCACCTACCTTTATATTATGAAGAAGGGCAATAAAATTGCAAAAGAGCTCTCAAATGTAAAGTTCAAAGGGAAAAAAGTGTTTTCCGCCTGCTACTCAAAAAAGCATCTCTATTCGAACCCCCACAGCGAATTCCTGCCTGATTACGTATTAACGACCAACAGAGGGTTCTCCTGCCTGGACGGGTTCGGGAAGAAAAAACTCTTCGGAGACCCGAAAGAGCGCTGCCATACCGGTCAGCATGACAGCGACGGCATATTCATAATAAACGGAAAAGATGTCAGGAGAGGGGGTTTCAAGGCGAAAATAACTGATATTATCCCGACCCTCCTGTATAGGATGGGGGTTCCATGCCAGAATCTTGACGGTGATACCAGGAAGGATATGTTCTATGGAGGACAAAAGAGTATCAAGCCGCATCATCATAAAAAGGAAAGTGCGAGGATAAAAAGAGCAGTGGAAGATCTGGAGCTGTAATTTCATTTGTGGTTTCTGAACGCTTTAAGCTTACCCCAGAACAATCAGATATCCAATCCGCCCACAGTGGATTTGATGGCCTCGCTTTCAGTCAGGGAAGCCTCTTCCCTCAAACGACAGGCGGCCTCTTCCATGACCCTACTATTTTTGATATTCCTGGTCTCAGCAGGATCATGTTTCAGGTCAAACACCTTACTCTCCTTATCTGAGATGATAACCTTATACCTGCCGTCATTATATGTCTCAACAGCGTATGAATCTTTTTTGTCATGCCTCGGGTCATTGAGAGGTTCTGTAAGGCTTTTTGAGGGGAGAAAACCTTTTTTCCTTTGTGTTTGGCTGACAACAAAATCCCTCTCCCCGCTAAAAAGATTGATTCCCCTGTAATCAGTTGGCTTTCTTATCCCTGCAAGGTCAAGTATTGTTGAAGGTATGTCAATGGTACTCACCAGCTTATCATACTCCCCCCTCTTTATGGAATCACCCCACACTATGAGCGGGACGTGAAGCATCTCTTCGTAAGGCAAGCCCGCGTGGCCGAATGATCTGTGATCAAGGAACTCTTCCCCGTGGTCAGCGGTTATTATAAAAACGCTGTTTTTCAGGTATCTTTTGGGCAGACTTTCAAAGAATTCTTTCAGTTCACTGTCAACGTATCTCAATTCGAGATCATAAAAAAGATTTATTTTCCTGATATCCTCATCATCGATTTTCATGTTCTTATTTCTCTTGCGTGAAACCTCAAGATTGTTGATCCCGCTTATTTCTGTCTTGTCAAAACTCAAACCCTCCTTCTTCTGTATCTTTTCGGCAGGCGAGTAAGGCTCATGAGGGTCCATGAAATGCGCCCAGAAGAACACATTGTTATTGCCTGCTTTTTTGAGGGCTCTCAAAGCCTCTTCTTTCAGGTTTTCCGCCCTGGTATAAGGCAATAACTCGCTTTTGCCCTTAAACACTTTCAATCCAGGCATGAGCAGCTTATAATACAAGAAAGCGCAAATCCTGTAAAAGCTACTTGCCCATCCAAAAACATTTTTCATCTTGTTGGCCGCGACAAAAGTTATTCCTTTTCTTGGCTCAAGGTCCTTGAAAATATCAAACCCTCTCCTGTATCCCATGAGTTCTGACAGGTAGGGATTTGAGTGCACCCCTATCGTAAAAAAACCGTTCTCTTTCATGACCTCACTTATGAGCCTGCCTTCTTTTGGGAAAGGAGCATAATATCCGTACTGCAGAGGATACACACCCCCCAATATAGAACAGAAGGATGGGGAAGTGTAAGGCCCTGTGGAATGACAGTTATTGAATTTAGCGCCTTTTTCCGCAAGGCTGTCTATGAACGGCGTTGTTTTTCTTTTCTTGTATCCATAGCAGTTCAGCCTGTCAGAACGCAGCGCGTCAATGGTGATTAGGAATATGTTCTTCACTCCTGCCATGCCTGACAATCAATTGATATGATATATAAATCTACCGGTTCAGAAAATCAAACAGTCAATTCAGGACTCCCACTCAATATCCTCTTCCTTTATGGTGACATCTTCCTCTATGTCTTTCGCGGCCTTTTTTCCCGGCAGAGTGTACCAGTATCTCGGGTGAAGGCCGTCCCCCGGGCTCTTTGTGGTGAGCATCTCCTGTGTTATGGTCTCTCCTTTCTTTATCGGCCTGGTGCTGACTATGCTCTTGCCCAGCTTGACCCTTATCGGCTCTTCTGATTCCTGCATTCTTATCTCGTCAGATCCGAGCGCTGTCTCCCATACCCTTATGTTCCTCACAAGCTTCCTCAGCCCTTCCATCTCAAGAGATGCAGCGTGATCGCCGCCTTTCATTGTCCTGTCAAGCGTGAAGTGCCTCTCTATAGCGCAGGCGCCCATCACTGCAGCAGCGAGGCTGACTGCGATACCGAGCTCATGGCCCGAGTACCCTACAGGATGGCCGAACTTCCTCAATGTGTCCATCGCTCTCAGGTTGATCTCCTCAAATTTAGAGGGGTATGTTGAGGTGCAGTGGAGCAGCACAATGTTCTTGTTCCATTTCTCTATATGCTTCACTGCCTCTTCTATCTCATCCATTGTGGCCATCCCTGTTGAGAGGATAACCGGCTTTCCGAACTTTGCCACTTTCTCCAGCAGCGGCAGATTGGTCATGTCCGGGCTGCCTATCTTGTGGAATTCAACATCTAAGCTTTCTATGAAGTCAGCGCTCTCTTCATCCCATACGCTGGCAGTGAATATTATGCCTTTCTCGTCGCAGTATCTTTTCAGCTCCCTGAACTCATCATCACTCAGCTCAAGCGCTTTCCTGTGCTCCCCGTATGTCGGTCCGAAAGAATGAGGGCCTGTGTACGGCTTTTCAAGGCCTGCTTTTGTGAGCATTTTCTCAGGCGTGCGTTTCTGGAATTTCACGCAGTCCGCTCCTGAGATCGCGGCAACGTCCACCAGCTGCTTGGCTATGTTTATGTCTCCCTGATGGTTTATGCCCACCTCTGCTATGACGAAGACAGGCTGGCCGGGGCCTATTGATTTTCCGTTGATTCTGACTGGTTTTGGATATTGGGTGTTCTCTGCCATATTGAGTGTTTTCCGTATTAATTCATTTATAAATGTTTTTACTACTGTTCTTTCCTGTACTCTATTATCCTCTCTATGAGCCAGAAATCAAAGGGGTCGTCAATCTCCAGTGAATCTGCAGGATCCATCACATGAAGCGCTATCCTCCCGCCGAGACGGTTGTTCTCATTGCGCCATATCTCCGGCTTTGTGACATAGATAGAGCCGTTCTCCTTGTATTCAGGCTCCATGTCCTGCCTTCTGGGTCTGTTCTTATAGTCGTAATTGACTGAGTAAGCTGTCTTCTTCTCCCTGTCATATTTCCATATGAATGCGTGATTGGGCGCTACGCTCAGGAGAGAGTCAGCCTCATCCTTTTGGAGAGTGCTTATGGCATTGTCAATGTCGTCCTTCTTCCTCAGTGGTGAGGTGCACTGCAGGAATACCACAAGGCCGGGCTCCCATCCTTCTTTCTCCTTCAGCGTGTCAAGCACGTGGAGTATGACCGGTTCTGAAGGTGCGGTGTCAACAGCGAGCTCGTCCGGCCTCATCACAACCTCAGCGCCGTACTTCTTTGATATCTCCGCTATCTCATCATCATCAGTGGACACTATCGTTCTGGTGACAAGCTTTGAGTTGATGGACTGCTCTATTGTGTGGGCTATCAGCGGCTTTCCCGCCAGCTCTTTTATGTTCTTCCCCGGTATCCCTTTCGAGCCGCCGCGGGCGGGGATTATTGAGACAATGTTCATGCTGCACCTGTGGTTTCCTTTATTATCTGTTCTTTATCCTCTCTTATTACTTTTTAATTATTTCTGTGCTTCAAGATCAGACATGAAAAACGCCCTGTTTTTTCTCATTCTCTTGCGGCTCCAGTCCCACCATCTCATTCTCTTAAGTTTGCTGATTGTCTTTTCATCAAATCTTTTTTTCTTTACTTTGGCGGGATTGCCGACTGCCACTGAGAACGGAGGTATGTCTTTCGGGACGACAGAGCCTGCGCCGACCACTGCTCCGTCACCTATACTAGCTCCCGGCAGGATTATTACCCTGTCCCCTATCCAGACATTGTTTCCGATCCTGACCTGTCTTGATTCCCTCAGATCCTCGCCAAATAGCTCTTTGTACATCTTCACCTGTATGCCCGGCTTTGTCATCTTGTGGTTTGATGTGATTATCCTGATATCATTGCCGAAAGCGCAGTATTTGCCGATGGTTATCATGCCCCTGCCTGTGAAAAGGTTATTCCTGCCGATATTTGTGTAGTCCCCGATCTTTACCGGAGAGCCCAAAAAGGTTGAACTGTGAACACTCACCTTCTTCCCCAGGGATATGTCCTTCCTGAAGAGGTATCTGCATCTGTTAATGATCATGCACCCAATATTGCATAAATGATTTATAAGTTTTCTGCTGGCGGCCTATTCAGGGATCCTGCAGACAGAGAAGATGCATGACCAGGCCTATGTGTCCTGAAAGCGTCCCTGCTCTTCTGTTTTCTTCTCTCAAGCGCCATCATCCGGATCCATCAGCATTTATCATATATCTCATTCAGCCTTTTCATGACCTTCCTGTTGTCATGCATCCTCCTTGCATATTTCGGCCCCTGCTGCCCCAGCTTCTTCCTGGCGCTCTTGTCCTTTATGAGTTTCCTGAGCTTGCTTTTTAAA
>JAWOBY010000061.1:0-6650 GCA_046484055.1 Candidatus Woesearchaeota archaeon | reverse complement strand
ATATGCTCAATATGGCATGCGCCATATCCAAAGCGCTCCCTTAAATCCAAAATAATAATTACAGCACTTTGGTTGAGTATTATCTCTGGACGGCCTGTTTTATGGTCTTTCAGCCCGTCCCAGCCGTGTTGCTTGAACTTGTTGATTATTTTGTATATTGTCCTTCGTTTTATATTCTGTGCAAGCGCTATCTTAGAAAGCGGCACCTCTTTTAGAAATTCCTTAACAACCCATATTCTTTTCTTAAATGTCAGTTTGTACATAATACATCACCAGAAGCGATGTATTACTGTGCCTTAAAAACGTGATAGCACAGTGTTTTTTATGACCAAAACCTTTAAATAATACCGTTGATTTATAGTAGAACAGGTTGATTTAAAATCAACGAGAGGTCGTTTTTATATATGAAACAATAAAAGAATATTATTAAGAGCAATACAAAAGCTGAGGGGTGATAAGAATGGTGTGGGACATGTTTGAGGAGATGAGAAGGATGCAGGAGGAGATGGACAGGCTCTTCGCAGAGTTTTTCGGCCAGAGCAAACCCCAACTGGAGCAGAAAGCAGGGAAAGGAACAGAATCACAGAAAGGCAAAGAGCTCGACTACAGGTCCCCTGTGACAGACGTGTACGAGACAGAGAAATCCGTGGTGGCAGCGGTTGAGCTTCCGGGAGTGGACAAGAAGGATATAGACCTCAATGTGACTGACAACGGAATGGAGGTCAAGGTGACAAAGAAGAAGGAGAAAGAGGAAAAGAAGAAAGACAGCTACAGCTACGGCGCGATGTCAAGGAGCTTCTACCGCTCATTCACCTTCCCGACCGAAGTCGAAGCAGAGAAAGCGAACGCAGAGTACAAGAACGGCGTATTGAGGGTTGAGGTTCCCAAGCAGAAGAAGGCCAAAGAGAAGAGGAAGAAGATAGAGATCAAGTGAACACTTCCATGTTCTTTTCTTTATCTTCTTTACCATCAGCCGCTCTCTTTTAATGGGCTGATACAAGGGAAGATATAAGGAAAAATACCAAGGGAAGTGACGGGAAAAAAACGCAAGAGAATGAACAGAGGGTAATCATGACAGAAGGCAAACACGGAAAGGAAGAAGAGAAAAAGGTTGATGAGGACGCACACACCCCTAAAGAATGTGAGGATTGCGAGGACAAGAGGCATGCAGGCAAAAGCGGAGGTGCAGGCAAAAGGGGGGGAGATGGTAAGGAGGACTCCGGCAGGGAGGAGCTGCTGAGGAAGATAGCGGAGCTGACCGAGATCATACAAAGGACGCAGTCCGATTATGAGAACTACAGGAAAAGGGTGGAGAGGGACAAGCAGGAATTCATAGACCTGGCAGGAAAGGACATCATATCAAAGCTTCTGCCGGTGCTGGACAACTTCAACCTCACTCTCCGGAACAAGCAGAACAAGGATGAATGCATAAAGGGGATGGAGATGACATTCAATGAGATGAGAGAGATACTGGAGAAGGAAGGGCTGAAACCCATAAAAGCAGAGGGTGAAACATTCGATCCGCTGTACCATGAAGCGCTGCTCGCGGAGGAATCAGACAGGAAGGAAGGGACAATACTGCAGGAGATACAGAGAGGATACATGTTCAAGGACAAGGTGATAAGGACCGCAAAAGTCAAGATAAGCAAAGGCAAGGAAGACAAGAAGGAGGAAGATAAGGATCAGTGAGGGAAAAGACAAGGACAAGACTGCCGGCAACAGAGGCCATAACAGGATCACGATCACCAAGGATACACCTCTGTCAGAAATCCTGGAGCTTGGCTCAGTATGCAGGAGATGCGGCCACTGCTGCAGCCACGGCTCGGGCTTTCTGGTAAGGCAGGATCACGAAAAAATCGCTGATTTTTTGGGGATAAACGTAAAAGAGCTGAAGGAAAGGTATCTGGAAGAGGATGAGAAGTTTAACACAAGGCTGTGGAGACCGAAGCTGAAGAAAAAGGAAGATAAAGATCACCTTCCGTACGGGGAATGCATATTTTTGGAGAAAAAAGAAGGCAGGGCGTCATGCAGGATAGATGAAGTAAAGCCCCTCCAGTGCAGGACAGGCAACTGCTCGGAGCAGGGCGAGGAGCTCAACCTGTGGTTCACGCTCCATCATTTCCTGAATGAGAATGATCCCGAGTCAGTTAGGCAGTACGCGGCTTACCTCAGGACAGGAGGCAAGACACTGCCTGGCTTTGAGCTCGAGAGCCTGATAAAGGACAAAAATAAGCTGAAGAAGATACTCGATTATGAGATATTGAGGTGAAAGATTGGATGAAAAAACAGAACAGGATAAAGACCTGAAACAGTTCGCCATGGACCTGGCCAGGGAGGCAGGCCGGTTCGTTATGGAGAATTACGGGAAGATAAAGACAGAGGAGAAGAAGAGGGACAATAGTTTCGTAACCAATGTCGATAAGGAGACTGAAAAGCTTATAGTATCAAGGATAAGGGAAGCATACCCTGACCATGCCATAATAGCGGAAGAAGGGGACAATAAAGATGCGGACTCTGAATACAAATGGATAATAGATCCCATAGACGGGACAAGGAACTTCATCCATGAGATCCCCCTGTTCAGTGTGTCGATAGGCCTGGTCAGGGATGACAAGCCGTTCATAGGAGCGGTGTATTTCCCTGCGACAGATGAGCTGTTCCATGCAGAGAAGGGCAAGGGCGCGTTCCTGAACGACAAAGGGATAAGCGTATCCGGCAAATGGATGGATGAAGCCTTCATAAGCTACGGGGCCAACCTCCAAAAAGGGACAGAATGGCACATGAAAGTCCTGCCGAAACTGATAAGCGACTCATCAAGAGTGAGAGTGCTCGGCTGCGCGACGATAAACATGTGCAGCATCGCGGCAGGAAGGGCTGATGCTTATATCGCAAGATACGGCAAGGTATGGGACTTCGCGGCCTCTCTGATAATAGTTGAGGAGGCAGGGGGGAAGGTCACAGGCCTTGACGGAAAGCCTTACACCCTTGAGACAGAGGATTTCATAGCATCAAACGGGAGATTCCATGATGAACTGGTAAGGATAGCCAGTGATGATTGATGAGAATGATCCAAGGATAACAAAACAGGACAAAAACAAACAAAGGTGGTAAGAATGACAAAAGAAGATAAGAAGAACGTCAATATGAACATACAGGATGGTGACAGTTTCTTCGCCCACGAGCTGTCGATAAACTTCAACCCCATGCAGTTCATATTCGACTTCAAGAACATAACACCAAGGGTGGATCCGAGGAGCCAGGAGAACATGGTCCTGAGCCTGAAGCACAACGTGATAATGATGGACCCCTGGCAGACAAAGCGCATGATCAGCCTGCTCGACAAGGTCATAAAGGACTATGAGAAGGAGTTCGGCAAGATAACCAAGCCGAAGCAGCTTGAGAAGTACGAGAAAAAGAAGCCCGGGAAGAAAAGCAAAGCAAAGAAGGATGAAGAAGCCAAGAAGATAAGCGCCCCTTCATACTTCGGCTGACGAAAGGATGGAAGAAAAGAGGCAATAAGAACAATAAGAAAAGGCAATCGTAATCAGCAGAACAACGAGGAGGTAGTCAAAATGGCAGAAGAAAACAAAGAACAATCAAAAGAGAACGCAAAAGAGGAGGAGAAAAGCAAGAAAGGATCCCACAGCAAGGCGATAGGGATAGACCTCGGAACAACATTCTCAGCAGTCGCTGTGATAGAGGGAGGCAAGTCAACGATAATCCCCAACTCAGAAGGGGACAGGACAACGCCCAGCGTGGTCGCGATAAAGGACGGCGACATAGTGGCCGGAAAAGTCGCAAGGAACCAGACCATAACAAACCCCGAGCATACTGTGAGGAGCATAAAGAGGAAGATGGGCTCGAATGAGAAGATCAGCATAGACGGCAAGGAATACACCCCCCAGCAGATCTCTGCGATAACACTCCAGAAACTCAAGAGGGATGCGGAGGCGTACCTGGGCCATGAGGTCAAGGATGCTGTCATCACAGTGCCCGCCTACTTCGAGGACGCGCAGAGGCAGGCGACAAAGGACGCGGGAACCATCGCGGGCCTCAATGTGCTGAGGATAATCAATGAGCCCACAGCAGCATCGCTCGCTTACGGGCTGGACAAGGAGCAGGACCAGACAGTGATGGTGTTCGATTTCGGAGGTGGAACTTTCGATGTCTCAATACTGGAGCTCTCGGAAGGGGTCTTCGAGGTCAAGGCCACAGCAGGAGACAACAATCTCGGGGGGGATGACATAGACGAACTGCTCATAGACTGGATGGCAGAGGACTTCAAGAAGCAGAACGGCATAGACCTCAGGTCAGACAAGGTGTCCCTGCAGAGGCTCAAGGACGCTGCAGAGAAGGCCAAGATAGAGCTCAGCACAGCGCAGAAGACCACCATAAACCTTCCGTTCATAACAGCGGACAAGCAGGGTCCGAAGCACCTGAACATGGACCTCACAAGGTCGCAGTTCGAGAGGATGCTCGAGCCGATAATGAAAAGACTTGAGGATCCCACAAAGCAGGCCATGAAGGATGCCAAGATGGAATCAAAAGACATCCACAAGGTCATATTTGTGGGCGGCTCCACAAGGATACCTGCTGTGCAGAAGATGGTCAAGGACCTGACAGGAAAAGATGGCGACAAGAGCGTCAATCCCGACGAAGCGGTCGCGCTCGGCGCCGCCATACAGGGAGGCATCCTCGGCGGAGAGGTAAAGGATGTCCTGCTCCTTGATGTGACGCCGTTGAGCCTGGGCATAGAGACTCTCGGCGGAGTTGCCACAAAGCTGATAGAGAAGAACACAACTATACCCACGAAAAAATCGCAGGTGTTCTCCACAGCGGCGGACAACCAGAGCGCGGTCACAATAAATGTGCTGCAGGGCGAGAGGCCCATGGCCGCTGACAACAAGAGCCTGGGAAGGTTCGACCTTGTGGGCATACCTCCCGCGCCGAGAGGGGTGCCTCAGATAGAGGTTACCTTTGACATCGATGCGAACGGCATTGTCAATGTGAGCGCGAAGGACCTCGGCACAGGAAAGGAGCAGAAGATAACAGTGACAGGAAGCTCCAACCTCTCCAAGGAGGAGGTTGAGAAGATGAGAAAAGAGGCAGAAGCGCACGAGGAAGAGGACAAGAGGAAGCTCGAGGAAGTCGAGACAGTCAATCAGGCGGACACCTTAATCCACACCACAGAGAAGACCATGAAGGAGATGGAGGGGAAAGTGGACAAGGCAAAGCTCGATCCCCTCAAGGAGAAGGTGGAGGAGCTGAAGAAGCTGATGGAGCCTGAAAAGAAGGACATCGAGGCCATAAAGAAGAAGATTGAGGAAGTCAACAAGGTCTCGCAGGAAGCGGCACAGGAACTCTACCAGAAGGCGCAGGCAGAGCAGGCCAAGCAGCAGGCCGGAGGCGCCGGAGCCGGAGAGGCCGGAGCGCAGGGAGCCTCACAGGAGGGAGGCCAGACCGGCGGAGAGAAAGAGGAGACTGTGGACGCTGAATACGAGGACAAGGGAGACAAGGACAGCCAGAAAGAGGAAGGCAGCGGAGAGAGCAAGAAGGAGGAATGAAAGAGCCATCCTCTTTTTTACTTTTTTATTTTGTTTCATTTTTTGGGTTTGCTTTGAGGTATGCAAATGGAGGAATCATTCAAAAGACTCAATGAGCTCTGCAGGAAGCTCCGCAGGGAATGCCCCTGGGACAGCAGGCAGACCATCGAATCCTATTTCAGATACGTTCTTGATGAGGCGGAAGAGTTCAACGAAGCCGCGGAGAAAGGCGACCATGAAGGCATGAAGGAAGAGCTGGGGGATGTGATGTGGAACCTCCTCATGATAAGCAGGATGGCGGAAGAGAAGGGGATGTTCAGCATCAGGGATGCGATGGAGAGCGCGCATGAGAAGATGGTCAGGCGCCACCCGCACGTGTTCAATGGAGAATCAGACAATGTCGAGGATATAGAAAGAAGATGGAAGGAGATAAAGAGAGAGGAGAAGAACCGAAAAACATTTAAGTAAGTTATTACTTATATAAGTAAAATGTTACTTGAGAACAAGACTGTCAGGGTGATGAGGACATTCCTGGGTGATCTGGAGAGTTACAGGCACGGAAGCAGGATTGCGAAAAAGCTCGATATGAACCAGAAGACAGTATCCAATATACTCAACAGGCTGGAGGAAGAGAACCTGCTCAAAAGCAGGAGAGACGGCAAGAACAAGCAGTTTTCAGTGGACTTTGCGGACCCTGAGAAGACATTAAGATACATACTCCTCTGTGAAACAGCAGCCACAATAATGTTCCTGGACAAGAACCCCAAAATCAAAGATATCATCGGGAAGATAAGGCCCTTCATGAAGGGTGTAGTGGTGGTCTTCGGAAGCTATGCGAAAGGGATTCAGAGGAAAAACTCGGACCTTGACATCCTCGTCGCAGGCACATGCAATAAGAACAGGATAAGGGAAATCTCAGAAATGTATGATATAGACATAAGCGTAAAGACACTAAATGAAAAAAGCTTCATAACCGCGCTCAAGAGAAGGGACATACTCATGAAAGAGATAATCTCAAACCATATACTCATCTCAGGATCAGACAGTTATGTACAGAATGTTGTGAGGTATTATTATGGCAGATAAGATAAGATGGTGCATGGAGCA
>JAWOBY010000038.1:0-4122 GCA_046484055.1 Candidatus Woesearchaeota archaeon | reverse complement strand
GCCTGTCAGGAATAATCATGTATATAAATATTTTCATATGATGCTGCAGTAAAATCAGTTTCCTGAGGGTTTGATAAAGAAGTAGAATGCCTCTGCTCCTGAGACTGATACTGCGGTTACTATGATTCCTGCAATAAGAACGCCTATAATGGCTGCATAGAATGACTTCCTGTATCCCAGGCCTATGAGGTAAGCTGCGAGCATTCCGCTATAGACTCCTGAGCCAGGCAATGGGATGCCGACAAAAACAGCCACAGCCCACTCTCCGTACTTCTCCACATATTTGTGTATCTTTTTCTGTGTCTTCTCTACATAATGCTGGTAGATCCTGTCTATGAATCTTATCCTGAGGAAAAGATGAATGATCCTGTCAAGGAAGAAGTAGATCACAGGCGCGAGGAGGATGTTGGTTATCACGCATACTGCAAAGACCGCGGGCCACCCCATTCCCTGCTTGATAATCCCCCATGGTATGCTGGCCCTCAGCTCCAGAAAGGGCAGGAGTGTTATGAGTATGAGCTCGATTATGTTGTTCATCATGATTGATAAGATGCATCAATTTATAAATTTTAGTGCATTATCAGGTTTGGTTCTGGCTGACCTTGTGCCAGACCATGAAGCATTCCTTCTCTTCTTTTATGCCTGCCATGCCACTCACCTGCTCCCTTATCTTCTCCCTGTCCTTTTTTGGCTCAAGCTTTTTGTCGTGCTCCGCGCTCATGTATTGTATATGTTTGAATGTCCTGCATTCAGGCAGGCTTATTGAAAAATCATCCTTGACTGAATACTTGTTCTCATTGAGCTCAATGAGTTTGTTGTCATGCATCCTCTGGCAGAGATTAGCTGCATTGGAGAAGTCCAGGCCGAGCTTGATCATGACATCTGCTGCAGTGAAAGGGCCCTGCATGGATACCACACTCTTCTCTGAAGGCGAGAGGCTGCTCAGGTCAGGGAGCGTGCAGCTCTTCCCATTGTCAAGGTCCTTTATTATCTCTCCTTTCACAAGATCCACAAGAAGATTGAATTCTTTGCCCCCTCCTCCCTGGCAGGTGAACATGAGAGCAGGAACAAGGTATGTTGTTATGGTGGTTGACTCGCCGTTCATCAGCTGGAGGTCTCTCCTGCTGGTGTTGGGCATCACAAGAGGCATCATTCCCTTCTTCTCAAACTCCTGCACTCCGTCAACCATGTCTGCTGTCTCCATGCTTTCCTCAGTCAGTATATTTACCTGCTCCCCTCCATGCCTTGTCCTCCTCTTTCTTATGGAGACAAAGAGCGGCATGTCCACGACTCCTGTGACAAGAGCCTCTCCAATAGGCAGGTTCTGTATCTCCTGCTCTGTGTCTGATGTCATCCCCTCCACAGAATTGGAAACCGCCCTGAGATCATGGGGGTTTGTCATCTTGAGTATCAGTTGTGTGGAGCACTGGCTGAGTATGGACTTGTCAAGCCTTGAGGGCCTTTGGCTTATCACGCACAGGCCCAGGCCGAACTTCCTTCCTTCTGAAGCTATGTTCCTCATGAGCCTGGAGCTCTTTGCCTCGCCGAAACTCCTCTCAGGGCAGAAGTTGTGCGCTTCCTCTATGACAGCAAAGAAGGGGGGTATTGCCTCTTTCTTCCTTTCCTGGAAGAGATCGCTCATGAGCTTATAGACTATGACCTCCTGTATCTCAGGATCAATGCCCTTGAGGTTTATTATGGAGCACTTGCCCGGCTGGACGATCTCATTATAGGGTGTGTGGCTAAGGGAGAAAAGCTCTTTCCTCCTCATGTAATCTATCAGGTTTATGACATTCCATTTGGCAGGGTTCTCCTGCGCCTCCAGCTCAAGCATGAGGCTATCAAAGTCCGGCTGCTGCATGTCCTTGAGGGTGCTGTAGAGTATGGCCTGCTGGTTCGCGTTGAGTTTTGCTGGCAGGATATGCATCATCTCGTCAGAACTCATCCTGTAATTCAGCTTCAGCGGCTTGAATGAGGGGTTGATTTTCATGTCACCGTATTCCTGCACCTGGTTTATGTACGATTTTGAGCCTTCAGAATCATCCGACGGGTACTTGAGCGTGCTGTACTCGCCGTGAGGGTCTATTATGAGGACAGGTATCCCCTTCTCTATTATCTCCTCCAGAAGGACTCCCACGCAGTATGATTTGCCTGAGCCGCTCTTCGCCAGCACTGATATGTGTTTTGCGAGCGCCTTCCTGAGGTCTATGGATATGCTTATGCTCTTGTCCCTCAGTTTCCCGATGCTGGCTGAGAATTTCCCCTGCTCAAGGCTCAGTGTCCTGGCTATGAAACCCTCATCAGCCCTCTGGACTCCTGTTCCGGGGTCAAAGGGTATCCTTATGTTCTTTATCCTCTCGCCTGAGTTGTACCCTATTATGTTGCACCTTGCTGTGGTCTTATCGCCTGTCTTGATCAGCTCAACTATCTGGCACAGGACATAATCCTCTGCCTCCTGATGAGGGACCATCAGGTATTCGAACTTTCTCACAGTCTGCTCTGCCTCGAACTCGAACTGGTGAGTGGTGCTCTTTCCTGTGATTCTTCCGAGAGCCATGATAATGTATGAGAAAAGATGGTCGTTTATATATTTTTGCGGGAGGATTGACCGCATATCATGTCAGAACCTCATAGTATATCCTCCTTTCCATCCAAGGACTATCTTCCATCTCGGGGCCCATCCCATTCTTTTCTCCCATCACTATATCTTCCTCTCAGGAGAAAGTCGAAATCCCTATGAGAAAGTTTCCAGGCAGGATGTCCAGTAACTGCCCTTCCCGCTGACCAGTCAGTTTTCCTGTCTCTTCCTGTATAACTCGTCAGCTTCCTTAAGCTTCTCCTTGTCGCCTATGTCGAACCACTCCCCCTGGAAAACAAAGCCGAATGTATGGCGCACAGTGTGGAGCCATTCTATGAACCTGCCGGGCTGGTCGGGATTCTTGCCCTTGTTCAGGTAGTCATCTATATGATGCAGGTCTTTTTTCGGGAGAAGGTACATGCATATCGCTATGAGTGTGGTCTTGGGCTTTGGCGGCTTCTCCACAAAGTTTATCAGCTTCTCGTTCTCGTCGAGCTCAACAACACCCATCCTCATGGCTATCTCGTCATGCTTCACATCATGTATGACCACAACAGGGTCTTCCTTGTCATAGAAGAAATCAACAGCATCCTTCACATTAAACTCAAAAATATTGTCGCCGCCTATTATTATCAGGTCATCATTTATCTTCTTCTTGTCCACAACAAATTTCATGTCGCCTATCGCGCCCCTCTTGTCATCATCGCTCATCGTGCCGTCGTTGATGACCTCTATCCTCTTGGAGGTATTGTCCAGGTATTCCGCGGCCCAGTCAGTGAAATGGCTGTAGAACTTGTTGTTCGTGACCACATACACTGTGTCTATGGCATCGATGGACTCTATCTTCTCCATTATGTAGTTTATCATCGGCTTGTCAGCTATGGGCAGCAGGGGCTTGGGCTTGTCTTTTGTCAGTGGGTAGAGTCTTGTCGCGTATCCTGCCGCGAGTATTATGGCTTTCATCATATCACTCTCCTTATTCTTATGCTTCTCGCCTTGTCTTTCATGTACTCATCTCTAAGAATGTGCCTTATAAATGTTTCTGCATTGATGAAGTCCCGCTTCACCTCTGCGTAGAGCCTGCCATGTTTCTCAAATGTCTTCTTGTGCTTCCTCCTGAAACTCTCGCAGTGTTTCTTTGACCTTAAAGGGGGGCCCTCCCTTATTGTGGTGTCAGGAAGGTCGCTCTTGTCGGTTATGATCCAGAAGATAGCCTTTCTGGCCCTGTTCCACCACCAGCTGTGTTCTCTCACATTGAAATCATTGGCCTTCATCTCCTTTATTATGTGTTCAAGGGCCTTGAGCAGTTTCGCTCCTGCAATATCCTCCTTAGCCCTCTTAGCCTCAACATCCATCAGGATCAGCTTTCCGCCGGATTTCTCTGCCTTTTCCTTCAGCTTCTCAATGCTGAACTCCTCAGGCTCAAAGAATCTTTTGGAGGGGCTCTTAAGGAATTCCCTCGCCTTTTTCCTGAACAGCATGAACTTCTCCTTTCCAAGCGCTGCTGCAGCGTTCCTGTCAGGCTGCACCGGGTCTATGACTAT
>JAWOBY010000029.1:0-5101 GCA_046484055.1 Candidatus Woesearchaeota archaeon | reverse complement strand
TCCCGCCCATGTGGTACTTCTTGTTTGCGGTGGTTTTTCCTGGTACTTCCCGCCCTTATGCACAACCACCATCAGGTTCTTTGCTCCTTCTAAAGCGCAACTCCCTGCTTCTCCACCCAATAAGCCCGCCCAATAATATGCTTGAGTGCGCTTTGGCTTAAAATCTTAGGGCTCTTAGCATGTGGAAGGGGGCGGGAGGCGGGATGTGATCAGTTTGTAGAGCTGAGAGGGCGGTGGCACAGTAAGGAATTATCATAATATTATGGCCTCATCTCAAACTCCTGGTATTTCCCGCCCTCATGCTTCTTTGGACTGCTTCTTGAGATTAACCGCCCCGCCCAGCAATATGCTTGGGTGCGCTTTGGGTTAATCCTTGGCTTGCTTGTTTTGTGCTCTCAGCATTATGAAGGGGCTGGCTGGGCGGGCTTCCGTCAGTTTGTAACTCTGGAGGGGGTGGTGGTAAAGTAAGGAAAAGGAAAACAAATTAAATATCTGGCGGCACAGTAAGGACTTATCAGAAATGGGTGTGTGAATCTTGTTTCCTGTTTCTTCCCTCCCAACAAGATGCTGGGAGTGTCCTTGCCATCAAAAGCTTTAAAAACAGCTGGTTTCTCTCATACTTCATGAAAGCGCTGGCATTCGTTGACACCCACGGAAGCAGCAAGGCCCTGAAGGCTGTGGCTGACAAGGCAAAGAAGAAGAATGTTGACATCCTCATCTGCGCAGGCGACCTTACTATATTTGAGCAGGACCTTGACAAGATAATAAAAAAGCTGGATAAGCTCGGCAAGCCTGTGCTGATAATACCCGGCAATCATGAGTCAGAGGAAAGCCTCAGCAAGGCGATAAAGAAGTCAAAGAACATTGTTTACATCCACAGGGGCATGCTCAAGCTGAAGGGCTACACATTCATAGGATTTGCAGGAGATGGTTTCTCGCTTGACGATCCGGAGTTTGAGAAGTGGGGGAAAAAGGTGAAGAAGGAGCTGAAGAAAAAGGAGAAGGTCGTGCTCATAACCCACGCCCCCCCTCACAAGACAAGGCTTGATCTGATAATGGACAGCCACTGCGGGAACAAGGCAGTGAGGAAATTCATTGAAAAGGTTGACATGGTCCTGGCAGTCTCGGGCCACATCCACGAGACAGCAGGGGTAGAGGACACCATAAAGGGAAGAAAGGTCGTTAACCCAGGGCCTTATGGTAAAGTCTTTGAGATATGAACGCCCTGTATTCCTCCGGCTTTGTCTCAACTATATTCCTGAGATTGGCTACATTCCTGCTGAATCCCCCCACATCGCGTTCTTTCAGGGCAATGTCACAGATAGTGCTGAAATGCTCTGCCCTATCCAGCATGAGCTTCTGCACAGAATGATCCCCTATTGAATTGTACCATAAAATCCATGCATTCCTGAAATCAGATCCTGCCCCTCTTTCCTCTGAGGAGAAATGGTCATAGAAGAAATCATGGTGGAGGAGGAATACCTGAGGGTCATCCCTGTAACAAGAGCGCAATCCTTCAATGACAGGCGAGTAAAAGTAATCAAACATTCTCCTGTTGTCAAGGAGCCCGTCTGCCTCGGCAGATATTATCTCCCTGCAGAAGTAAAATTCCGCGATTTCGCTGGAGAAGACATAGAAAAAGATGTCCTTCTCTTCCCTGCTTAATGGAGCCTCCCTGTCCAATAAAATCATGTCAAAAAGAATCTCGGATGAGTTTCTCATGTGAAGGTACCTGAAATTATGAGGGTGCAGGTCATTCATGAATATTGAATCCTCATGCATCCTCGATCCTGATGTGTCCCATCCAGCCTCTATGCACGGCTTGATAAGAAATGGATAGTTCATGTTCAGCTCATCTCTCATCACCTCCTTTTTCTGATTGAGAATGGAATACTGCTCAATAGGGTTTTCAGGATAACCTTCCCTGCCGCCGTCTATGGCCTTGAGCTCAGGGGTGTCCCTCATGTTATCACTTCAGGAACCTCTTATTATCATCCTTCATCATCAGCACCACCCTTGACTCTGGCTGCTCGTCAATGATCCTGTACCTGCTGTGTTTCTCAAGATCTTTTGCGAACTCCACTATCTCATGATGCCTGGGCATGTTCTTTATGCTTAGCTTCAGCCTTGAGTTGCCCACGAACATGTATGCCTTGACCTCAAGGAAGTGAGGCTCTGCTTTTTCTATTAGTTTGGCATAATTCTCAGGCTCAGCCATGTTCTCTCCCTTCACAAGCGTCACCCTTATTGTTGTTCTTGTCTTTTTCCTCAGGTCTTTAAGCACTTCAAGGGACCTGTTGAGCCTCTGCCACCCGTCATTGTTCATGGGCCTGCAAACCTTCCTGTAAATATCCTCATTCGGAGCATCAAGAGAGATATACAGTTGTGAGGGGGGTTCCATCCTCTCCATTACTTCAGGGAGCTGGCCGTTAGTGACAACAAAGCTTGAGCAGCCCCTCCTCTTCAATTCCCTTATGAGTTCGCTGAGCCTGGGATAGTGGAGTGTCTCTCCTGTGAGGGAGATAGCAAACTGGTTGGGGTCTTTAGCTTCCTCAAGCTTTTTCCTGTTGATGTTTTCATGGCCTCCCATGCCTGAGAGGAGAAGGCTGTGCTGGGCTATTGCATTGTCAACCAGCTTCTTTGGATCATCAACAGTTGTGAAGGGCTCTTGATATCTCTTCCTCCAGCAGAATATGCAGTCCTGATCGCAGTAATTCACTGTTACGCTTATCTGGCAGCACCTGTGAGACTCAATCCCGTAGAATTTCTGCTTGTAGCAGTGGCCCTGGCCTGTGAGGGCCTTCTTGGTCCATGAGCAGACCTTGACAGCGGAGTGATCCCCTATGAAGCGGTACTGCTGCTTTTCCAGCTCTTTCTTGTAGGTCTCGTCCATGCATTCATGGGTTGAGGCCTTATATAAATAAGTTACCGTAAATTATTTAAATCAAACCCTTAA
Organism: Candidatus Woesearchaeota archaeon; assembly: GCA_046484055.1. Taxonomy (GTDB): domain Archaea; phylum Nanobdellota; class Nanobdellia; order Woesearchaeales; family UBA12501; genus JAWOBY01. The sequence goes on along the minus strand of JAWOBY010000029.1, from coordinate 2,145 downwards.
AAAAGGATAGTAGGCGCGCCAGTAGCCGTAACAGCTGGTTACGCTCAGCTGGCACGCAACGCCAGGTGGGGCATTCACTGCGTTTAGCCCCACGGCCAAAGGATACAAGCCCTGATGAATTAAAAGGAGGTTGTATAACACAAAGCGCCAGTAGTCTAATGGTTAGGATATGGCCTTGCCAAGGCTGTGGTCCGGGTTCAAAAGTGTTTGGGAGAATTCCCTCGCAATGAAAGTCCCGGCTGGCGCATCCAACAAAGGCAAAATGCCAGACGAGCTTTGCGAGTCGGCATTTTGGGTTTTTGGATGTCTGAAAATCCCAGACTAAAGAAGTGAGTCAGGATTTTTTATGAATGGAATAACCATGTTTCCAGAAAAAGTATTATGATCTTGTCTTTTCAAACTCCATTGCCTGCATCTCATTGAGCTCAGACTGCAGCCTCTTCTCTTTTTCTGCCAGCTCGTCTATCCTTGCCATTGCCTCATCATAAGCTTCCCTGTCTCCCTCCCTCGATGTTTTCTCAGCCTTTTGGTTTGCCTCCAGCAGGCTCTGGTACACTCTTGTTAGATTAGCTTTTTTTGATGCCACTGAACTTAGTTCAGAATAGTTTGTGGATGAAGGAAAAAATTCAGAGTCCGGTAAGTCATTCTCTGCAAGGTTGCCTGATAGTCTGGCCACCCCAGTGAAGCTTTCCAGGCTGATGTTAAGCTTTTCCTCTGCTTTCCTGTTATATTCCTCAAAAGTTATATTTTTGTGGGCAGTGTAATCCTGATTCAGCCTCTGGAATGCGGAGAAAGCCTTGTTGCCTCTGCTGGTCAGTTCTGTAATGTTCTGCATTGAGGGAATGAAAACCTCATCATACTTCTGGAACGCAGAATAATACTCAGAAGAGCTATGTTCTGTAATGCCTATGTAATAAGGTAACTCTGTGAAGAAAAAAAGGCTGAGAATGATTATGATGGTGGCATAAGCAGCAACCCTCATGATAAATATCTTTCTGTTGTAGGTTGAAAGCCTCCTGTGGCTCTGAAGGATAATAATGAAACTGATGGTGAGAATGATAATCATTAGAGCAGAACCTCCTATTAAAGCATAAAAGAGAGGCGTTATTTTCATCATGCTGAAGTTTCCTGTCTTCGCGCCTGCATAGAATCTTAAGAGGAAAAGCGCTGCAAGAATTAAGATTATTGCTACCACAGAAACTCCCGCAAATATCCTGGTTTTTCTTATCCTCTTTTTCAGGGTTTCGTCATTATAGGGTTGGTCCTTAATCTTCTGGTCAAGGTTTGACAGATCAACACCCTCCTCATCTCCTTCCATTAGCTTTGAGGAAGCCTGTTTATTATATAAATATTTCTGAGAAAATTTTATAAATGGGGTCTTTCTTAAGTAGGATTACGGGCCATTAGCTTAGTCTGGCAACTGGTTACGCTCAGTTGACACGCAAGCGCAGGAGGGGCATAAAACTGCGTTTTAGCCCCTCGACGAACGTGAGATTTGAGCGTACAGTTGGGCAATTGGAGCACTGCTCTTATATGACTGTGTTCCGCGCAATGCTGGACACTGCTTGAGCAAAGCAGCGGTCGGGGGTTCAAATCCCCTATGGCCCATGGAACAAAGGCAATACGCCGATGAAGTCGGCTTTTTGCCTTTTTACATGCCTGATAATCCCAGACTAGGCTTTGCCGAGTCGGGATTATCTTTGCATTTTCTTAAAAGGGGACTAAAATCACAAAGTGATTTTAGGTTGCCTGAGTTTTCCCGAGGCTTTTTTTAAAAGGCTCCGGTAGGGTTCAAATCCCCTATGGCCCACTTTTATTATATGAGCCAGTCATGCATTAGATTAATTGTTTTTATGATTTCTCATCCTGATATAGCCCTCCCATCACCTAAAGCTGAAGCCCGCTTCTCCCCGCCTTTTTATATGCTCAGATGCTATGGGATAGTTTAGTTGGTGCTCGTAGTACAATAAATAGGGCAGGTGAGAGGGGACCTCTAGAGTAGATGCCAGTAGGGCGGAGGAAAAGGAATGAGGAATCCTAATTATAAAATTATAGGGCTTAGGAGTGTTTAAAAAGCAAAATATTTTAAAAGGGGTGTTTAATCCCTACTCCCAGTGCCCCGGTAGTGTAGCCCGGTAACAATCA
>JAWOBY010000022.1:0-16045 GCA_046484055.1 Candidatus Woesearchaeota archaeon | reverse complement strand
TCTAAATAATTCAAAGAAATTCCTCAGCCATACAATGGCATATCTTGAAAAACAGAAGTAGTATATAAATCATATAACAAAACTTTTTGTCCTATTTTTTGTCCTTTTGATGTGGTTGGAGTTCTGATAGGTCTGAGAAAACAGGGAGTTGGACTTCCGATAAGCCTAAAATCCACAGAAAAGTTTAAATAGTTTCAAGGTCTTACAAAATAACAAGATTTTTCAGCCAAAAAACAACCAGAACAAGAAAATCAGAAATGACAAACATTGGGTTCAGCAATCAAAACACAAACAAGCAGACATTCAAAGGACAGGGCTTCCATAAGACAAGAACAGCCCAAAACCGATTATGTTCTCATAAGAATAAATTTTCACAGATGAACATGGAAAAATATAAGAATCATGACATCGATACACAATATTGACCAGCGTAGATAAGCTGTTAAACGAAATCCCAGAGGTAATCCAAATGCCCGAGCTTCCTGATGTTGAAGCATTCAAAAGATATGTCAACAGGACATCAAAAGGAAAAAAGATAAAGAGTATCAGCTCAAAGAAAGGAAGGCTTGTCAAGGCCTCAGAAAAAGAGCTGAAAAACCTTGAGGGAAAAAAGATAAAGGACACATCAAGGCACGGCAAGTACATGTTCCTGCACATGAGCGGCAGGTCCGGCAGGATTCTTGTGCTCCATTTCGGCATGACAGGGTATATGGAGTATTACAGCAGGGAGAAGCAGGAAGAGCCGAAGCACAGCCAGCTCATCCTTGAGCTGGACAACGGCCATAGCCTCGCCTACATAAACATAAGGAAGCTAGGCAGGGTGTGGCTCACAGACAGCATGGACAGATTCGTAGGGGAGCATAATCTCGGCCCTGACGGCATGTCCCTCACAAAAAAGCAGTTCAGGGGGATAATAAATGATTCAGGGGGCATAATAAAGACAACACTGATGGACCAGTCAAAAATCGCAGGCATAGGCAACATCTATTCTGATGAGATCCTCTACCAGGTGGGCATACATCCTGAAAAGAGGACACCAAAACTTAAGGAAAATGAGATTGACAGCATACATTCCGCGATGAAGAGAGTGCTGAAGACAACCGTAAGGCACAATGCGCAGCCCGATGATTTCCCTGCCGGCTATCTCACAAGAAGAAGAGAGAACGGCGCTGGCTGCGGGAAGTGCAGCGGGAGCATAAGGAAGAAGACAATAGGCGGAAGGACAGGATACTTCTGCCCGAAGCACCAGAACTGAACCGCAACACTGGATAACCAATCCGCCATAATCCGTATATATATGCGGGGATTCAGCTACCGCGAACCCACAGCAAATCATTTAAAGAAAATAGATGTTTTTACGGCAATGAAAATAAGCATAATCATACCCGCACTGAATGAGGAGGATTATCTCCCCAAGCTTCTGGAATCGATAAAAAAGCAGACCATGAAGGATTATGAGGTCATAATCGCGGACGCGGGCTCAAAGGACAGGACAGTCAGCATAGCAAAAAAACACGGAGCAAAAGTTGTCAGGGGAGGCATGCCTGCAAAAGGCCGCAACAATGGCGCTAAGGCCGCCAATGGTGATTTCCTTTTCTTCTTTGACGCGGACGTTATTCTTCCGAAGGGTTTTCTCGGGAACGCATACGATGAGATGCAGGGGCGCTTCCTTGATCTTGCCACGTGCGAGTTCAGGCCCATCTCAAATCTTACTATAGACAAGGTCCTGCACGGCTTCGCGAATATGCTCGTGAAGCTCGGTCAGTTCGCAGAGGATTCAAGGGCGCCGGGATTCTGTATACTGGTGACAAGGAGGCTTTTTGACAGGGTGGGCGGTTTTGATGAGTCACTGAAGATGGCCGAGGACAGGGATTTCGTCAGCAGGGCCTCAAAATTCAGGCCCCTGAGGGTACTCGAGTCCGCAAGCCTCAAACTCAGCGTAAGGCGCCTTGACAAGGAGGGCAGGCTGAATCTGCTGGCCAAATACCTTTATCTTGCGTTCCATCAGAGGTTCAGGGGCAAAGTAAAGGATGATATATTTGAGTATGAGTTCGGCAATTTCGGGAACGGCTCTGATGTTGACGGCCGGTCCGCTATGAGATCCGTCAGGAAGAAGAGGGGCGGAGGCAGTAAAAGGAAAAAGGCCGGGAAAGAATGATCATATGCTCCAGCTTCCTGTAAGGCACTCTCTTGAACACACTGTATAATCAATCTTTCTCTTGACTATCCTTTCAAAAGTGTCCTCTGCTGTCTCAGGCGTGTTGTTGTTTCCTGAGAGGTGGCCGAGAAGCACGAAACCAAGCTTTCCTCCCAGCTCCTGCACAAGACTGGCGGCGGCAGGATTGCTCAGGTGGCCCCTTTCAGAGAGTATCCACTTCTTCAGGAAGGCGGGATAAGGGCCGTTGGCCACCATATCTATGTCATGGTTTGACTCAAGAAGCAGTCCATTGAGGTTCCTGAATGCATCTGTCATCTGTTTCGTCACGCATCCAGTATCAGTGAAAAGCCCGAACTTCCTTTTCTCCCCGAAGACGAAACCGCAGGAGGACACATTGTGGGAGGTGAGGACAGGATTTATTGTCATACTGCCTATCCTGAACCTTCTGTTCACTGAGAAATTTTTAACTTCTGCGTTTCCTATCTTGTGTGAACATTCACTGCAGGTCTCTCTTGTCATGTAGAGGGGGAGATAGTATCTTCGTGACAGCACTCCCGCGCCTGCTATGTGGTCCTGATGGGAGTGGGTTACCAGTATGCCGTCTAGGTCTTCAGCGCTCCTGCCGATGCTGTTCATCCTTGACTCTATCTCTTTCCCGCTCTTTCCTGCATCCACAAGTATAGAAGTGTCCTTGTCTTCCAGCAGGCAGCTGTTGCCGTTGCTTCCGGATGCTATCACTGAGATCTGCACGAAAAACCCCTTTTGATGATGTTTTGCTTGTTTGTTGCCTGTTTACTCTTGTCTGTCTCTCATTTCTTCTCTGTCTCGCTCATTGATGATACAGTGCGTACAGTGTGTATTCCAACAGGATATCATCATGCACAAGTCCGCGCTTTAAAAATATTTTCATGCTGCAGGGCAATACAGTGCGTTGCGGCCTTATGATCATGAAAATTTATTCCAAAAATAATAAATACCACTTATTTTTATTCTTTTGTATGCCTTTTGAGATAAGCGAGATAAAACATGTGAGGAGGAAGCTCGGCCTGACTCAGGCACAGCTGGCAAAACTGGCAGGGGTCTCCCAGTCACTGATCGCAAAGACAGAGGCAGGCACCCTTGATCCTGCATACTCGAACGCGAAAAAGCTCTTCAATGCGCTGGAATCATTCACCAAGGAGGGAGAGGCCAGAGCAGGGGACCTGATGACCCCTAAGCTGGTGTCTGTCAGACCATCTGATTCTGTGAAAGAGGCCATAAGGAAGATGAAAAGGCATGAGATAAGCCAGATGCCTGTTATAGAGGATGGTAACGCTGCAGGGATGATATCGGAATCAATCCTGCTTGACGCTCTGATGGAAGGCAAGAACGAGACCATCAGCAGCGTGATGGTGGATGCCCCTCCCATGATATCAAAGGACACCAGATTAAGTGTGGTATCAGAGCTTCTAAGGCATTTCCCCCTTGTTCTGGCAGGGGATAAGGGTAAGGCAAAGGGAATAATCACCAAATCAGACATCCTGAGGAAGGCATACAACAAATAGATTTATAAATCCTGCAGTGTATCAGTCAGAATAGGTTATTTACTGGCCGGCATATTCGTGTGTTGATCCGACCATTATACCATAAAAACAAGAGCGTGATACAATGTCTGGCATAAACTATGTGATTCTGGATATTCTGAAGCCACACCAGCCTTCCATGCTTGAGCTGGGGGATGCCATCCTGAAGATGGGGAAGGATATCTCGGTGAATCTCAGGCTTGTGGAGATCGACGAGAAGACAGAAACGATCGCTGTCATAGTAAAGGGAAGCAGTATCAGCATTGCGAAGATAAGGGAGGAAGTGGAGAAGATGGGCGGCAGCATCCACAGCGTTGATGAGGTGTCAATGGGAAAGGAGGCCATCAACTCCAGGGATTATTCAAGGATATCCAAATGATGATGCGCATGATGATATCCATAATCCGATGACAATATCTGAATGATGATATGAAGGCAGCCAAATGCTTGATATATTGAGACTGGCCGGAAGCCGGAAGATAATAAGAAGATACATAGTCATAAACGGATTTGACGGCGCGATAGTCCTTCTTGGGGTCCTTTTCAGCTCGTTCCTTGTCGGTGCGGATGATGCCAGGGTGATCCTTGCCGCAGGCCTCGGAGCGGGAGTCGCCCTTCTTGTGTCAGGAATCTCAGGCGCTTACCTGAGCGAGAAGGCGGAGAAGGAGAAGGAGCTCAAGGACATGGAGAAGGCCATGGTGAAAAAACTGGGCCGGACTGACTTCGGCCGCGCACTGAAGGCCGCTCCGCTGATCACAGCAATGGCCCACGGGCTCTCACCTTTCCTTATATCCCTTGTCATATTATTACCTTTCATGATAGGGCCCCTGGCAGGGATACCTCTGGATGCAATGTACTACCTGTCTTTCGGCCTGAGCGCTATTTCCCTGTTCCTGCTCGGCATCTTTATGGGCAGGATATCAAACAAGGGGATCCTGTTCTATGGCATTGTGACACTGGTCGTAGGGCTTGTGACAGCGGCGCTCCTCTTCCTGATTGACAAGATTACAGGGCTTGGGTGATTATTCCCTGCAGTATCTCTCACATCGCTATGGAGAAAAAGTTTGCGGATGAATCCTCCTGAAATTCATCGTTTGTTGTTCTGTATCTCCTCAAGAAGATCATGCATCATAAGTTCAGTGTCGATTGACGTATCCCTGTACCTCTCACCCGTAGCATCCTCAAACCTGCTGCACGCTCTTTTACCCTCCCAGTAGAACCAGCACTTATCCTTGTGCTGCTTGTATTTGAGGCAATCCCTGCATACCATGCTCATATAGAAAGGTGTTGTGGTATATAAATTTTTTGTGTTGGCTTCCTTTGAAATTATGGGCCGCTGCATTTCTTTCGCGCTGTTTTGCTATCATCTATCGCTAATCTATCGCTATGGAATTGTATTGATCATTACAGCATAAATTTATAAGCGATAGAATCTTTGATATGCCTATGATAATAGACTACAGGAATTCCCTCTCTAAAATAAATGAAGAATCCCTCAGATTCTGGAGGGCGATGGGTGCTGAAACAGTACTTTTCACGCTCCATCATCCTTACAGCTATTCGCAGATGGATAAGTATAAGGAAACAGTTGATATGGTGAATGGGGAAGGCTTTAATGCAGGCATTTATACCGGTTTGCTGGGGCTGGAGAAGGAATCAACAATATCGGAAAATCCAGAGCTTAGGGGATGGCAGCAGAGGGACAGGAATGGAAGGGCGGTCGCATACAATTCCTCTCAGGGCAGGGTCTTCTGCCCCAATTCAGGCTATATTGAGGGGTTCAGGCTGCCTCTTGTCCAGGAAGCTGCACACAATCTTGAGTTGGATACTGTCTATTTTGACCTTCCGTGGTTCTTGTCAGGCGCGTGCTTCTGCGATGATTGCAGGGATTCATTCGGATCAGATTTCCCATCCGGATGGGATGATCCCAATCTGGCTGATTTTTTGAGATTCAAGAACAGATCGATAAGGGACGCTGTCAAAAATACGACCGGACAGCTGAAGCAGGCCAGGCAGGGCACAAGAGCGATCTACAATTTCGGCTCCTGCCTGAGCAGGATCGATGAGATAGGCCACGGCTCTTGGATAACAAACCTCTCGGACCTGGAATCAGACATCCTTATCGAATTCAACCCTTACATTGCGAAAACCCCCCTTATTGCGGTCAGCGCCTCCACAATGCTGGCAAAAGAGTCTCTCAAAGGCAATGGCAGGGCATATTTTGCGAGTACTCTCAGGCCGGGAGGGAGGTTATACTCACCTCACACCATCTTAGAGCTTTATTCAGCAGTCAAAAGGTCTGGCGCCAGCCCTTACCTGAGCGGCGAGATATTCGATAATCCGGACAGTCTTCCGGCGCCGCTTGAAGAGTATGCAGATGTTTTTGAGGAGCTTAAGCATACCAAGCCAGGCAATCAGAATGCAGGGATTGGTGTGGTCTATGATCCATTGCTGCAGTACTTCTCTGAAAAACCCGGCATGCCAAGGGTATCAAATGGGCCAAGGATGTTCCAGAGGGAATACCTTGAGCCGTTATGGAACTGTATAAATGATCTTGAACAGGCAGGCGAAGGCTTCACACTGACAACACCATGGGATATTGAGGCCGGAAGGTTTGAAAGGCTTATCCTCCCCAGAGAGGACCTGTCCAGTGCATTTTTCAGAAATCTTTATATAATCCGCTGACAGGACATGCTCAGAAGAGGTGATACAATTGCTTACCACAGGCAAGAGGATTCTTGACAAGGCCAATAAGGGCGATTACGGCATCGGAGCTTTCAACATAAACAATCTCGAGTTCCTGCAGGCGATAATGGCGGCTGCAGAGAAGCAGAAGAGCCCGGTGATGATAGCCACCTCAGAGGGAGCGATAAAATACGCTGGCATGAAACAGCTGAAGGTGATGACATACGCTGCAGCAGAGGATTCCAAAGTCCCTGTATGCCTGCATCTTGACCATGGCACTACAATGGAGACGATAAAAAAATGCATAAGGACAGGCTGGACATCCATAATGATAGACGCTTCCCATAAGCAGTTCGAGGAGAACGTAAGGCTCACGAAAAAAGTCGTCCAGATGGCCCACAAAAAAGGCGCGGGCGTCGAGGCAGAGCTCGGTACAATAGGGGGGAAGGAGGAGCAGGTGAGCTCAAGAAAGATACTTTACACGGATCCCGGGCAGGCGAAGGAATTTGTTGAAAGGACGGGTATTGACAGCCTTGCAGTGGCGATAGGGACATCCCACGGCCCGAACAAGTTCAAGGGTAGGGCAAATCTCAACTTTGACATACTGAAGGACATAAAGGAAAAGACGAAGATGCCTCTTGTTCTGCACGGCGCTTCAGGACTGCCGAAGGACATAGTCAGCCTTGCGAAGAAGTGGGGTGTGAAACTCGGGAATCCCTGCGGAGTGCCTGACACCCAGATAAGGAAGGCAGTCAAGCTCGGGATAAACAAGATAAACACAGACACTGACCTCAGGATAGCCTTTGACGCTGCGGTGAGGAAATACCTGAAGACGAAGCCGGGGGATTTTGACCCGCGGCACATACTCGCTCCCGCGAGGGAACTCATACAGAAGGTTGTTGAGCACAGGATGAAGGTTTTCGGGAGCAGGGGGAAAGCCAGGACCTAATACGCGTCGTCGTGATGAGCTAATCTGTCAAACAAGATATGATTTCTTGGCTTATCAAATTTGAACACAAGAACAAAGCTCCTGTCAATATGCACACGTTTGTATTCTTTTAAGTCATGTTTCAGATTCTTGTATCTGTCAATGGAATTTTTGTTCTTGTCTATGATTTCCTTTATCTTTTTATTCACAATCAGGACTCTTTTCCGGTCTTTACTTGAAAGTTTCCTGAGTACGGCTTTCAGTTCATCTGACAGATCAAAATCAAAACTCATTTTATCCCGCAGATCTTATCCAACTCGTTAAGAGACATCTTCCTGTGGCCGTACTTCTTTATATGCTGTTCGCAGGATCTTATGACGTCTTTCACGAACTTCTCATCAGCTTCCTTTTCCACTATCTCATCCCCATACATCTCTGCAAACTTGTCCATAGCCTCGCTCTTGTCGTGGAGATCAAACTTCGCTTTTATCACATTCAGCACCTTGTTTGTATACTCATTCAGGGACATTCTTGCATGGACCATATTATCACCTTGTATGCACTCAAGATACACATGAAATGCACTTTTATATATAAATCTTGCGGTTTTTAGGCAAGAAGGAGGATCAATTCTATTTTTAATGACCAATCTCTCGATTATGCAATCAGAGCGTCTTGTGCTGCAGGGAAAGGCCCGCCGAGTCTTTATTGTCTGAGGCGGGTCTGGGCGGGGCAGGCGAATTGGAAGCGAGGGGGAGATGTTTACTGAAGAAAAATAAAACCAACCTAACCAATGAAATTAATTGATGAAGAGAAAACATTCACTTCCCCACAACGCCCTTCATGGCCTTTACCGCCACTTCAAGCTGCTTATCATCCGGCTCCCTCACGGCAAGTCTCTCTATGAGCAGGCCGGGGGAAAGCAGGGCGTTGAAGATCCTGCTGTCTTTCATGACATCGCTTAGCTTCAGTATCTCGTATGCGACACCCGCTATGAATGGCAGGAGGATTATCCTTGAAAGGAGTTTCAGCCAGAATCCGAAGCTCTGGGGTATGAATGAATAGATGAATATGCTTATCACCAGGACTATGAGTATAAAGCTTGTCCCGCATCTCGGGTGCAGGGTGGAGAACTTCCTTGCGTTCTTCACATTCACTTTCTTTCCGGCCTCATAGCAGTTCACTGTCTTGTGCTCGGCCCCATGGTACTGGAACACGCGGTGGATATCCTCCATGTATGATATGAAGAATATGTATGCCGCGAAAAGCCCTATCTTTATGATCCCGTCGACTATGTTGAAAAGTGCGTAATAGTCCTGCATGGCGCTGACCCTGTTCGTGAGGAGCTGCGTGAGAAGAAGGGGCACGAACTTGAAAAGCAGTAGCGCGAAGCCTATTGCTACCACAAGGCTGACCACCAGCTGTATGAGGGTTATGTCCTCCTCAAGCTCGTCCATGGCCTCGTTCGCGCTGTATGTTAAAGCCTTTATGCCCACTACAAGCATCTCTCCGAGGTTGATTATCCCCCTCACAAAAGGCCAGCCAAGGACCTTATGCCTGTCTGAGATGGGAACGAACTTCCGCTCTTTGAGCTTGATGCTGCCGTCCTCTTTTCTCACTGCCATCGCAAGCCTGTCACGGGTCCTCATCATCACTCCCTCAATTATGGCCTGCCCGCCTGCAGTGAATATCTTATCCCTCTTCCTGTTTTTCCCGGCTTTTTTACCTTGGCTTCTCTTTCCGGATCTTTTATTGCCTGTCTTCTCTGCCATACTTTTCTTTGCCATGCTCATCTCCCTGAAGCCTTCCGGCCCTGTTTTTTCCTGCTGCTTTTTCTTCCCTTATGCCCGTCAGCTTTCATACTTTTCTTTATACTCTTTTTGCCTGCTTTGCTTCCCGCCCTGCTGCTTCTGCCATCCGCTTTTTTTGCGCCGGCCTCTGCTTTTGTCTTCCCTTTATCCCTTTCTGCAGGATACCTTACCACGAAATAATATACTATGGCACCTATAACCCCCACTATTATGATCACTATGAGCCAGACCGCCTTCTCTGTTGTGTCATGAAAATCCCTTGTCGCGCAGTCTATTATCATGAGTATCCAGAAGACAGTGAGGAGTATGCCTGCCGCGATCATGAGGAATATGAAGAAAAGGAATGCAAGGAAAAAAGCCGCTATCCCTAAAGCCTCTATCATCATCTTTAAGAAGCTGTGTTTTTATTTAAATGTTTTGTTATGGGTAGAGTCCTGGCGGCGCTATTATCCTCGCCACATCCTTCCAAGAACATCAATAGTGTAGAGTATTATCGCGTGCGCCTGCTCCCTGCCCGGCATGAATGCCTCTTTCTTCTTATGTACTGTGAAGACCCTCACATTGTTTATGAGATGGACCTGCTGGGTGAGGGCCGGATCGAGCTGCACGTTCTTGTCCTTCAGCTTCGCTATGAGGTTTCCCAGGCCGATGCCTGGATTCTTCTCAAGGATGTCATTGCCTGTAGCTTCATAATACTTCCTGTGCAGCGCGGTCTCCAGAACCCTTCCGCATAGTATTGTTGCGCTCCTGTACAGGCCGTTGTTGAAGCATCTTTCTATCTCCTTTATGTCTGCGGAAACATCCGGCTGGATCTCGGGCGGGAGCTGAGGGGGCCTCAGATTCATGACCTGCCTGCTGTTCGGGACAGAGAGCATTGATGCTTCATTCTCCATGCTCTCCAGGATTTTCTTTGCCTCCTTCTCATCCCCTCTCTTCTGCTGCAGCTCCTTCCACAGCCCGATTATCCTCAGGACAGGGTCCTGATCCCCTGCTTCTGCTATCATGCGGAAAAGCGACCTTCTCAGGTCATTGTAATGGCCTTCAACCGCGCTCCTGTAATAATCTGCTTTCTTTGCCCTGAAATCATGGATCTCTGAGGATGCGCTGCCGGCCTTTTGACTGTACTTTGAGGCCTGCTCTATAGAATCCTTCAGCCTGCTGAGCCTGTTCCTGAAATCATCAATTCCCATATAATGGCAATGTAGAATGCAGGATATTTATAATTTACTTTTTTGCGTGCCTTCAACACAACTCATTTGTGCCTGCCTTTCTTTCCTTTGTCAACCATCCCTTTTATATTGTTCACATGCCTGTCCACATCATCCATGTGCTGGTTGAGGCGCCTGTATATGGTTTTCATGTAATGGGCGAGGAAAACATACACCAGGATGATTATGGTTGAGAGTGTTATGAAGCTCACCATATGGTAGAAATAGATTTGTTCCATTTTAAGCGGGGGGGGATAGCTTCTTTTATAAATATTTTTTTATTACAAATAGCGCAATACCTCTTCTTTCAAGTTGTGGATGTAGCGCTATTTGTAAGACTTAAAATGTGACCATCTATAATGCAAGCCCGTAATACTCCACCCTTTAGGATGGAGATAGGGCTTGCTTATAAAATAATGGTCACATTTTAATTATTTTTAAGGGTCTGTCCCAAGTGAAGGTCAGCGCCAATATCGTGAGCGCTTTCTATCTGAAAGATCAGGCTGACAGAGGGGTCGCTCCCTACGGGAGACGTCAGCTTTAGATAGAGGAAGCAGGCGCGAGCCGGCCGCTGACCCGAGCTTTTCCTCAGGAAAAGCGAGATTTGGGACAGACCCTATTTTTAACCATCTCCCTACACCCTTCTTTTATAATCATTTACAGGAATCTTCAATCAGTCACTGGACTCTTTTAGAGATGCTTAAAATGCTTTGACAGCGGTTCTTGAGGCATTCCATCAATATTTTGGTGTTCATTGGACACTGGACATGCACAGGTCAGGTATTTAAATGTCCGGCTCCCACTCTCACTCATGATGGAAGACGATAAAACCGAGAACACAACCGAGAAGACAAAGAAGAAGGCAGGGAGGTTCGGGCACACCATAGCCAAGGACGGCCCTCTTGCAGAGATAACGCTCAGGAAATACGAGAAACCCTTTGACCTGAGCAGGAGGGACCTTGTCAGGAAACTCTGCCTCTCCATGGGCCTCCTTCAGCCGGGGGATTCAAGGGACATAATAGTTGATGTCCTGCACACACTCCTTGAGGCCAAGAAGGATAAGAAAGAGATGTCTTCAGAAGAGATAAAGGATCTTGTCATAAGTTCAAGGAAGGAGGCGAATCTAGCGCTCGCCGGAGTGGCATCCTCAAATATAAGGAGGCAGCTGAAAAGGCTGAGGGAACTTTTCCTTGTGGAAAAAGTGAGGAACAAGTACAGGATAAACGAGCACGAAAGCCTGAACCGGATATTTGAGGAGAAGATAGAGCAGTACCTCCTCCAGACAGTGCTGGGCAGGGTGAAGGATTATTTCGATGTGATAGACAGGGAATTCTGACCCAGTCTCATAGATTTCTATTTTGGGTCATGGCTCGGGAGTCAATGGGCCAGGAAAGTGTCCTCACTTCTTCTGCCAAGAATAAGATCTTGTCTTGGGTGAACCACCATACCCGCATGAACTGCACTTCTTCTTCCTTACATGGAAGGTATGGTTACCGCACCTTCTGCATTGTATATGGGTCTTTTTTCCTGATTTCCTTCCCATGGATGCAGTTCCTTTAGTCATATTCTTCCCTCCGCACCGGATCAGACGACGGGTTCAGCATCTACTCAGGTGAGATCACTGTGATTGTGTCGCCCCTTATGAAGATGGAGCCCAGCTTCTTTTTTATCTCGCCCTGCTCTCTCTCCTCAGCTTCCTCAAGCACGATGTTTATGTGTATATCAAAAGCCTTGAGCTTGCCTATGTACTGTTTCCCGTTCTTCAAATCCACTATAACTCTCTTTGATCTCGCTTCATTCAGCGCATCCAATGGTCTCGATACTTCTGTCATTTTAACACCCCTCCAAAAAATAAAGTTTATGTGATGGAATACAGGCCATTTATAAAGTTTTTGTATTTTCCGGTTCTCCTGCCGGATGAGGGGGGCCTGAACGGCACCAAAAAACATTTAAATATGTGCAGAATCTTTCAGGCTATGGCCGGAGGATTCCATATCTCTGATGATATATGGATTTACCCGGCTTTTTAATATCAAGCTGTACAAGCTGATATGATATATCGGACTTCCAATCATTCACTGTCCGGGCATACACTGATTTTACTCTCTAGGGTTTGGGCATAATCAGGGCAGGGTGGTGTGAGAAAAGGTTATGAAAAACAGGATATGTGAAAATGGCTATCACGCAAGGCAAATCAGAAAGGAAATATTCCGGCAAGAAGAAGAACTCTTACAGGAAGAAAAGACTGTTTGAGAAAGGCGGAGCCCCCACTTTCACAAAGCTTGGTGAGAGGAAGGTGAGGGATGTGAGATCCAGGGGAGGGAATGACAAGACCAATATTCTCAGGGAGAACACTGCCAATCTTCTTGACGGCAAGACCAGCAAATGGTCAAAGGTAAAGATACTCAATCTTATGGAGAACCCCGCGAACAGGCATTATGTGAGGAGGAACATAATCACCAAGGGGACCATAATAGAGACTGAGAAGGGAAAGGCAAGGGTGACCTCAAGGCCTGGCCAGAGTGGCAGCATCAATGCTGTGCTTGTGTGATTCTTCTATATACAGATCTTACAGATATTTTGTTGCAACAGTTTTTGCAATATTTTAGCTACTATTTAGTGATAAAAAACGAAAGCTTTATAAAGGGGGAAATCTTAGGTGTATAAAATGAAGGTCATGGAAATCCTGGCAGCATACGAGCAGGGGCCCGGATATAAGGCCCGATGCTTCAATTCTTTCGAGCCTGAAAAGACGCTCACGAGAGTGATCCAATCAGGCATACAGGTCGGCTGGGACAGCAAGAGCAGTTCAGTTGAGGTATCCGATGAGGTGTATGAATCCAGTATCCAGCCCAGGCTGATAACATATGATAATGATTCAAGCATAGACAATCTTCTTTTTGAGAAGCTCAGCACAACAAAGATGAGCATGACTGACGAGATCGATCATTCAAAAGACCATGTATTCGCTTATACCGGCTCTATACGGCCTGACAGGAAGTTTGTATTTGTGCCTGCGGGCAGTGATGACCTGAAAGATGTTCCTGAAGAGAAACCTGATGCTGTGTATACAGTTGAGGAGAAGAAATTTTCTGTCTATTCTGTTGATTCAGACATGTTTGTTGAGGCGGATATTAATGAACAGCACAGGCAGGGAGTCCAGGGAGCAATGGAACGCTACCACCGCAAAGATCCACAAGTTAAAGGATTAAACGGGTGGGAGCAGGATGAAGCTGGAAAACAGGGAAAACAAGGAAAGCCTGTCCAGCTGAAGCTTTTCTGAAATATTGCCCCCTGAACATCCATTCTTGTCATACAGCCTCCCCATCCATCTTTGACATGTATTTTTCTGAGAAATATTTATAAAACACCATTTTATATTTCTCTCCAAAAGATGGTGCAGCAGAAACAGGGGCTAAAAAAGGTACTCAGCTACAGGGCCATACTTCTCATAACCATAAACAGCATAATGGGCACAGGGATATTCTTCCTTCCTGCGGTGGGGGCCAAACACGCAGGCCCTGCATCAATAATAAGCTGGGTCATCCTGAGCATTATTGCGATCTATATCAGCATGTGCTTCGCTGAACTGACAAGCATGTTCCCCAAGGCGGGAGGGGTGTATGAGTTCTGCAAGCAGGCGTACGGCAGGTTCTTCTCGTTCATAATAGGGTGGATGACAATAATCGCCGGCAATGTCACCATAGCCATGCTTGTGGTGGGCGCGATACAATACCTCCTCCCATTCAGGGTGCCCTACATGCAGATACCCATAAGCCTGTTCTTCGTGTTCGTTTTCAATTATGTCGCTTACAAGGGGATGAAGACAAGCTCATTCATGCTCATAACATTCTCATTCATAACAGTAGGAACCCTTCTCCTCCTGATAATCCCCTCTTTCATGAAGATAGACCCTTCAAATTACACCCCTTTCTTCCCCTTCTCTGTGAGCGCGATATTATTCACAGTCTTCCTCCTGGCTGAGACCTTCTTCGGCTGGGAGACAGCCACATTCCTTGCTGCAGAGACCAAGGACGGCAGGAAGGTCATGCCCAAGGCGCTGATACACGCGACGGTAATAATAGCGGTGATATGCCTCCTCTTCGTGATCTCATCCCTCGGTGTCATGCCCTGGGACAAGTTCGGGATGTCGCTGGCCCCCCTCACTGATCTCGGCAAACTGCATTACGGCAGCTTAGGCGGCGATATATTCACTCTTCTTGTGTATCTGGCAATAATAGGCAGTGTAGCCGGCTGGATAATAAGCGCGCCCAGGCTCATACTCGCCATGGCTGAGGACAGGCTTTTCCTCTCCCAGTTCTCGGCGATACACCCTGTACATAAGACACCATACAAGGCGATAATATTCCAGACAGTCCTCACCACACTACTAGTGATCATGGGAAGCGGAAACTACAACATACTCCTCCAGCTTCTTGTGCCTGTAGTTCTGGTACTCTATACCTTCGTGCTCATAAGCCTGGTTATAATGAGATACACCAAACCGGACATCAAAAGATATTACAAGGCCCCTTTCGGGAAGACAGGTCCGATCCTTGCGGTACTGCTGTTGCTGTTCTTCATAAGCATGTGGGTGATGGAAGACCCTTCAGAAAATGCAAGGATACTCGGCCTGGGAGGAAGCCTTATAGCTCTCGGCATACCTTTATACTTCCTGCTCCAGCTGTATTACGACCCAAAGACAATAGTCAAGGTCAATGACATCTTCGCAAGGGCCACATACATCACAGAGGACATATTTTTCCCCAGATGGATAAGGAGGAGAGTACTCAATCTTATTGGAAGCATAAAAGGCAAGAGGATCCTCGAGGTCGGATGCGGCGTCGGCACTCTGACAATGCACCTTCTTGAGGACACCAAGCCGGGCGGAAAAGTGTATGCGGTGAATGAATCAAAGAATGAGATAGACATAATGACAAAAAGGGCGGAAAAGAAAGGCCATAAGCACCTGCAGATGCACCTCACAGAGCCGCACAAGCTGCACCACAAGATACCGAAATGTGATGCGGCCGTCTCTGCCGGAAAGATAGGGAGCATTGAGAAAGAGAAGGAACTCCTCAAGGATATCAACAGGAAGCTGAAAAAGGAGGCGAGAATAGTCTTCCTTGAATTCGACAAGTTCTTTGATGTGATACCCAACATAGAATGGCTCGGAAAAGATGAGAAGATAAAAGAGTTGTTCGGCACAGCAGGATTCGATGTCAGCATAAAAAGGAAGCAGGGATTCGCGTGGCAGTACATATACATCTACGGGAAGAAAGTCAGGGATATGTGAAAGACCTGTTAAGATGCATGGCCGATAAACAGTTAAATAATGAGTTCTTCCTGGTTGCCCCATGAGAAGCCCATCCATAAGAGAGATATACAACAGGATGCTCAGGGAGTACGGCCCCCAGGGCTGGTGGCAGTTGTACTCAAAAAACCAAAATCTTTATATATAACTTAATGAATATAATATTATATCTTTGGTGTTATATATGCTTTCAGAGACAGAGCTCAGGATACTGAAAATGCTTTTTGAGGATTTAACTAAGGATTATACCATCAGAGAGCTGTCCAAAGCCCTGAAACTGCCCTACCCGCAGGCGCACAGGTCAATACAGTCACTGGCAAAAAGAGACATAATCAAAAAAACAAAAAAAGGCAAGAGTTCGGTGATCAGCCTGGATTTT
>JAWOBY010000056.1:0-19135 GCA_046484055.1 Candidatus Woesearchaeota archaeon | reverse complement strand
CGAATGAGTTCTTTTTCATCTTCTCATCCGCAAAATACCATATTATCCCGATCAGGATGTAAGCGAGAGCGCCGCATGGTTTCCCTTCATCTATCTCTTTTGACACTTTTTATCACCTTTTAATATTTTTGATCAGCAGAAAAATAAGATAAAAATTAAAATAAAAAATTAAAGATTGAGCTTCTCGCCGTACTGGCCTATCCATGGCAGAGGCTTCTTCTTGCCTGTGAAGGCATTGATCATCCCTATGATCCAGAAGACCAGCAGGATTATTCCGCCCACAAGCAGTATGACAAATCCGATCAGGATCACTGATGTGATCGCACCAACAGCACCCACGATGACTCCTGCAATAATCAGGACAAGCCACTGCTGGAAGTGGTACTTCACATACTCATTGTCTTTCTTGAGAACGAACAGTATGACAGCGATTGCCCATCCGATTATACCCAGTATTGAGACAAGGTACATAAGGCCTGCTATCATCTTGCCTTCTTCAACGCTTTTATCAGCCATAATTCACCCCCTGTTTTGTTTATGCTTTGACTGTTTATCCGCTTTAAACCCCTTTTCCTTTAAAAATCTTTCTCTCAATCCTCAACACTTTCCAGCACTTCCCTCAGTTTTCCCGCAGACTTGTGCAGGCATTCCTGCTCTCCCTCGCTGAGCGGCAGCTGGATTCTTCTCTTTATGCCTTCCTTTCCCACGACGCAGGGCATGCTGAGGCAGACGCCTCCCTCATCATAGTAATTGTCCAGCATTGTTGAGACAGGGAATATCTTGTTCTTGTTGTTGATGATTGAATCAACGATCTCTGTTATCACAAGGCCTATCGCGTAGTATGTGGCTCCTTTTGAGGATATTATCTCATATGCTGCGTTCTTTGTCCTCTTGTATATCTCATCCATCCTCTCTTTTGAGTATCCTTCCATGTCCTGCAGGTCCTGCCCGCCTATGGATGCCTTGCTCCAGACCGGAAACTCGGTGTCGCCGTGCTCTCCCATCATGTACGCGTGCACGCTCTGCGGATTGACCTTGAACTCCTCGCCAAGATAATATCTCAGCCTTGCTGAGTCAAGCGTTGTCCCTGTGCCGAACACCCTCTCTTTCGGGAATCCTGAATACCTCAGTGTCAGGGCTGTCATTATGTCCACAGGATTGGTCACTATGAGTATCACGCAGTCCTTGTTGTGCTCTGTTATCGCAGGTATCATCTCCTTGAATATCTTCGCGTTCCTTCCGACGAGCTGGAGCCTTGTCTCCCCTTTTTTCTGCGCGACGCCTGCTGTTATGACAACTACATCAGCACCTTTGCACAGCTCGTAAGAATCCCCGAATGATATGCTGGAGCCGGGGACGAACTGGATGCCGTGCTCAAGGTCCATCGCCTCTCCTCTCGCTTTCTCCCTGTTTATGTCTATGACAGCTATCTCTGACGCTGTCTTCCTTATCATCATCGCGTAGGCGGCAGTGCTGCCGACGAAACCGCATCCTATTATCGCTACCTTGCCCATCCTGTGCATTGTTTGCGCCAGTATTATTAAAGACTTTATATCTATTCCTGAATGATAAAAATGCATTTAATGCGTTTTATACGCGTGGAAACAAAAATATTTATAAACTACTATGCATGGACAGATATGATAGCATATCACACGGTCTGATATGTTCATCCAACGCAAAAAAAAGAGGTGGGTACATGCCGGAAGACTGGAAGAATGACGCTTTAATCCTTTGGTTCGATCAGCTGAGCATTGATGATGTTCCGCTTGTGGGGGGCAAGAACGCCTCACTGGGAGAGATGTACCGCGAGCTCTCATCAGAAGGGGTGCAGGTCCCGAACGGCTTTGCTGTCACGGCCCACGCTTACAGATACCTTCTTGAGAAAGCGGGAATAAAGGAGGAGATAAAGGAGGTTCTCGATGATCTTGACACCAAGAACATGAAGAACCTTGCAGAGAAAGGCAGGAAGGTCAGGGAGCTGATAAGGACTGCGGAATTCCCGCCTGAGCTGAGGGACGCAATCATAGATGCATACAGGAATCTCTGCGGCGCCTACCGCAAGAACAGGGAGGATGTTGATGTCGCGGTGAGGAGCTCAGCGACAGCAGAGGACCTTCCGGACGCGAGCTTCGCGGGCCAGCAGGAGACCTATCTCAACATAAAGGGTGATGAGGCGGTCATAGATGCGTGCAAGAAATGCTTCGCATCATTATTCACCAACAGGGCCATATCATACAGGGTTGACAAGGGATTCGATCATTTCTCCATAGCGCTTTCCATAGGCGTGCAGAAGATGGTGAGGTCTGACAAGTCATGCTCCGGCGTGATGTTCTCGATAGACACTGAATCCGGATTCAGGGGCTCCGCCTTCATAACAGGCGCCTACGGCCTGGGAGAGAATGTGGTGCAGGGAGCGGTCAATCCTGACGAGTATTATGTGTTCAAGCCCACCCTGAAGAAGGGATACAGGCCGATAATATCAAAGAAGGTCGGCGAGAAGAAAATAAAGATGATCTATGACATGCAGGGGGCCAAGGCGACCACCAAGAATGTCTCAGTGCCTGATGAGGAGAGGCGGAAGTTCGTCCTCAATGATGATGAGATACTCACTCTGGCAAAATGGGCCTGCACAGTCGAGGACCATTACTCAAAGAAAGCGGGCCACTTCAAGCCCATGGACATGGAATGGGCCAAGGACGGAGAGCTGAATCAGCTCTTCATAGTGCAGGCAAGGCCTGAGACAGTCATGTCCACAAGGGATGCCTCAAAGCTGGACACATACCATCTCAAGGAGAAAGGGGATAAGATCGCCATCGGCAGGAGCATAGGCCAGAAGATAGGCCAGGGCAAGGCGCATGTGATAAAGGATGTTCATCAGATAGGCCAGTTCAGGAAAGGAGAGGTTCTTGTCACAGAGATGACAGACCCTGACTGGGAGCCCATCATGAAGATAGCCTCAGCTATCGTGACCAACAGGGGCGGAAGGACATGCCACGCGGCCATAATATCCAGGGAGATGGGCATACCTTGCGTTGTCGGCACTAATGACGGGACCGAGAAGGTTAAGGACGGGCAGAAAGTCACAGTGAGCTGCTCTGAGGGTGATGAGGGATATGTTTATGACGGCATGCTCAAGTTCGAGAAGAAGCAGATAGATCTCAGCAAGCTCCCGAAGCTGAAGACGCACATAATGATGAACCTCGGCAATCCTGAGGATGCATTCCATCTCAGCTTCCTCCCGAATGACGGCATAGGCCTCGCGAGGGAGGAGTTCATCATAAACTCATACATAAAGGTCCATCCCAGGGCTTTGATAGACTATGACAAGCTGAAGGACAAGGAGCTGAAGAGGCAGATCGATGAGATGAGCTACGGCTACAAGGACAAGAAGGAGTTCTTTGTGGACAGGCTCGCCCACGGCGTGGCGTCAATAACAGCTGCATTCTACCCCAAGAAGGTGATCCTGAGGTTCAGCGACTTCAAGACAAACGAGTACGCCAATCTTCTGGGAGGGGACGCGTACGAGCCCAAGGAGGACAATCCAATGATAGGATGGAGGGGCGCTTCCAGATACTACAAGGAAGGATACAGGGAAGGGTTCGCCCTTGAGTGCAGGGCCATAAAAAAGGTAAGGGAGGAGATGGGACTCACCAATCTTGAGGTGATGATACCCATCTGCAGGACAGTGGAGGAAGGGAAGAAAGTGCTTAAGGAGATGGAGAACAACGGCCTGAAGAGAGGGAAGAACGGCCTGAAGGTAAATGTCATGTGCGAAGTGCCCTCAAATGCCATACTCGCGGAGGATTTCCTTTCAGTGTTTGACGGGTTCAGCATAGGATCCAATGACCTCACTCAGTTCACACTCGCCTGCGACCGTGACTCAGAGCTTGTGGCTGACATCTATGACGAGAGGAACGAGGCTGTCAAGAAGCTTATAAATCAGGCCATCAAGGCCGCGAACAAGAAGAAGAAATACATAGGGATCTGCGGGGATGCGCCTTCAACATTCCCTGATTTTGCGCAGTTTTTGGTTGAGGCAGGGATACACTCGCTTTCATTAAGCTCTGACGCCCTTGTACAGACCAGGGAAGCTATAGAAAAAACAGAGAGAAAGTTAGGGGTTTTGCCGAAGAAATGACTCACTGGACACTGGACTTCTGTGGACGTAAAGTACTTATAGTTCGGAAAATATCTATTTTTCATGAAAATATACCCTCACAAATTTCTTAAAGATTTTGATAATGTATATGTGGAGATAGATCCCTCATTTACAGATTTCATCAGGGAGAGGATATACCAAAGATTTGGCTCTTTAAAGGCTTTTAATGACAAGATACTGAAAATAAATTACCAAACTTTCAAATGGGCGTTCAAAAAAAGAAAGTACCATAACTTCAAAAGAATCTTGAGAATTGCTGGATTTATTGGGGTTCCAGAAGGAAAGATCTTTGAGGAGGTTAGGGGCTTTTATCATTGGGGTTCTCATAGAAAAAGTTCTTTGATTGTACCAACAGGAATACACATCAATCAGTCTTTTGTGGAAGGTTATGCATTATATTTGGCTGAAGGTGACACAGGATTTAGCGGGCTTAAGAAATCAAGAAAGTTAAGATTTACTAATTCAGAGCTGGGTGTGGTAAATCACTATATAGTGTGGTTGAAGACCTTTTTCCCAAACTGTTGTTTTTCTGTAACCTGTTTTTCTCCAAAAGGAGGCAGTTTATCCCATCAAGATAAGACAACCATTCTGAAAGAACTGAACATAAAAGGAGAGCAACTTAAAATCAAAAAAGGTTTTTACAATAAATAAATAAATAAAATATAGGGTGTCTTTAGACCAAGCAATAATCATTGATTTGATATTAGCATTAAACAAAACAATAAAAAATATTGTGAAGAATAACAGGGAATTAGCAGCCCCATACATAAGGGGGATGATGATTGGGGAAGGAACTGTATATTGCAATAGGATGAGATATGTAAGGATCGAGATGAAAATTAAGGCAGAGATTGATTTCTTAGGGGGTTTATTTGATTATCTAAATATAAAATTCAAGAAAAGTTGCAGGTTCAATAGGGAAGGAATGTGGAGCATTTATATTGGTGGCAAAGAAAATATTGAAGGATATGCTAAACTTATAGGTTTTGGTGTGCACAAAAAAAGACAAGATATCCTGAACAAAATTTTAAAAATACATAAGACTGAGAAGAAGCTTGGGATACTGCCTAAGAAGTGATGGTGTCAGTGATTGTCTTAGTGATTGTATCATCTGTTTTCTGAGATTTAGCTTTTTTTAGGGCCCATTCCGGCCTTCAGCTTCTTGTTTATCTTCTTGTTACCATGTCCCGGATAATTCTATTTTTACCCCTTAAAGGTGATTACAAACCAAAACATTTTTATAGTAGTTATTATTACTGTTTAGTAAATACATAATTATGGCTTTTTAGGCCTTCTGAGGCCTCAAAGCGCATTCAAGGCAAAAAGAGAGTATAGCGCCTCTGGAGGAAAAAAATGGTTACAAATGAAGGGAAAAATAATGTTTTCAGGCCCTTAAGGGCAGCATGCTTGGCACTGGCATTCCTTATAATGCTCGCTGTCACTATAACAGGAGCTATCGCATTCACAGGAGGAGCATCCGGATTCGGAGGATCAACCTATATTGTGTCCCAGCCGCAGGATGGCGGGTGGATGCAGGTTGACGGCAATAATCTCGGCGCAACCACCCCTGATGCTCTTTCATCCAGTTATGTGATAGAACTTTATCCTGGTGCGGGTTCAGACAGCACTGATGACGGGAATGCGGATTCTGAAGGTTCTGATACCGGCGATGGGAGCAGGGATGTTGTGTCTGTACCTTCAGGCGTAGAAACATGCGATGATATAATGTGCCCCCAGACGGTGGGCATGAGCCAACCAAAGCTCAATCCTGATACAGGCGAATGCTACTGCGGAGGCAGCTGCGGCGACGGCCACTGCGATTCTTACGAGGCAAGCTCAGGAACATGCCCTCAGGACTGCTCCGGCGAGGGCAGCGGAGGCGGATTCCTGCCGCACAACACGCCGCCAGTTTTCAATCATGTTGATTTCCCTGAGGGCAATGTCTCAGGAACTGTCAATGCCTCATGGAATGTCACAGATCCTGACGGTGACAGGATGAGCGCGGATATATTCGTAAGCGAGGATAACGGGACTACATGGGAGAAGACAGGTCTGGGAGACTTTGCCGATGCCAATCAGGATCTATTTGTCCACAGGCTTGTGATGGACACCACAACAATAGATGACGGCTTCTATATGGTAAAAGCCAATGTTACAGATGAGCATGGTGCAGAAACAGTCTGGACCAGCGGGATTGTTGAGGTAAGGAATGAGGGATCAGGTGATGATAGGGCAGGTGATGATAATGAAACAGATAGTGATGGCGGCAATGAGACTGATGATGGAGATGACACCGGAAACAACGAGACAGGCAACCACGCTCCTGTGTTCGATAGTGTAGGGCCATTCAGCATAGAAGAGAATGAAGAGCTGGACTTCAAAGTCAATGCAGAGGATCCTGACGGCGATCATGTAGAGATAACCGCTGAGAGCCTTCCTGAAGGAGCATCTTTCCGCATGCACAGGTTCAGATGGGCTCCGGACTATGAGCAGACCAGCGAGCATCAGGCGGTGTTCAGGGCCACAGACGGCAAAGATGAATCAGTCATGAATGTGAGCATAACAGTCAATGACGTTGATGAGGCGCCTGTGATAAGGAGCATAAACGGCAAAGAGAACAGGCCCAATTTCAGCCTTATGTTCAGGGAAGGCGAGCTTATAGACCTTGATGTTGATGCTTACGACCCTGAAGGCAACAATATTACAATAGGATTCTCAGGCGCAGTGGATGAGAAGGGAGAATGGCAGACCACTGACAGGGATTCCGGAACATATGCCGCAAGGATAACAGTATCAGACGGCGAGAACGAGATAACAAAAACTGTCCATCTGGATGTCATGGGAAGGAGGATTCCTGGTGTGGGAGCATGCTTTTTTGCGGACTCAGACGGCGACTGCATAATGAGCTCTACAGATTATCAGGTACCAAGGGCTTGCGTTGTCGGCAGGGATGATTTGAGAATCCAGGGTTATACCTGCCATGATCTTTTTGACATGGACGGAGATGGTATTGTATCATCAGGTGACATCTCAGTATTTAAGAGTCTTGTTATGGGTCTGCACCCGCATGTGAAAGGAGCGCCTGCAGGATTCGGGACAGTGGATGCGCCTGAAAGCGCGACTGTCGGAGAGGCGTTCAACATAACAGTGAAGGTCACAGACTCCGGAGAATATGGCGGAGTGAAGACTCCCAGGGCAGGCATAGGTGTTGAGTTCGCTGTTGAGGACGGACAGGCAGAACTTTACGGAAGGAGGGTGAGCCGGTCCAGGAATGCCTGGAAGGAATACACCACAGGAGGCCATGTGGCAGAACTCACAGGAAGCAAGCAGGATAGTGACAAGTGGGGAGTGGCCGCGATACAGGTCACACCTCAGGAGACAGGGACGCTTATAATAGACCTCGGTGTGGAGGGCGACCCGTTCAAGGGAGTCAATGAATTCCACAAGCAGGTTGAGGTGGAAGTGAGCGAGACTCAGGATGATAACCATGCTCCTGTGTTCGAAGATTTCGGGCCTTACACAGTGAATGAAAGCGAAGAGCTTAGCTTCACAGTCAATGCCACAGATCCTGACGGAGATGCTGACAGGGATGATCTTGATGTCTCAGCAGGAAACCTCCCTATAGGAGCTGTTTTCATGGACAACACGTTCAACTGGACTCCGGATTATGATCAGGCAGGCAACTACACAGTCACATTCAGGGCAACAGACGGGCAGGAAGAGACATACAAGAACACCAGCATACAGGTGCTTGACATGAACAGGGCCCCTGTGTTCAATCATGTGGATTTCCCGGCAGGGAATGTTTCAGGCACTGTGAATGTGTCATGGAATGTCACAGACCCGGATGGAGATCACATGACAGCAGTCATAGAAGTAAGCGAGGACAACGGAACAACCTGGAATGATACAGGGCTTGGCGGCTGGGCGGACAACAACCAGGGTCTCTTTGTGCATGAGCTTGAGGCGGACACAACAACAATAGAAAACGGCCAGTATGTTGTGAGGGCCACTGTAACAGACGAGCATGGTGCAGAATCAGTCTGGACAAGCGAGACAGTTGAAGTAGAAAACAACAAAACAGAAAACCAGGCACCAGTATTTGACCCTGTTGATGACATAAGAGTCAATGAAACAGAGATGATATGGTTCAATGTGAATGCAACAGACCCTGAAGGGGGGAATGTTGATCTCACAGTCGAGAATGCGCCTGAAGGGGCAATATTTTACAACAGGGAGCTTGTAAGCAACATAAGCGACATGTTCAGCGGAATGATCCCTGAGGAGAGTTGGGATGAGGTATATGGAATGTTCATATGGATCCCGCAGTACGGTCAGGCAGGGAACTATACAGTCACATTCACTGCCTCAGATGGGGAAGTGAACAGCTCAATGGACGTGGGTATAGAAGTGCTTGAGGTGCCTGAGGACCAGAGGTTTAATGTGACTCTTGAGGCTGATCCTGAACATGGAGAGGAGCCTCTTGATGTGAATCTCACATGCTCTGTTGAGAACGCAGAAGCGCCATACATGTACACTCTCAGGGTTTACAATGGAAATGGCAGTGAAAGGGACATGGCTTACGGCTACACTGAGAATGAAAGCCATACATTCAACATGACACTTGAAGAAGGCAACTGGACAGGAGTGTGCCAGGTTATAGACAGTGTGGAGAGGTATGTCAACTCAAATGAGGCTGATGTCATGGTGACAGAAGCTGAAAACAGCACAGGCAACGAGACAGAGAATCACGCGCCTGTCATAGAACTTGACTATCCTGAGAACCCTCTTTCAGGCACAGTCCATCTCAACTGGAGCATAACAGACCTTGAAGGGGACAACTTTGACTGGAGCGCAGAGTTCAGCCAGGACAGCATGAGCGCATGGGAGATGGCGGACACATCATCCCTCCCCAACAGCGGAATCTACAATCTCAACACCACAGAGATTGATGACGGAGAGTATTGGGTCAGGCTCAACGCGACAGACGAGCACGGCGCAGGGGCTTCAGAGCTTTACCTCCTGAACATAAGCAGTGAGGATGACTGCTCAGGAGATGATTCAGACGGCGATGATGACGGGGATAACGACGATAATGATGGGGGAGGAGACGATGACTCTGACAGCTCAGACAGCGGCTCTGGAGATGATGACGATGATGATGGCGGAGGAGGCCACAGCACCTCGTCAGGTGAATGGATGGTTGACAACCCCAACAATCGTGATGATGGGGAGGATGATGAAGGCGATGAAGCAGGCATTCTCCACGACGGGGATGAGGATGAGAGCGGTCATGACAGCGGTGATGAAGATGAGAACATCCAGCAGGGCACAGGGATGGAAGGCCTTACCGGCGACGCTGTAAATGAAGACAATGATGAGGACGACGAAGGATCAGCGGGTTCTCTCACGGCATTGCTCATCATGGGGTTCGGAATCCTCGGCCTTTTACTCACAGGGTTCTGGAAACTACACACCCGCGGCAGCGAAAGCGCTGCAGAAGAGATGTTTTGATCATCACTCAATATTTTTTGTTTTTTTCTTGTCCTATCCTTTTTTTGATTTCTTTTGATTGGCCCCTATATCTCTCTTTCATCTGCAATTTGTTGAGGGTATCAGCACGAGCTGCTTGTTGACGCATATCTCGCCTGACTGGACAGGATGTATGTCAACACTTTTCATGCCAGTGTATTCTCCGGTACTTATAATGAGATCTTTTGTGTCATGCAGGCTGAACTCGAAAAGCTCAGACTCCTCTCCCAGCAGGTTCATGTCACTGTCATAGAACCTGTATGACACACCTTCAAGGTCTGTCCTCCCTGAGTTCTTTATTGTGAGGGCGAGTTCGCCATCGCTCTCTTCGCATGAGATATATCCCAGGCTGGCTGACTCATCACAGAACGCTTCCTCCAGCTCGGCATCCCCTGTATCAGAATCCTCAATCGGTTCATCCCCCTCTGTTTTTTCAACTGCTGTGTCTCCCCCGCTTGTGGTTTCCTCTTCTGCGCCTTCGGGAGAGTCTTCTTTCATCGTATCTTCCTCCTGCCCGTCATCCCCTTCCGGCTTGATATCTACATTGAAACCCTCATCCTGTCCGGTCTTCACCTCTTCAGTCTTGCAGGCAGTGAATAGCATTATGGCCATCAGGGCCCATGCCAGAATAATATATTTTCTCATGCAGATCACCTCTGTCTGAGGAAGAGGTAATTCATTTCTATTTTATAAATGTAATGGAAAAAACAGCCATAAACAGCATAGGGCAAGAATGATAATAAAACGCCGCGGCCCGGACAAAGAAAATCCCGACTGAAGTCAGGGATTTTCGAGTCCGTGCCAACGGCTCCGCTTTGCTACGCCGCGGCCCGGACATTCATCCTAAGATTTTGTTTCCCAGGATTTTGAACCGGGATATCCCGAAGGAAACCGGCTTTCCAGCACTGGCTCAAGGCCGGCGCAATTTCCTGTGCAAAGCTCGGGGCGGGACACGCGGGAACGGAGTTCTTTCCCATAGTAGGGAGGCCGTTTGCGTTACGAGCGCAGCGAGCAAGGCAAACCAGGTTATGCGACCGCGGCTTGATGATTTGAGGAACAGCAGTGGTTTTTAAAGTTTTTGAGGGTCAGACTTTTGATGGCCTATTCGGGAGTTTGGGGAAGCATCACTGGAACCCCATCCTTTATGGGGTACTCAAGGCCGCATTTCACGCATTTCAGGCCTGTTCTGTCCTTATTGTACTCCAGAGCGGCCTTGCACACAGGGCAGGCCAGTATCTCTAATAATTCCTTATCAAGGGGTTTTTCGGGCTTCTTTTCTGCCATATCCGGACCTCCAGAGGCGGTTTGATTTTTAAAGGGTTTATAAATATTCTTGAAAAACAAAACATTTAAATATAACTTCTTATTTTCTTTTATAAAGTTATTGTAAGTATCGAATATTGGTTAAATAGGGGGTGTATCAAGTCATTTTAATCAACTTAGCTGGTGATATCTATGCCGTCTGAAATGGTAAGGAAATGTCCGGAATGCGGAAGTATAAATCTCTTCTTCAATCGTGACAAGGGCGAGGTGGTCTGCAAGGACTGCGGTCTCGTCATCGAGGAGAAGATGATCGATTTTGATCAGGAATGGAGGGAATTTGAGAGCGATCAGGCCGCCACAAAGAGAAGGACCGGCGCTCCGATGACCTACACACAGTATGATATGGGCCTCGGCACAGAAGTGGGCGAGAAAGCGGACCTCTACAGGCTTGAGGGGAAGGACAAGAACAAGTTCTTCAGGCTCAGGAAATGGCAGTACAGGATAAGCACTGCGATAGAGAGGAACCTCAAGCTCGCGCTTGCAGAGCTGAAAAGGGTATCCTCATATCTCAAGCTGCCCAAGGCAGTAGAGGAAGAGGCTGCCAGAATCTACACCCTTGCTGTCCAGAGAGGCCTTGTGAGAGGCAGGTCAATGGAATCAGTCGTTGCAGGAAGCCTTTACGCCTCATGCAGGCGCCATGACGTGCCCAGGACACTGGACGAGCTCAGCGATGCCTCAGGCATAGACAAGAAAGAAGTGGGAAGGACATACAGGTTCGTCACAAGAGAGCTGGGCATATCAATACTGCCGAGCAATCCCGCGGATTACATAGCAAGATTCGCTTCATCCCTCAAGCTCAGCGCTGAGACACAGTCAAAAGCAATAGAGATCCTTGAGAAGGCCCAGAAGGGAGAGCTAACATCAGGAAGGGGCCCCACAGGGATAGCTGCTGCAGCGCTCTATGTCTCTGCACTGATACACGGGGAGAAAAGGACGCAGAGGGAAGTGGCTGATGTTGCGGGCGTGACAGAGGTCACCATACGGAACAGGTACAAGGAGCTTCTCGAAAGGCTCAGTCTGGAGAAGGAGATAAAGAAGACGAAGAAGAAGGAATGAATCGCTGGTGCGCTTCCCCTTCAGGACCCGCAGCCATTCTTTTATTCGGTCCTGCTTTTGATTATGCAGTCCATTTGCATAATGGACCATTTGCATCCTGTCTTGTCCGCATGCTATTTCCATACCATTTCATTTGCATCCCTCCCCTGCGAATTCCCCCTATTCTGAAAATAGGTAACATTTATAAGGGGGCCTTTGAAACTCCAGTATATGGTGATAACAGCCTGCCTGGAGAATGGACCGACAGAAAAACATGATTTCAGGGAACCGCATTTTCCCAGCGCTCTGGAGTTCAGGATAGAAAGAGAGGATATGATGGATCTCCGTTTCTGCGGGAGGATAAGTATAGGTAACCTTATGTTCCACAATCCCCTTACACCATATGATGATCTCTGCTATGAAGTGCAATCAGGCAGGGCAGAACAGCATATAGAGGATAACAAGGCGGGCATACTCTGCTTTAATTCAGGAGAGGAAGAGATCTATTTTGTTCTCAACGGCATTGAGACATTCAGGAATCCTGAGACAGGCGATTATTTCAATCCTAAAGATGATACTCCCCGTGTCAGCGAGTGGATAAGGAAACGAAGGAAGAATAAGGAGAGGGATACAGGTAAGGATGAGGCAGGAATCCCTCTCAGGAGAGAGGACGATCCGGACATAGGCTACCTGATGTATGTATCTGATGCATTGAACAGGAACGGCCCGGAATACACTTCTGATATTGCGGAGAGGATAAGCCATATGATGGGCAAATGCACATCCATATCTGACTTTAAGGACGGGATGGGATATATCCTTATGAAGCGCCCCCCGAACACGAGTACAGCCATAATGTCTGTCATGCTGGTCTCACATTATGAGGGGGCTCATGGGTGCCAATACAGGAGGCATGATAATAAAGCAGGTAAATCAGGAAATGCTGATGCCGGTAAGGACATATTCACTGAGGTCATGGAATCCTTTGACTGGGATGCACCAAAAGAGAACCACATATCATTCTATCAGGATGTAATCAATTCGAGGCTGGGCATAAAGCGCTGAGCATGAAATGGTATGGTGTTCAGAACAGGAAGGAGCTCATTCTCATAACCTGAACAGGAAACTTTCGAGGCCGTCAATCCTGTCCTCTTTTGCCCATCTCTTCACTCTCACCCCTTCCTTCCTCAGCATTCTAGTCTTTTCCTTAGTTCCCCCCGCAAAACCTCCGACTTCCCCTGTTGATTTGACAACACGGTGGCAGGGCACTCTCTTATCTCTGTTCCTGTTCAGCGCGTTGCCCACTGCCCTGTATGCCTTTGTGCCGAGCTTTTTTGCGATAAGGCCGTAGGTGGTGACCCTGCCAGGAGGTATTCTTCTTGTCAGGTTCCATACTTTCTTGTCGAAGCTCATGGAGACCGCCTCGTAATGCCCTTTGATGTTGAGGCCTGTGCTCGGCTTTTGCAGGCAAAAACCTCGCCGCGCCGGGCTCGCACCTGTTTATATTATTGATAGCTGACATTCCCCGTAAGGGACATCCCCCTTGTCAGCTTTACTTGGTAAGCTGAATATGCTCACCATATTGGCGCCGACGGCCTCAACTCCCTTTTGAGCTGATTAAGCTATCTTTTGAAAAAATTTATATATGAAATGCCGGCCCTCTGCCATAATGGCTGATGACGACCCCGAAACGCTCTATAAAGGAATAAAGACAAGGTATGCGGTTTATATAATTTTTGCTGTCCTGCTGATGATGGGGCTATTCATACTCATGGACAGCATGAAAATGCCCTCCACTTACGCGGTCTATAATCCCGGGATGACAGACAATTATATCAGCAATCCGGATGATCTTAAGGCAAGATATAATCAGAACACAGGCAGCATACCCTCCTTCATCAGGTTGATGTTCGGCGATGAAAGGCTCAACACGACGCTGGCCAGGCTTGAAGGCAGCGAGGTCCAGCTCGCTGTGGAGACAGATAACGGAAAGATAAAAAGCATAAAGAGAGGGGAGATGAAAGACCCCACAATGCAGCTGCACATAGAGGAAAGCGCTGTCAGGGACATAATAGAATCAGATAGCAGTGTTGATGAACTGGAGCAGGCGCTCGAGGACGGAAGGATAGAATACGAGAATGAGAGATTCTTCACTTCCCTCAAGATGGGGGCTCTGAGCGCCACGGTCAATGTCGCCTCATGGTTCAGCTGATGACGAAACCGTCCCTCTCCTCCAAAACGTTTAGCGCAAACTTGAGCTTCTGACTGCTTTTTGAATATATAGTGAATATCTTCTCCCCTTTAGCCACACTATCCCCCTTCTTCTTGTGGAGGTATATCCCTGAGCCCTTGTCTGCAGGGCTGCCTGCTATCCTTGCTATTTTGGACATCGCGACATTGCTTATGTTGGCCACCTTCCCCTTCTTGTCCGCTTTCACATCAAAATGGTACGGCCCAGGCTTCAGATTCTTCTCGTCTGTCTCCTTCGCCCCCTGCGCCATGATTATCTGCATGAATTTCCTGTACGCGTCCCCTGAATCCACAATCCTCTTTGCGAGTCCCCTCCCCTCTCCTTTGCCTGCCTTGCCTGTCATCTCCAGCAGCAGGCCTGCCATCCTCAATGACTTTTTCCTCAGGTCAGGGGGCGCTTCAGGATTGTTCTTGAGCACATCCAGCACATCGATCGCCTCAAGCACAGGGCCCATTCCCCTCCCCACAGGCTGGGAGCCGTCAGTGAGTATGACCTTCACCTTCATATTGAGCACTTTCCCCAGATTCTCAAAACCCCTCTTGAGTCTCAGCGCCTCCTTCCTTGACTCTATCTTTGAATCCCTGCCCACAGGTATGTCTATTATCACGTGTGTTGCGGACACGGAACCTTTCTTCGCCATGATAGAAGCGAGGAGCTGGCCGGGCGCGTCTATGCTGAGCGGATGCTCAACCTTTATTATCTTGTCATCCGCAGGTGCGAGATCGACCGCGCCGCCCCAAACAAGGCACGCGTTGGTCTTGTCCACAATCCTCATTATCCTCTTTGTAGAGATCTCGACATCCGTGAGGACCTCCATCATATCCGCTGTGCCTGCAGGGCTTGTTATGCTCCTTGAGCTCGTCTTCGGGACTTTAAGGCCTGCAGCAGCCAGTATGGGCACCACTATTGGTGTTGTCCTGTTGCCCGCGACACCGCCTATGCAGTGCTTGTCAATCACCTTACCCCTGAACTGAAGCTTGTCGCCTGTGTTTATCATGGCCTTTGTGAGCGCGACAGTCTCCCTGGTGCTCATTCCCCCCATATAATTGGCGGCCACATAATAAGCCAGCTCTACGGTTGTCAGGCTGTTGCTCACAGTGTCATCTATTATTGATTTTATGTCCTTATAATCCAGCTCTTTTCCGTCAAGCTTCTTCTTGATGTACCATAATGATTCGGGCTTCTCGCCGATGAAGACGGATACCTCATCACCGCTCTTTGCATTGAGCTTTGAAAGGACTTCCTCAAAAAGGCCTATCCTGCCCCTTGGCACAGCCTTCTTCGATTCAGCGAAATCAACGACTGCGATGGTCTCTTTCCTGCCCCTCTTCAGCCTTATCCTGTCAGAAAGATGGAGGTCAAGCTCAGCGGCGTCATTCTCATTCAGAACAGCGACAAGCGTGCCTCCTGTCGCCACGTCCATATCCTTAACCGATAATCGCATTTTTCTCTTTCTTGTAAACCCTTACGAAAGTCACTGTCAGGGCCATCAGGAGGGGCCCGATCATTATCCCTATAAAACCGAAGAAACTGAGCCCGCCGAGAACTCCGAGAAGCACGAGGAGGGGGTGGATCGATGCTCTCCTCCCTATTATCTTGGGTTTTATCACATTATCAATGGTGCTTATTATCAGCGCTCCTACAAGAACCACGCCGACGCCCTTCCACATTATCACAGGGGATGCCTGGGTATAACCGCTTATGATCTGGAGCGTTCCTATGGGGAGCCAGACGAGAGCTGTACCGACAAAAGGCACCAGCGCGGCGATAGCCATCACAATACCCCACAGGAGAGGGGTCTGTGTGGAGTCAAGCGCCATGAATGCCACAGCACCCACTGCCCCCTGTATGACTGCCACCACAAGAGTACCATAGACTGTGGCATATAATATGTCCTTGGACTGTTTAGCGAACGTATCCTTCAGCTCTTTCTTGAAAGGGAGGAGATCGTCAAGCTCCTTGATCATGATATCCCAATCCACGAAAAGGTAGAATATCACAAAGATTATTATCAGTATATTAAGCACTATGAAAGGGATGGAAAAAACAATTGATGAGGCGGCCTCCATCCCCGCCTGGTATATGCTGGTCAGCGATTTATTTATCCCTTTCTTAAGGTACTCATTGGGTATGACATCCCCCACAAACGCCTCTACCCTGCAGCTCAATGTGTCCTGCTCCCCCCTGCATTCTGTTTCAGGCACGTACTCACCGAAGCCTCCTCCCACCCTGAACCTGCTTATCTCTCCTATTATCGAGTTCACAGCAAAAGCTGCAGGGAGGGTGAATACAACCAGTATGAGCAGCATTGTGATTACAGCGCAGACACTCCTGTTCTTCAGGTACTTCTCCAGCCAGAGGTATACCGGATGGAAGAGGTATGCTATGACCGCGCCGAGTATGACTGCAGGCAGGAAAGGCCTTACCACAAGGAATGAGAGAATCAGGATTATGAGTAGTGAAATGATGAACACATGTTTCTGGTATTTTATGAAGGCTATGAGATCACCTCTTTGATGGATTGTGGGGCCAGTTGTTTATAAATTTTATCACAAGAGGGGCAAAACTCTTGTTTTTTTGAGCGGTTCTCCTGGTCTGATCCTGAATATGATGGGCCCAGCCGGACTTTCATGCCCAGGGATATTCCGTGAGCGGTTTGAACCGGCGACCCCCGCCGTGTCGAGGCGATGTCATAGCCGCTAGACCATGGGCCCTTGGTGAAAGCGAAGAACTATTCTTTTTAAAAAGCTTTTGGAGGGATAACCCTCATTGTCAGGCGGTAAAACAAGAAAAAAACGATTAAAAAGCAGAGGAAACCTCGTAAATGATGGCCGCCTAAAACTCCTCTTCATCATCCCCTCTGCGGGTGATATAATATATCAGCAGTCCTGCCACGACAACAGCAAGAGCTATTAGTGATCCTGCGATGGGGGATGCCTTATCCTTCGGGACCACTTTGCTGGCTATCTTGACGACGCCTTC
Source organism: Candidatus Woesearchaeota archaeon (assembly GCA_046484055.1). Classification (GTDB taxonomy): domain Archaea; phylum Nanobdellota; class Nanobdellia; order Woesearchaeales; family UBA12501; genus JAWOBY01. The sequence continues at coordinate 1,850 of JAWOBY010000056.1, read as the reverse complement.
CTTCACATTCTGCATGACGGGGGTTGTGTCTTCCTCGCTCTCTGTTTCTTCCTCTTCTCCATCTGAAGTGCCGCCTATCTCTTCTGTGAGCCTGCAGGCCACTTCTGCCTTTCTTCTCTCTATGTCCCCCACTTCAAGCACGAAGTCATTCCTGTTGTTCCTGTCCAGATCAAGGTACTTGTCGCTGTCCTCATTTATGGAGTAGTCCCTGCTCGGTATGGGGTAAAGCTTCACTTGTATTGAGCCTGCAAGCACATCATTGATGAAAAAGGTGTAATTATCCCCCCCATATTCAAACTTTATCCTGTCATTCTTTCCGACTGTGACGTTCTCATCAAGGCAGTTGTAATCCATGGCTGTGACAGGGCCGCCTGCGCCGCCTCCGCCGCCAGAGGAACCTCCGCCATCATCGTCTGAGGGAGGTGTATAATCCTCATCTATTTCCCCGTCGCAGTCATTATCTATGCCGTCGTTAGTATTGTCAGGGGCGCCGGGGTGTATTGAAGCGTCATTGTCATTGCAGTCGTCGATCTCCAGGAAGTAGCCGTCCCCGTCCTCATCAGTGTATGTTGTGGAATTATCATCTATTATGTCTGATTCGTTGGTTGAATTGTCTGTTATGTTGGCTTCATAGCTGAAATCGCCTGCGCCTGTTATCCTGAAACCGAAAGTCTCGTCATAGACGCATCTGAAAGCATCGCAATTGCCTGTCTGTTCTGATACATAGACTGAGGTGAGGTTGGTGGATCCTCCTGTGAGGGTGATGTTCACTGTGAATGGTGTTTGGGAAGGCCCTAATGAAACAACATGCAGGTCAAGGTATGCTGTGTCATTGACTGAAAAATTGGTCTCCGGCTTTATCTTCAGGTGGCTCAGGTCGGATGATATCGCTGCTGAGGCCATGCCTGCTGCCAGCACGAACATAAGTGCAAAAACCGGAGTGAGTATAGTCTTTCTCATTTTCATATTACCTTCATGTTGCTTTTTCATGTTACCTGTATGCTTCCTGTGTCAATGACTCCCGCTGTATCCACTTCAACTGTCCTGCTTCCTGCGCTTCCGGGAGCCTGCAGTTCCCACCATATCGTGACTGAGCTGGGGGTCGCGGGCACTCCAGGTATGTCGCTCAGGATAGTGTCATCACTGTCTCCGTCGCTTGAGTTGAGTATGGTAAAGCCGTCCTCATCGATTATGGACGGCACATCTCTCAGGTCGTCCTCCTTGTTGTTGCTTATCGTCAATGCAGTGTAGATTGTTTCTCCTGCAGGTATTGAAGTCACAACATTAAAGCTGCTGTTGTAGAACACCAGTCCTGTGGTGCTTATCGCGTCGCTCGGCAGGTATGTATTGACTGTCACAGTGTCTGAATCATAGTCCTGCCCGTCGAAAACTGTCAGGTTGAAGACATATGTCCCGTTGGTTTCCGGCGTGAATGTCGGCTGAGCTGTGTTCGATCCGGTTATTGCCACACTCTCCGGCCCGCTTACCTGCTCCCAGCTGTACTCAAGCGTCGCGTTCGGATAATTGTCAGGATCGCTGCTTGCGCTGCCGTTCAGGGTCACAAGGGTGTTGTTGAGCACGCTCTGGTCATCGCCTGCATCAGCCACCGGCGGCTGGTTGACGACTGAAGAGCTGACTGTGGCAGTGAAAACATCAGTGTCTGTCAGGCCTCCTGTGTCAGTAACCTGCACTGTGACATCGGATGTTCCTGTCATGCCCGGCTGCACTGCGCAGTCCACCCACCTGTTCGAGTCGATTGAGCAGTCAACAATTGAGGGATCTGTCTCCGAGGTTATTGTGTATGTCATCACGTCATCTGCATCCTCTGCATCACTCGCGTAATTCCATAG
>JAWOBY010000045.1:0-6338 GCA_046484055.1 Candidatus Woesearchaeota archaeon | reverse complement strand
CTGTGAAGGTCGACCGGAACACACATTCTTACAGAAGGGAGGGAGCCTGCGTGCTGAAGGAATTTCCCGATCTTTTCGGGGCTGATCTCTCCCTGGATATGGATCCCTGCGATGAGGGCAATGGGACTGTGACATTCTGCACAGAGATGCCCGGCAGGATAAAGCATTTCAAGCTCAAGGAAGGTGAGTCAATAATATGCCAGAGGGACGCTTTCATGGCAGCTGAGAGCAGTGTTGACCTTAAGATGGAGCTCGCCAAGAGGATAGGCGCGGGCTTCTTCGGAGGCGAGGGTTTCTTTCTCCAGAGAATAACCGGGCCGGGCAATGCGTTCATAGAGATATCAGGAGAGGTAACAGAATACGATCTCAAGGAAGGCCAGGCTCTTAAGGTGGATCCGGGCTACATCGCAGCATTTGAGCCAACAGTCGATTATGATATAAGCAGGATCAAAGGTGTCAAGAACATGCTCTTCAGCGGGGAGGGCTTCTTTCTTGCCACCCTAAAAGGTCCCGGAAAGGTCTGGCTGCAGAGCATGCCCCTGGCTAATCTTGTGAAAAAGATCGCGAGCAAGATGCCTAAGAAAGGGTGATCATGCCGGCTGAGCAGCAGGGGGGTTTTATGATGGATAATCTGGTGCGTTTCATAATAGGTATCGCGGTTTCGCTTGTCATAGTGGCTGCAGGAGTGATAGTATTTATACTTCTGTTGCCCCTGATCCTGGGAGGGGGTATCGCGGCTGCGCTGCTGATAGGGGGAGGCGCTGCGGTGTTCTTCATCGTCATGCTGTTCGCTTTCATATGGTACATGGCAAGGAAGGAGCCTGAGATGCCGAAAGGGAAGCACAGCAGGGACTACTCCATAAAGCAGGGGAAGGATGTATGAGCGCTTCTGAGCCTTCTGCGGATGCGCACACTCCTGCGGACACCCCCATATCCTTTTGTTTTTGGCATTCAGGAGCTGAAATATCCGAAAACTTTATATATACCATTTTATAAAAACAGTTCAGGAATGGTTAAAATCCTACAAGAAGAAGAGGTGATGCAATGAAGCAGTTTTCTAAAAAAGCTTCTCTCAACCTGTCAATCCAGGCCATAGTGATCCTTATTTTTGCTGTTATTATGCTCGGCCTTGGTCTCGGACTGATAAATTTCATATTCGGGGCAGCGAGAGAGAAGGTCGGAGGCGCATTGGATGAGGCCCAGCTGACAAACCCTCCAAGCGCGGACAATCCTCTCACGATTGAGAGGAAAATCAACATAAAATTCAAGGGAGAGCAGCAGTTGCAGATCGGATTCTACAACAAGGATCCGGACACAAAACACAATGTGGAGCCGTTGATAACGAGCTGCAAGACATCCGACGGCAAGAGGATTACGGAAGAATCCATGCCGACTATATCAACAGTGAGCCAGGATAAGGTAGAGCCGGGAGGAACAGCGGGATGGAACGCAATAATAAAACTTCCGAATATTGATGTTCAGGAGGGTAATGATGGCGAATACGCCGGAGCGCTTGTCGCAGGACAGTACATCTGCAAGATAAGCATATACGGCACAGACGATAGTGATGAGTTTGTCGATCTTCAGGACCCTGCTGATGAAAGTTACCTTGACTCAACGCAGTTCTTCCTGCAGGTAACCACATGAGGTGATCATCATGAAACAGAAAAAAAGACTGAGCCAGCAGCAGGAATTCGAGGTCATGAAGCTCGTGCTCGACAAGTTCCTGTGGCTGGGCACTGTGGTCATGCTCTACGGAATGTACCTCCTGTTCTCAAAAGGATGGGATGTGTGGCAGCAGGCAGTAGCAGTGTTCGCGGTAGGAGCCATACTGCTTTTAGTGTTCATGACTCTGGTCATAAAGGAGTACGAGATCATCAAATGAATTTTTATTAATTTTGATATACCATAAAATAAAAGGTGATGCCCATGAAAATTCATAAGAATGCTTCTCTGAACATTTCTATCCAAGCTATAGTGATTCTAATCTTCGCTGTTGTGATACTTGGACTTGGTTTAGGGTTTATCAACCATGTATTCTCCAAGATGAAAACATCATTGGATGAAGTGCCACTTGATGATCTGCCTGTGCAACCCACAGCAGATCAACCTATAGCAATGAAAGATTCCCTCTCCATAAAGATGAGGGACCAGACCAAGATAAAGATGGGCTATTATAATTCGCTGAATGATGTTCTCAGGCAAGTCACTCCACAGATAATAACATGCAAGACATCGATGGGAAAGACCATAACTGAAGATTCATTGCCTATAGTGACAGCGATGGCAAGGGAATCTTTGGAAGCAGGTAAAGCTGCTGGTTGGGAAGTGATAGTCACATTACCCGACTTGACAACAGGCTCAGTAGAAGGAGATATATATTCAGGCGCTCTTGTCAGCGGAACATACCTATGCTCAATAGGAATATATGGTTGCGTCGGCGAAGGTTGCTCAGTTGACTTCAACACTGACCTTATTGAGAGCCTTGACTTTACGCTGAATGTCAATAATTGAGGTGATCCAAGATGGCAGACAAGAAGAAAAGACTATCCCAGCAGCAGGAATTCGAGGTCATGAAGCTCGTGCTCGACAAGTTCCTGTGGCTGGGCACTGTGGTCATGCTCTACGGAATGTACCTCCTGTTCTCAAAAGGATGGGATGTGTGGCAGCAGGCAGTAGCAGTGTTCGCGGTAGGAGCCATACTGCTTTTAGTGTTCATGACTCTGGTCATAAAGGAGTATGAGATTATCAAATAGATTTTTTGTTTTATTTTTTTCATCCATTTTTATCCAATGCATGATTATACTGTGATAACATGGCGAACAGGAAAGGAATCCAGCTCTCAATCAATTTCTTGGTCACGCTCATAATAGCCATAGTTGTGTTCGGCATGGGCATCTACCTCGCCACGATGATATTCGGCGGCGGAGGGGATGTGGCGGAGAAGAAATTCGAGGATTTTGACAGGCAGGTCGGCGAGCTCTCATGCTACGCTGCTGACAATGTATGCGTGCACAAGAAATCTGTCACCATACGCAGGGGGAATTTCAGGTCTCTGGCTGTGACCATAAAGAACGCACTGAAAGAAGAGAAGCAGTTCAAGCTCATCGTGAGCAACACAAAAATGATAGATTCCGCGGGAGAGACATCCACTGATGATTTTGACAAGCTGAAGCTTTTCGGCCTTGAGGAAGGAAGGATAGAGCTGATGGACAGGGGCGAGAAGAAGACTCTCGGCGCGGGTGTTGAGGTGCCGGAGGAAGCACCTGCAGGCACTTACACTCTCAGCGTGATGGTGGAATACGCGGATGCTGAGGCGGAACCCGACTCTGATTCCTGGACAGAATACACAGACAGGCCGTACAAGATATTCATAGATGTGCCATAATTCTGCAGTTAAGAAACACAAGGATTATACAATGTTTTCAGGACTGCTTAGCGCCCTTCACGATCTCAGCGAACTTCTCAGCCTCAAGGCTCGCCCCGCCGACAAGAGCGCCGTTTATGTCCTGCTGGGCCATCAGCTCCTTTATGTTGTCCGGCTTGACTGATCCGCCGTACAGTATCCTCATGTTTTCTGCTTCCCCTCCGAAAAGCTTTGATAGTATATCCCTTATGAAAGAGTGTATCTCCTGCGCCTGCTCAGGCGTTGCGGTCTCTCCTGTTCCGATGGCCCATATCGGCTCGTAGGCTATAATTATGTTCTTTGCCTGCTCTCTGGTGATGTCCTGCAGGCTGTCCCTCAATTCTGTCTCAATGACTCTCCTGGTTATGCCCTCTGCTTTCTCCTGCTGGGTCTCGCCTACGCACATTATGGGGGTAAGCCCGTGATTCATGCAGGCCTTCACCTTCCTGTTCACTATGAGATTGGTCTCCATGAAGTATTCCCTTCTCTCGGAATGGCCGACTATAACATGCGAACACTGCAGCTCTTTCAGCATCATGGGTGAGATCTCTCCTGTGAAAGCGCCTTCCTCCATATAGTATGTGTCCTGCGCCCCGAGCATTATATTGGAATCCCTGACCAATGCTTCTGAATCCCTCAGCGCGGTGAAGGGAGGGCAGACAAGAATATCCACATCATCAATGCCCTGCACAAGCTCCTTGAGCTTCGGGATGAGTTCTGCGGCCATCTGTATCGTGCCGTGGAGCTTCCAGTTCCCTGCGATCATCGGTTTCATGATAAACACCTCTTTGATCTTTCCCGCAAATATCTATCATTGGCTCTTGATTTTCTGTTTATAAATTTTTTCAAAAAATCCCCTGTACCCTGCCGCCATCATTATTGCGGCAGCAAGGAAGAAAACCATGCAGAGGAACTGCCCCATCGTCAGGGCATAAGAGCTGTCAAGCGTCTGGAACTCCTTAAAGAACTCTATGAAGAAGCGCAGGAATGAGTAAATGAGAACAAAGCTCCAGAAGAGCAGGCCTTCAGGCAGCTTCCTGGATTTCCTTATAGCGAGCAGTATGCCGAACACAGCGAGGTTCATGACAGCCTCATAGATCTGTGCAGGATGCCTCAGCTTGCTGTCATAATTCTCAAACCTCACGGCCCATGGAAGGTCTGTCACTCTTCCGACTATCTCTCCGTTTATGAAGTTTCCAATCCTGACGAACACAGACCCTAATGCGATCGGTATGACCGCGATGTCCGCAATCCTGTAGAAGCTTATCCTGTGCCTCCTGCAGAAGATGAATGTCGCTATTATGCCCCCTATGAACGCTCCGTGGCTCGCGAGCCCGCCCTGCCAGATGTAGAATATCTTCACAGGATCGCTGAGATAATAGGCAGGCTGGTAGAAAAGCACCTCCCCGAGACGCGCGCCGATTATTATTCCGAGAAAGATGTAGATGAAGTAAGTGTCTGTGAGCTCTTCCTTTATCCCGCTTCCCCTAGCCAGCTTTCTCAGGATGAAATACCCGCAGAGAAAGGCCAGGGCCATGAGCAGGCCGTACCATCGGATTTCAAGAGGGCCTATTGTGAATGCGATCGGGTCCATGTGGGAGGAAGGGTTATTCATTAATTAAAAAGTTAATGGTTGCAAGGGATAATTTTTTATACTCCTTTCTTAACCCTTATTTAATGTCGTGATATTGTCATCATTTTAAAGAGATTAAAATAAGACTTTGGAACTCAAAGCAGGGATAAAATGGCTTACTGTAACAAATGCGGTGGGAAGCTAAACAAAGATGACATGTATTGTCAAAAATGCGGGGAAAAAATAGAAAAGGAAGCAGGTAAAAAAGAGCATAAGACAGGAGGCCACTCTAAGAAAAGAAAATATATCATGTGGGGGATTGTTGCTCTTATAGTTTTTCTGATTGTTTTAGGCGGGAGCCGGTTTATGATGGATTTCATAAGAGAATCTATGGCGAGGGAAGCCGGAATGGCCCCTGTGCAAAAAAGGATTTTCCCTCCAAGAGCAGACAACCCTCTCGCCTTTGAGAGGAAAATCAACATAAAATTCAAGGGAGAGCAGGAAGTGCAGATCGGATTCTACAACAATGCTTCAGAAACCAAGTACAATCTGGAGCCTATAATAACGAACTGCAAGACCGCCAATGGACAGATAATCGCGGAGGAATCTATGCCGACGATATCAACAGCGAGCCAGGATAAGGTAGAACCTGGTGAAACAAAGGTATGGGACATAAAAAGTAAGCTCCCTGACATCGATGTTCAGGAGGGCGCTACTGACTCGGGCCAATATACAGGAGCGCTTGCCGCAGGACAATACATCTGCGAGATAAGCTTATACGGCACAGAAGACAGTGAGAATTTTATTGACCCTCAGAATCCTGCTGACGAAAGTTACCTTGACTCAACGCAGTTCTTCCTGCAGGTAACCAAATGATAAGATTATCCTGCGATCAACTTTTGCAGATATGCCTCACTGAACACATCAGTCCTGCTTCTTCCCCCTCTTCAAGACTTCTTCCATCCTTCTCTCCCCTATCTTCCTGATCTCCTTCAGCACATGGTCAGGCACTTCTGCCTTCATGTCCTCCTTCAGCTCCATAAGAAAATCATACAGATAGACAGGAAACACGTCCTCTCCTATTTCTGTCTGGTGCTCGCTCTCTTTGATTATTGTCTTCCAGTTGATGTTGAACCTCTTTATGAGCTCAAGGGCATCGTACCTGTCCTTTTTCCTCTCTGTAGCGCATTTGAGCAGGATAATGTCCTCGGGAGCAACGACCTTTACTATGAGATTCCCGAACTCATGCACCTCTTTTATCCTTTCCAGGATTGAGTCTGTTATCTTAAAGCAGATGACTTCCTTCAGGAAAAGATCTACTCTTGCATTGTCCAGCTCATACATCACCTGCTTGTCCTT
>JAWOBY010000043.1:0-15102 GCA_046484055.1 Candidatus Woesearchaeota archaeon | reverse complement strand
CAGGCAGCCTGTGATCAGGGCAGCCCACCCCAGTGACAGGCCTGCTGCGGTCTTGAGGGCGTAGAACAAAGCACCCAGCACCAGCCCCAGGCCGAGGCTGCCCAGAAATGCGGCCACCAGCACGAGCCCCAGACTCATGAAGAGGGACCGGGATTTTTGCTGCAGTTGCCGCACCTCAGCCTCAAAGAGGTCGAAAAGGGCAATAATGAGTTCGATAATGGATCGCATGATTGCTACTTAGAGATGATCTTGCCGATTAAAAGGCCCAGGCCGAAAGCCAAGCCGATACTCGTCAAGGGGTGCGTTTCAAGGCTGTGGTGGGCGGTTTCGTAGACATCCTGGCCTTCTTGCCGGGCCTTGCCATAAGCCTGCTTAAGCTGCTTCCGCAAATGGTCCACCTCTGAAGTGGCCCAGGACTTGGTCTCATCCACCTGCTCCTGACCCTTCTGACGGAAACTGTCCATGAGCTCCCCCAGGTCGGTTCGCAGCTGAGCGACGTCGGACTTCAGGGTTTCCAGTTCGTTTTGAGATTCCTCTTTGGCCATGATTCTTCCTCCTCATGTGTTGATGCTTTTCATTGATCAAGATAAATATATCCTCTCTGCAAGTAAAAATAGTATACCGATGGGCGTGCTGTGAACAGGGTAGGAAACGGGTATACATGTGGTAGGCACCTGATGGCGCTGAAGGGACTGAGTGTCGAGGTCATAAGGTCTTGTTTCACAGCCGGAGCCGAATGTAGAGGGCTCTGAGGATTCTGTCCAGGCGGGCGATGCAGTCCCGGACAGAGGTATTGGAGATGAGCAGAGAAGTCCCGCAGTGAATGCCAAGCCAAGAAAAAGCCTCGGTTCTCCTTTCAGGTTACCTCGCAGAGACAGCTCCTCAGTCCTTGCGCGAAGCTGGGCTTTGGCCTTGATTCTTTCGCATGCGTGAACTCCGGACTCAGCATGACGGAAGGCCGCTACGAACCCTTTATGCTTTTGACCTCAGACGGACGGCCGTTTTGCTGATAGGAGGGGACAAGACCGGAGACCATGTCCTCGACTACCTGCGAATGACCGATAATACAAGGAGCAGGCGCTCTGCCGTTGGATGCAAGTAGAATAAATTTGCCCTAATGAGAAGAATCGATGCTATTGACATGATCTGGGTAGTCCGTCTATTTTCTGCTTTTGAAAATAACGTCGCGAAAACATATATCAGGAACCCTGTCTGGCCAATAAAAAATAAACTCATTCATAGCCCAAAGAAAAAGAGGGACAAGATAACCCTCGATCTTGTGGAGGATGCGGACAGGAACCTAGAGAGGGACCAGACACTCAATGTGATATCCACACTGACAAGGCACCAGAAGATACTTTATCTTGTCATACTGAAGCATCCTGAGAAGATAGTGGCGGGCTCGGACATATACAGGATGTACCTTGAGGAATGCGAGGCCTACAACATAAAGCCGCTGTCCGAGCGAAGGGTAAGATCCTTCCTCATAAATTTCACAGAGATGGGCCTCATAGACTCAGAGGTCGGCTGGCTGGAGAGCCAGAAAAAGAAGACAAGGAAGATCATAGTGAATCTTGACAAAGCGGTCAAGAACAAGGCGGTCAAGATGCTGAGAGACTCGATATGAATAGCTGATATGAATAGCCGATACGAAAAGCCATAGTTTAATTTGATAATCACGCGTTAAGCGCAGAAATGTTTGTGGGGAAAAAGAGGTGGGTCCGGAACCGCGCCCTTAAGGCAGAGCCCTGAGGGCGTCGGCCGGGCTGTCCCATCAATCCCTCCAACACCCTGCAGGAAGCGCATCGCAGGGGGGCAGAGGGAGAAAATTGCAGGAATGAAAATGATGGAGATAGCTGAAGCTATGAAAAGACAGGGATGAAGACAGGAATGAAAAAGATTTCAGAGACAAAGAGCAAACAAGAAGGAACGGACAGGCATGAAAAGAGGTGATGAAGAGTGGAAGAGAAAGGGATGACTGCTGTGCATACACTAACAGGGGACAGGACGGAAGATGAAGGGATCACAATGACTGTACGGAGCAAGAGAAGGTTCAGGAACCTGCTCGCTATATCTGACAAGATAAAGAGATATAATGTTCAGAGAAGCAGAAACCCTGACATGGAGATGCCCTCAAAGGAATCCCTGCGATACCTCCTGCTGGAGAACGCCCTGAGTGAAGTGGTGGAAGGCAACATGAACAGGGAAGCCAGCGGATCAGTCATTCTCTATGACAACAGCGCAGGAAAGATGAGGATCGCCACAGCGCTGGGCCTTGAGCAGTGCATAGTGGACAACACAGAGATAGACCCGCAGAGCGACACAATCTCGGCCACAGTCCTGAGGACAGGCACGCCCATATGTGTGGAGAACATAGCTGACTCAAACCTTGTGCCACACCTCTATGAAGGCGGCCGCAAGAGGATGCAGACATCCTCCTCATTCATGAGCATGCCTCTTCTCACAATCAATGGTGTTGAGGGAGTGGTCAACCTGAACGCGCCCAAAGGGAAGAGTTTCACATCAACAGATTTCAGCTACGGCAAGATACTGACTGCCTACATGAGCGCAGTGATGAGCAAATATGACATCATGGATATGACCGACAGTGCAGAGAGGAAAGAGAAAGATAGCCTTGTTTATGAGGTGGCGAAGCACAGCTTCCTCAGAACCCTCAGCGAGAAGAATGACTGGGTATACAAGCACAGCATGATGGTGAAGAACTACGCAGTGGAGATCGCCAGGGTGATGGGGATCGATGAGGGCCATCTCGCGGATGCAGCGGAATTCCACGACCTCGGAAAAGTGGGGGTGGATGACAGCATACTCAACAAGCAGGGCCCGCTCACAAAGGACGAGGTCTATGAGATGCAGGACCACACCGTGATGAGCGAGCTGCTGGTGAGCATAATAGATGACAACGGCCTGGGCAAGGTGGCGAAACAGCATCACCAGCGTTATGACGGGGCAAAGGATGCATGGCCGCCTTCATATCCTGACCGCATATGTGGGAATGCCATACACCCGCACGCAAGGATTGTCGCTGCTGCAGACACCCTGGAATCGATGACAGCAGAAAGGCCGTACAGAAAGGGCATGCCTATCGAGATTGCCGTAGGGGAGATAAAGAAGGAATCAGGAAAGCAGTTCGATCCTGAGATATCAGCAGCAGTGGTCGAGGCATACCAGAGAGGAAGCTTTGACAAGTACCTCGAGAAGAGAAGAGTCAACTGAGAAAAACGGCAGTCCGGAGGCAGTCCGGATGACGAACAATGATGATGGACCAAAAGAGGATTGATCAGAAAAAGAATATCACAGGTTTCACGATTACCACAGGGGGTGGTTAGATGATGTGAGGCCGCCTGTTTGTTGGGGGCAGGCGGCTTTGCACATCTTTTAATGATTTGCCCAATTTTTTGTTTTTTTGCTGATCGGATATGTCCGGCACGGCGGCACCGTGCAATGGTTTGGGGGTGTGTTATGGAGAACGCGCACGGCGCGCAAGACGGCTATGTATGCATTGAGGGACTGGCAGATCTCAGGAGAGTCCTGCCCGCCCTTGAGGTATACAGAGAAAAGAGGCAGTACAATGAGCATGATAAGGGCCTGTTCGGCGGAAAGCATAGCGCCGGATTCAATGGAGGGCTCAAAAGGGGATTCAAGAGGGGATTCAGAGCCTCGCTGAAGGAATCATTCAGGAGATCATTTTCCCTTTTCAAATGGGCCGGTAAAAAGGCGGTTTTCATCACCTCGGTGCCTTTTTACTGGCTCATAATATTCAGGCATGTCCTGCACTGGTATGACGCGGGCTTTTTCGCTTTCGTGGTGATCGCATCACTGCTGCTCTCGATGCTAGGCGGCAGCTGGGGGATAATGCAGGGGCTTGCAAGATAGACAGGTGGTAAAAACAGAAGAAGAAAGACAGAAGAGGATACAGAAGACTAAATGGTGAAGAAACAGACACGACAGGTGATATGATGAAATTCAATTTTATGAAGATAAATGGCAATTATTTCAGGCACAGGCAGATAGAAAGGAAAGACGGCAGGACATTCATGAGGATGAAACAGAGAGGCGTGGTGGTCGTAAGACAGACGTGATGAATATGGGATTAACATGATGATTGAACGATGATTGATATAGGAACAATCACGTAGAGAACGATTGTTGGAGGCCTTTATGATGACTGGAGGAGATTATAGAAAAGAGATGATGTACAATGAAGCAGGGGAATGCGGCCGGCACATGCCGGATTATGGTTCGGCCGGCAGCCTTGGAGGATCAATCCACGATGTTCAGGCGCTGCAGAGCATGGCTTTCCCGATCATGAAAGAATCAGGCGATCCGTCACAGCAATGGACAAAGAGAGGGCAGGCCCTTGAAAGATACGGGATGCAGTTCGGGCAGATTGACAGGATGTTATTCGGCCTCGTAGCTTACTTTGCAGGAGCAGGTGAAGAGACTGGAAGGAAACTGAAGGAAGGGGTGGATATGCTGGTTGAGAATGATCCGGAAGCGGTCAGCGAGAGAGGGATGGAGATAGCAGAGCTCTGCCAACAGGCTGCTGCAACAAGCAGGCCTGACGCATTCATATGCGGCATAGTGGATGCATACTCTTCAGCAGGCCATGCTTCAGCGGCCCATGCAGGCAGGAAGGGTTATACTAATCGCAATGGTATTGACAGTAATGACAGGACCATATGCGGCATTATGGGTGAAACCCCCGGGTATCTCATGTGAATATCCCATATGAGATTGTAATAATTCTTAATAATCCGGAAGATTTCTAAAACGATAGATTTATAAATGAGTAAAACGAGCCGGAACTGGAAAGGAAAGGCAGCTGCCAGGCAGCTGAGTGGTTGAGAGAGCAGTGATGACACAGAGAAGGAGAGCTGCCGAGTATGGAGTCCCCAACAAAAAAAGAGGCAGGTGAAAGACACAGCCTGAATGACCCCAGTCTTGATTTTCTGCTAAGCCGTGCGCTGGATGGATACCACAAGACCAATGATTCTGAGGATGTTGCGGACTGGACAAGAGTATCATTCCAGAAAGGAAGCCTGGAAGAGGCAGCAGAATTCACTGCAGGAGAAATCAAAGGCACAGCGCACCTGACCCTCATAGTGGCTGATTCTGAGCAGGGAGCGAATGGTAGGGGGGCAAGGGAAAACAACACAGCCGGTAGCGCTGAGCTATCATACCATTGCGTAATGTGCATTGACATGAAGACACTCATAGAGGATGCAGAGGACATCTCCAAAAGCAACGGCATGAAAGAGATCCCCAGGGCAGTCAGCACGATAGTCGATTACGGGACGAACATAATATCAGGATTCGCTGAGAGTCTCATGAACGGCCCTCAGCTCACCAATGATGTTTTCAGAGAGAACATGAGAGGCATACTGAAGGAGGTGATGATTTCAGAGGACCCCGCACTGAACAATGACCCCAATGAGAGGATATACATAGAGATGACTGCCAATCCCGACAAGGCAAGGATAGACTTCAACTCCCAGTCCGCATCCTATGATGAAGGGACATACATGATGGTAAGGGGAGAGACCAAAAAACCCCCCAGCCAGAAGCCGTTCACCATGGAATACATTTCAGGGAAAAGGATCACCCCCCGCAAGTTCAGGAAAGCGGTCATAGAGCAGAGTCTCCATAGAACAGACCAGAGAGAAGGACAAGGGGACGAGCGTGAATGCAGGGATGGAAACATGTACAGTGATGACAGGATGAACGCAGAAGAGCATCCGCAGGAGATCTTAAGCTACCTGAGGACTCTCCCCCTCATAGCCGAGGTATCAAGGAAGCACGCGCTTGCAGGGCAATACATGCAGGCCATAGAGGATCTTGACACTATACAGAAGATGTACGGCGATTCCATAGACAGCTATTCAGAAAAGAGGGGGGGAGATACACTGCTCGGCGCGATGCATGAAAAGATCATGGTCGAACTTCCGGGAATATACGGGACTCTGGATGATCTTGATGACAGGAAGAGAAAATTCGAATCCCAGCAGGCCAGCGGATCCATCGCAGAGACACAATCAGAGATAAAGAAAAGTTTAGATATGATGGATAATATTACAGCTTCGCTGAACACGATGTACAGGACACTTTGCGAGAATATAGGCATTCCAGCAAATAACATTTTCAGCTATGATGTCAGCGAGGGAGATGATTTTGTTATGGCAGCGCCAGGCCAGCAGGAAAGCTATGACGGCAGAAGCGCTTCAGGCCGCCCATCCTGATGATCCTGACAGCATGAACACCAAAAACTTTATAAACAATACAGGCAGATAATTATAAAAAAGAGGCGGAGAAACGGTATAATGAAACACAATCTCAGGAAACATGAGGCGGTCGGTCTTATTCTTGTATTCCTCGCAGCGACATGCATAGGCATAGGACTCTACCTCACACTGTTGGGAGCGATAGGAAGGCCATTGCTGCATGACTCGTCAGATTATTTCCTCAAGGGAAAAGAATTCGTGCTCTTCCCCATATTCTATGGCATAGGCGCGGTCCTCTGGGCAGTGGGGAGGGTGGAGCTCAAGGAAGCCATGCCCGGCAAGAAGGCCTGAAGATTCCGGACCCAAAGGAACACCCAAAAAGATATCAGGAGCGTGTTGATGATGGCAAAGCAGAAAAGATCAAAGGAACTCAGCAGGGACATAGAAAGGCTGGAAGAGATAGAATACGGCCTGAAGGAGCTCATAACAGGCCTGCTGATAGGGATAATCATAGGATTCATACTCGCTTTGATTGTTTTGTGAGGGGGAGAACAGGAGCACAATCAGACACGGCATCACATTATTTTATAAGACATGCCCCGATGATTACCCCCTATTCTTCAGGGGCTAAGAGGATTTCGAGGGGGTTTCCTTTCTATATCAATCTGATACCACAATGCGGGTCTGTCCCAAGTGAAGGTCAGCGCCAATATCGTGAGCGCTTTCTATCTGAAAGATCAGGCTGACAGAGGGGTCGCTCCCTGCGGGAGACGTCAGCTTTAGATAGAGGAAGCAGGCGCGAGCCGGCCGCTGACCCGAGCTTTTCCTCAGGAAAAGCGAGATTTGGGACAGACCCACCACAATGCACTAACTTTAAATATATCCGCCAAATCACAGTTCCTGGATGGTTCCATCATGGCAGACCTTAATATACCTGGACAAAGGACATTTGAAGGGCCCGCAACAGCCTGGAAAAGGGTGCTGGCCTTTATGATAGACTTCATCATCATTGATCTCGTGCTCTTCTGGCCTTTCGAAAGCATTATAAGGGACCTTCTCCCTGTCGGATCAGGCATCAGCGCTGTGGAGAGCATGGTCTCATCATCCCCTGAGATGATGGCGGGCCTTACCATTATAAGTGTCCTGCTCGGCATCATAGCGATACTTTACTTCACTGCAATGGAATACGTGCTGGGCCAGACGCCGGGCAAGATGGTGTTGGGGCTTTACGTGAAGGACCTCTCCGGCGGGAAGCCCAAGAAAGGCATTGAGAAGTGGCAGGCGCTGGTGAGATCGATCATATGGATTCCTGTTTTCCCTTTCATAATATTATGGGTCCTTGACCCGGTCTATGCGCTGTTCAACCAGCAGAACCAGAGGCTTTTTGAGTCCATAAGCAGGACCTCGACCCTTGAGCTCCACACAGGCGCGTGAATGGTTGAAATGCAGCAGACCAGAAAAACATCAGACCAAAACAGCTATCAAAAAGAAATGTATGGGCGCCGGTAACCCGCTCTGAAATCACATGGAGGCGCGCATGATGAAGATAAGAGAAAAAATGAGAACAGGAGAAAAGAATATCAGTATAGGGACAAGAGTCAGCATGACAGGAGTTATCATCGCGCTCATGATGATCGCGTGCGCTTCCCTCCTTGCGGGCTGCGGCAGTGATACAGGGAATGACAGCATCGTCAAGGGCGATGTGTTTGTGGGAAATCTTTCAGAGGATTCCAACAGCTCAGCGGGAAATCATGAAAACAGCCAGGATAATGGAACAGACAGCAGCGTGGAATCCAGTGATGAGGGGGATGCGGAAGGGATCAATGACACCTCAGGCGGGAACAGCGATGGGGATGATATCGACAAGCTGTATGTCGATGATGACAGCCAGGAGGATGCGGAAGGGATCAATGACACCGGGGAAGGGATCAATGACACCTCAGGCGGGAACACCAGCGGGGACACTTCAGCCGCAGGTAAATTAGAGGTCAGCTTCATTGATGTCGGATATGGTGATTCGATATTCATCCGGACACCCTCGAACAAGACCATGCTCATAGACGGCGGATTCAATGACAAGGGCCAGGTGGTGATGAAATACCTGCAGGACAATGGGATAAGCACTACCATCGATGTCATACTCGCAACGCACTGCGACAAGGAGAGCATAGGGGGGATTGACTCGGTACTGTACAACCTTCTCAATGTGGGAGAGGTGTATTATAACGGCCAGGAGGATGACAGCCAGGATTTCCTCGCCTTTGAACAGTTCTCAAGAAGCAAGGGAAATCTCAATGCGATCAAGGAGGATACCACTATCAATCTGGATGACAATGTCAAACTGCAGGTGATAGTACCTTACATTGACGGCTATCTCAACAGCACTGATGATAATTCGCTCGTGCTCAAGCTCATTTACGGCGATGTATCATTCCTTTTGATGGGCGACTGCGGCTTCGCGTGCGAGGAGAGGATAATGGGCCATGACCTGGATGCTGACATACTCAAGGTCGCTCATTTCGGCGCGGATGACTCAACATCAAAGGAGCTTATTGAGGAAGTCAGCCCGGAGCTGGCAATAATATCAAAAGGAGGGTATGAGGACGGCGAGTATCCTCCTGCTGATGCAGAGCAGAGGATAATTGAGGAAAGCACAAACCTGCTCAGGACAGACCGTAACGGCACAATAATAGTTGAGACAGGAGGGGAGAGTTTCGAGGTCACAACACTCGGGTAGAGAGATCCCCCCGCAGGCAAAAGCCATGAAGAGGTGTTGAGAGGTGGAATGCCGAGAATGAACCAGGTGATATATGCTGTGATTAAATACATATTGATTCCAGCAGGCACAGCAGGGGTGATGTATGTATTGGTACACCTCCAGTTCCTTCTCCTGCACAAGCTGGTGGACCTTGACATGAGCCATAAGACAAGGACAAAACTGAACATAGTGACCTTCTTCTCGGTGATGGGTGCTGTGTTCGTGCTCATACTGGTAAGGGATTATCTTGGTTGGAAAGCGGGCTGAAGAGGAAATAAACCGCCCGATAGTAAGGTGCAGGCCAGGGAAGAAAAGAAAAAAATATAAAGGCTCTTTGGGAGAGAAGGCAGTGAAGCGGATGATGATGGTGTTTTGATGGCTAAGAAGAATGATGTAAAATGGGGGAGAAGCAGGATCATCACAGCCGTAAAGATACTCGCGATGCTTCTTGTGCTGAGTTTCATCCTCTCGTGGATCACAAGCTTGTTCATAGGCGGAAGCATGTCAGGCAACACAGCCCTAATAAAAGTTGAGGGCATGATAGTGCCGTCCGGAGGCGGAGTCCTCGGCTCCGATCTTGCAGTATCAGAAGACATAAGGGAACTCCTGAAGGAAGCGGATGAGGATCCGTCCGTAAAGGCCATAGTCCTGGAGATAAACTCGCCGGGCGGCTCTCCTGTGGCATCGGATGAGATAGGCAGGGCCATAAAGGAGACCAACAAGACAACCATAGCCGTCATAAGGGATACGGGCGCTTCAGGGGGTTACTGGGTGGCTTCTGCCGCAGATCATGTCATAGCGAACAGGATGTCAATAACCGGTTCCATAGGAGTCACTGCCTCATATCTTGAATTCTCAGGCCTGATACAGGATTATAATGTCACTTACCGCAGGCTTGTCTCAGGCGAGTACAAGGATGTGGGCTCGCCTTTGAGGGAGCTCGAGCCTGAAGAGAGGGGGATGTTCCAGGATATCCTTGACAAGCTGCATGATGAGTTCGTGGAGGAGGTAGCAGAGAACCGGAATCTTCCTAAGGATGAGGTGGAAGAGATCGCGGACGGGATGTTCTTCCTCGGAAGCAGGGCAAAAGAGCTCGGGCTTGTTGACCAGCTCGGCGGAAGGCAGGAGGCGAAAGCATACATCAGGGAGAATCTCAACATGACCGCAGATTTCAGGGAGTACAAGAAAGAGAAGACGCTTGCTGACATCCTGATGAGAAGCCTCAGCAGCCAGTCATTCTCGATAGGAAAAGGCATAGGCGCTGCATTGACAGAAGACAGGTCTTACCTTGCGAGGATATGATCTTCGGACGCCTGCTGGAATCCAGCAGGACCTTATCGATGATGACAGCAAGGAGGATGCGGAAGGCATCAATGATATCAATAAAAAGGATATACAGGCAGGAATAAGATGTTCGAGTCCATTCTTCTCATATTGGGTGTGATAGGTCTCTGGATAGGATCAGGCCTTGTCATAAACGCCGCGCAGAGGATAGCGAAGTCCCTCAACATATCAGGGGCGTTCATAGGCCTGACAATAATCTCGATAGGATCGTCCCTGCCTGAGATAATCACGCATATAATATCAAGCATCGACATACTGAAGGGGATCGATGCTTCAGGCGTCTCCGTAGGGACCAATGTGGGCTCTAACCTCATCCAGATAACATTCATCCTCGGTATCGTCGGCCTGCTTCTCGGTGTCAAGTCGCACAAGACCATCCTGCACAGGGATTACACAGTCATGATGGGTTCTATTGTGCTGCTGTTCATCTTCTCTATAGGGGGGACGATATCAAGGATCGAGGGGATAATACTCGTGCTGCTGTATATCATCTATATAGGGTATCTTGCGAAAAAGGAGAAACTGCTTGAGAAGAATCCGTTCCAGACCGATTACATCAAGGACACCCTGATAATATGTTCAGGGATAGCATTACTGATCTTTTCTGCTGACCTTGTCGTGGATGAGGCGCTCCTTCTGTCAAGCGAGTGGGGGCTCGCGACATCATTCATAGGAACGCTGATAATAGGTGTGGGGACCGCGCTGCCCGAGCTGAGCACAGCATTGAGGGGGATACTCAAGAAGGCGGAAGGGATATCGCTCGGGACACTGGTGGGCTCTAACATAACAAACCCCCTCCTTGCTCTCGGCCTTGGCGCCGCGATCTCGGGCTACACAGTTGACAAGTATCTGTTCTGGTATGACATCCCAGTGTGGTTCTTAGTATCCCTGATAGTGATGCTGTTCTTCTGGAAGAACAAAAGGCTGAGCAGGGTGGAGGCCATGATGCTCATAGCCCTGTACTTCCTCTATGTCGTGTTCAAGCTCAGATACCTTCATTCTTTCCTCCTTTGATTTCTCTGATTTGATTCTTTGACCTCTTATTTGATTCTTTGGCCCTTTTGATCTGAGCATATGCAGAGCCCATGATCCTGTTCCGGCCTCTTAGCAGGGGAGTTGTATCCTTTTAAAGCCATCTAATCCTTTAAAAAGGATTTATAAACCATCCAGAAACTATCCATGAACCATTCATAAATATACCACTTATAAGTGACGAAAAAACGAAAAATTTATATATGTGTGTTTCTTTATTACTTCAAAATAGTAATGATTATCCAATAAATAAGGCGCTTCAGGGCGCTAGAGCCGGTTTGGGGCAAAAACGGGTGGTTGAGAAAATGGGGACATCAGACAGACTAAAGGGATTAGAATCAGGATTCTTCAGCAGGAGCGACGGCCCTGAAAGCTACAAGCCGTCAATATACCGCGACATATTCGATCACTTTTTCAGCGAAAGCGCGGACAATACAGAAGAGATTGTCTCTGAGTGCATTGAGGCTCCGGGGGACAAAAGCCCGAATGTTGCTGTTCCTGAGACTGGAGAGGAGAAGAAGCTGGAGACAGGCCATGTGGCAGACGCATACAAGGATGCCCTTGACAATATAGCAGACGTTCTTGCAGTGATAAGATCAGGAAGCCCTGCAGAGCAGTACTCAAAGTTCAGGGACCAGTACCTTGACATTCTTGACGAGTTCAGCATGAATGATCCTGATCTCAGCTTCGCGAGAGGCCAGCTTTCAAAGTTAAGGCAGTATCCTGAAAATAACTGGAGTATGGAGAGGGGATTTGGCCATGCAGGTAAGGGCGGGATTGAAGGACATGAAACAAGCGCAAAGGATACCAGCGCAAAGAATGCCGGTGTAAACGGTCCCGGCGCAAAAGATACAAACACAAAGGATACCTTCGTAAAGAACATTGATTCTTTCATAAGAGTTTATGCAGCCACCCCACAAGGCATTGAATGGGTCTTCAATAAGATAGGAAGGGTCTATGACAGGGAAGGCGCATCAGATGAAGGAACGGCTGAAGACGGAACAGAGGAAGGGTTTGACGCGGAAAAAGGAATGGACGCTGTGATGGATTTCGCAGAGGCATTGTACTTCCCGATAAAAGGCAGAGGCCTGCACCTTCCGGTGAAACAGGCATATGCGGGAATGATAATCAGCATGTGGGAGAAGGGCAGGACTGCAGAGCAGGCCAATGAGTTCGCAGGCAGGGTCAATGCCATGGCAGATGTATACTCCAACTGTATAGACAAATGCATCGATATGACAAAACAGATTTACAGTAAGAAAGGGGCGGACGAAGCAGAGGATCTTGTCGAGGCAATGACAGTCCCTTTTGAGATTGATGATCATTCCAGCAGGATGAGGGTCTCCAGAGGGATGAAGGACCAGTACGGCAGCCTCATGCTCTCAATGCTCCAGCAGGGGAAGGAGCCTGCACAGCTCAAGAGTTTCGCCTCCAATATAGCATACCTCGCAGGACAATACCCTGATGCGCAGGGAGAAGGAGCAAAGCTGGACGACCATTCATTCGCGGACATGGTAAAAAAGACACAGCAGGGAGTGACTGGAGTCATGTACGTGAAGAGCAGCACAGAAACTCGGCCAAATGAAGGGGGTGATGAATGATGCTGATGAAATCATTCAGGATACTCAACAGCATGAGGCACCCCAACGGGCTCTTCTCAGCCTCAAAGATATCAGTCAGGACAGGATATGACAAGTCATGGATAAGGGACAATGTCTATGAGTCGATGGGGCTCGAGGCAATAGATCCCGACATGGCGGCAAGGACATACCACGCTCTGCTTGACATCTTCCTGAAGCATGAATGGAAGATAGACTGGGCCATAAAGAACAAGCCCACACAATCCTACCAGTACATACACGCGAGATACCACCCCCACAAGCTCACAGAGTTCTGGGAGGAATGGGGCAACAAGCAGAACGATGCGGTGGGAGCTTTCCTGTTCAAGATAGCGGACCTAATGGACAAGGGCGTGAGAGTCCTCAGGGACAGCAACGACAAGAGGATAATAGAGAAGCTCGTGATGTACCTAGGTTCAATAGAATACTGGCAGGATACTGACAACGGCATATGGGAGGAGAATGAAGAGGTCCATGCATCAAGTATCGGAGCCTGTGTCGCTGGCCTGAAAAGGATATCAAGATATGTGGATGTCCCTGAATGGCTCATCCATGAAGGGGAGATGACACTCAACACACTCTTACCGAGGGAATCAGACACGAAGCACACAGACATGGCACTGCTCAGCCTGATATGGCCCTACAATGTGGTCAGCAGGGAGCAGAGGGACCGCATACTCGCCAATGTCGAGACAAGGCTTCTGAGGAACAGGGGAGTCATAAGATACGAGGGCGACAGGTACTACAACAGGGATGGCGAGGCCGAATGGACCATGGGCCTTGCGTGGCTTGCGGTGATATACAAGCATATGGAGGACTTCGCCAAATACAGGTTCTACGTGCAGAAGACTATTGACGCGATGAATGACAACGGCGAGCTTCCTGAGCTTTATTTCTCTGCTTCCAACAAGTACAATGAGAACACTCCGCTCGGATGGGCGCAGGCATTGTACATAATCGCGGTGAGCTGAATGGATGACAGCATTGATGAAGTGACGGACCAGAAGGATGGGACCAGAGGCATAATCAATGATATACTTTTCATGTGCAATGCCTCTGCAGTCAGGTTAAGCGCAGGGAAAGAAGAGAAGTATCTCTGCACGATCCCTTCCAGCAAAGGCACAGTCTACCTTATGGAGCTCGGCAGGAAGGGAGATTTCAGCATAGAATTCAGGAGAATGGAAAACGATGTGATGGACAACAAGACAACAGAGAATCTTCCCCATTATGAGATTGAGTTGAATGTTGGGGAAGGCAAAAAGGACTATGTCCTTATCCTGATCCCTGAAGAGCTTCCTGACAGGGATTCATATCACCTCCGATGGCCTCACACCGAGGAGAAGAGATGGATATGCTGAAGGGAACGGTCACTGAACAGAGCATCTGAAAGACAGAGAAATCTTCAAAATTTTGTATTGTATATTTTGCGGATACCGCCCTAAGCAGATACATTCACAAACCCATATCCTCATCGATCTTCTGTGCGGTATTCCTGAGATCCTCTATTGTCCTGTTCACATCCTTCTGTATCTCCTCAACAACAGCCTCAAGGTTGCCTGCCCTGAGGAAGTACAGCCCGCCTTCATATATGATAAGCCCCGCGTCCATCAGCCTCTTCAGGTGATGAACTACAGTGCCCCTGCTAAGGCCTGTCTTGTACGCCAGCCCGTCAGAAGTCATGCCTTTGTTCTTTCTTGAGGCCTTGAGCAGCTCTATGAATATACGGAAGCAGGACCTGTCCTTGTCCCTCTCACCGAAAAGCCCGAATGAATTGCCGAAGTACTGCAACTCCTCATTGAGATCTTCTTTCACAGGCTTCCTGAACCTTACTATGGTTATTTTGTGGTGTCTTATGGTGGCCATTTTAGACCTTGGTTGAATTAAAGTCAACCATCATTTAAAAGTTTTTGTGTTTTTTATGACTCTATTATCCCGAAAGTGGGGCGCATCACAAAACTAGGGCTCAATTAGTTCATCCCACACTTCTTGGGGTGTTTTGTAATGTAAGCTCATATGAAGTCTTTTTTCGTTGTAGTGGTGTATGTAATCATTTATGCATGTAAATGTCTCTGTAAGGAACTCTTCTTTATATGTCCTGAAGAAGCGTTCT
>JAWOBY010000083.1:0-29451 GCA_046484055.1 Candidatus Woesearchaeota archaeon | reverse complement strand
ATTATGTTCTGGTTCTTGAACAGGTTTGATGTCTGCATCTTCGCCCTGTTCACAAAGTCCCTGCCCTGCCCTGCAGGCACTGTCCTTATTAGGGGCTGGTTCTCATCATTGGGGTTATGGAATGCGAGAATGTCCACAAGCTTCTCCTTCGGAAGCAGCTCTGCCAGCGCAAGTCCGAGCATTGATTTGCCTGTGCCTGGCTCTCCTATCAGGAGTACATGGCGCCTCTGCATGCTCGCTTTCTTTATGACCTCAACACCTTCTTCCTGGCCCACGACCTGCTCAAATATCCTCTTGGACACTTCGATGTCCTTTGTTGAATCAAAATTGAATTCCGCCATTCACCCACTCCCTGTCTCTCATACCTTCTGTTTCCAATATTTTAAAAGTCTTTTTATATTTAACTGTTATTGTATTTAACTGTTGTATCCCTGATAATGGTAGGGCTGTTCATGGTTGATCAGGCGCAAGGAACATTAGAACACAAAAAACATCAGCCTCTCAGCAGCAGGGCCTGCGCCATCATAAAACCTTTCATTTTCTGTCAGTTGAACTATAAAAACTTTTCTGCCAAATCTTGACCAATCGGAACTCCGACCCTATGTTCTCTATTCCAATTAGAAGTCCAACCCCACACTTTTTGCATGAAATTCCTGACCAATCGGAACTCCGACCCTATCGATTGTACAAAAAATTGTACAAACTTTTGTACAAAGATTCTACCGAAAATCCTCCAACAAGACCGGAAATCTTCCGATTTATTATCACTTTATAGTAGTTATTTTTAGAAACATTTATATACTTATTGTGCTTCTCATATCTGGATGATTCAAAATGGAAGATCAATTCCCATTATTCAAATCTCCCTTGGAGTATCTCACAATATTTAATGATGATGAGAAAACTCTTTCTGAACTACCTATTTTTGTGGAGCATATTCACTATACTGGCAATGTGTTTATCAGCAGGGAAGATTTTGAGAGAAGTATAGCATCTATCCCTGAAGATGTTGCTGAAGAACTAAAGAATAATGTTATCTTCACAAATGAAAAAGTCTTCTTAAGAGGTCATAATTATTATCTGCCTGGTGCAAGAGATGCACACAAATCAAAGCTACAAAAATTATTTTCAAATATGTTTATACTTAATGATTTAATCCCAGAAGTCAAAAATCGGGTAGAAGATGATCTGACCAGCAGACTGATAGTTTCTTCAGTATTTGATCATCTTAAAAACTATTCAATGATTCTTTTCAATGGTTTTTACAGGGATTATCTCAAAAAAGGTAAGGTGAACGGAGATATCGCAACTCTTATGGGGATGTGTTCAAAGTTCGTTGACTATTATTACTCACTTATAACTTCAGTAAGCAGGAGATTCACTAAGTTCGATGAATCAACAATTAGGGATCTTATGGGCAAAGCAAGTGAACAGGATTACTCAAAATTGAGTCATTTTTATAGGGAGATGGATCATCCAGCAAGAATATTATTGCAATCGGCGAATATTACTAATCTGGCTAGAACAAAATATGATGTTGTGGTGAATCCATTGTCGGGTGCTGTGGAGCTAGGTTTTGCATTGGATACGATTTCAAAAAATGCAAACATACCTAGAGTATGCGATATCTTACCTGTAGAATATAGTGGTTATAAGGCAGTGGCAAACAAGATTAATAACTTCGATGATTTTGTGAGAGAAGCAATACTCCCAATATATCATGATACTGCTATATGCACTGAATTTATGCCTTTTTTAATATTAGACGATAATATTGGATCCGGCCAAACAATGAAAAACTTGTTAGATCTATTTTGCGAGAAATATCAACATATACATACATCAGTTATTGAAGCAAAAACAAGAAACATGCCAGGAGATAGAAGTGATTATGTACCTGAAAAACATATCCAAATGCTTACTTACAAACCTGTAGGGGAACTAAGAAGGGGCAACTTTGTTAAGGAAAGTATATATAAATTATTGGAAGGAAAGATTTAAATAGTTTGCTGACCATATATAGATTATGGGGTCAAAATTAACACCACAGGAAAGAGAACAATATAAGGCTAGAGACTCTGAAATAAGGGAAGAGATAGCAACTTATATAGTAACTAATATAGATACACTTGTAACTTTAGCGGAAGATGAAGGTATAAGTTCCCCGGATTTAGCTGCTAAATGGCAGGATTTATATCAAAGAATCACTAAGAAGAATGGTCAAAAAGGTTACTCTGAACAATTAAATGAGGCTTTAAATGCCCAGGGTGCAGGATTAGTTGATAAGTTCGCAGAGCTTTTTGAGGATAATTACAGGTATGAGCCTGATTTAAGCATTATTAAAGAAAAAGGTAAGTTGCCAAAGGACGATGATTATTATCCCTGTGGGGTAGATTTACAGGCGGCTTGAATATATTCATTCTTCTTAGGCAAGGAAACTTTGAGCTTTTAGCTCAAAGAGGAATTGCCTTGCTCTTCCTCCGTTAGCTTTTTCTACCATTTTTGATTATATCCCTCAACCAAGAGCACCACCACAGCCAGGCTGTGGCGGGAAACTGAAACCTTCAGGTTTTAGAGGAGGTCATTCAGATTAATCACCATTCACAGATTATCGCTTCAGGTCCTCATCATTGAACTGATGAGGGCTGATAGTCTGGAGAACCTCCTTTCAGGATAAAGTGTTCCCATCCTGATCCTCCAGTGGAGCTTCCAGTAAATGCTGCTTTTTGAGAAAATCGGACCTGCCGCTTCCATGGCCTCGCTTGCAAGATCATAGAACAGGAGGTTGGCGTCAAGAGCGAGCCGCTCTATGACTGCTGTCGACTGGAAGGCGAATTCTTCAGCGATCTCTTTCCTGCTGCATTCCAGAACACAATCTTTTCTGTCAGCTCTTTTTATGAACATACCTCACCCCCTGAAACGTGGTTTATGCAATTCCTATTTAAAGGTTGCGGCATAAGGGTGCTGTCAAGTTAAGTGCCATTGAGGCCGTCGGCGCCAATACTGCGAGCACATTCTGTTTAACAGATCAGGCTGACAAGGGGGAACGCCCCCTACGGGGAATGTCAGCCTTCAATGACAGAAGCAAGTGCGAGCCCGGCGCAACGAGGCTTTTGCCTGCAAAAGCCGAGCATAGGCCTCAATGGCACAAAGACACAATACTTGACAGGGCCCGGCATGAGGGTTGCGGCACCGGATTCTCCTGGTGCAGGGTGTTCTTCTCCTGCGCTCTGGTGGTCTTATTCTATGGTTTGGTGGCAGTCTCCTGCGGTGTGGCAGCTTTCTCTTGCGGCATGGTCGTGGCAGAGGAGACTCTCAGGGCATTCTATCTCAGAACATTCTCTCTTAGAATATTCTCTTCTTCTCTTATCTTTTTTTGTAAGCTAAACCGCTTTTTTGCACAAAATTTATATATTGAAGCCCCGCTCTGGCTTTATAAAAAAGGCGGGATAAAAAAGGCATGATGAGGGGTCAGAAGAGGGTTGAGAAGCTTCCTTTTCAGACACCTTCATCGGTTTGCGGCTGGTATTTGCATGATATTTATTCGCATAGGACCATACATGCCATATGTTTTTGCATAGGATCATAATATCCATTTGTATGGTATTTGCAGGGTGTTGTAAGGTATCTGCAGGGGCCGGAATGCCTAAAAAGAGTGTGGTAAATTGAGTATAAAATCGGGAATCATGGAGGCAAATACAAGAAAGAGGAGGGCTTCTCTTTTCTTTACTGCAGTTGTTCTTGCAGTCCTTCTGCTTGCGGCGGCGCTTGTGAGGGCTGACGTGATGCTGAGCGAGACTGTCAGCAAAAGCAGCTCCAGATTATCCCGGGATCCTGCCATTTCTGTGGGGCCGAATGATGTCAACAGGATACATGTTGTGTGGGAGGACAACACAGAACTGAATGAATCAGGCTATGGGACGCCTATAAAGAACGGTCCTGACAGGGACATCCTCTACATATACAAGAACTGGAGCGATTGGTCCTCCAGAGAGATGGCAGGCAGCAAGCTGCTGGGGGGAGTCCAGGTCGTCACCAACAGCAGCATGATAAGCTCACAGGATCCTGATACCACCACAGACCATGATAACATAACACATATTGTATGGCAGGGGCTGACCAGGCCCGCTGAACTCAGCGCTGACTCTCACACGACATTCCTGGCGCATTTTGACAATTCCTCATCCTTCAATGCGGATTATGCGGCAGGCATGAATGAGACCATTGCAGCGGATGTGAAATCCTCCTCCAACGCGATTCATGGAAGAAGCGTAAGCAATAATGATGATGAGGGCAAGGTCACTTACAATGCCTCAGGCAATATCGATATGTCAAAGGGCACTATCGAGTTCTGGTACAACCCTCAACAGCTGCCGAAGGAGGTGGGGGGGAGCGTTTTGTTTGAGGCATGGAACAGTTCACACAGGTACTTTAGGGTGAGCAGGGGATATGAAGTGGTTTACCCTAAATTTTACAGGGAGGACGCGATCCTTGTCGATATAACATATAATGAGTCTTACGCCTTCCAGATGAAGTATAATCCTCCATTTGAGCTGAAGAGGAATACCTGGCATCACATAGCATACAGCTATGATCTTGGCAATGCGGACTGCAGGCTTTATTTTGACGGTTATCTCGCTGAAGCCAACCGCTCATGCGATATAGGGCCTTTCATCCCCTCAAACTTCAGTGTGGGAATGAATGATGACTCAAAAAACACTGATTATCCCAGGATAAGGGGAAGTATTGATGAGCTGAGGATATCAGACACCCAGAGATCCGCATCCGGAATAAGGCAGAGCGCGGGACAGCGTGACATATTCCACCGTTCGCTGGAGGGAAGAACATGGTCTGACATAACTCTGCTGACAGGAGACGATGACAACAATTCGCTCTTCCCAAATATCGCGGCGGACAGGAACCAGACACTGCATGTTGTCTGGGTCAGCCATCACAACGACACCTCCAGCGAGGTGAGGCATAAGCAGAAAGGCAGCACAGGAACATGGTCATCACCTGAGACACTCAGCAGCGCAGGCACCAGATCATATCATCCTGATGTGGCTGTTGATGAGGACAATGATACGCATGTGATATGGCAGCAGGTGGAGAACAGCGGAGATTTCTCCGGATTCAGCACCATCTCCTACAGGAAGAAGGATGCTTCAGGATGGTCCGGGATAGAGAATCTGACCAACAGGACCCCCGAATATTACGGCATTGAGCCTTCCAGGGAATACTCCCAGTTCATATTCTCCACACCATCCATCGCAGCAGGAGATGACAATGATATCCATACCGCCTGGTCAAGCCGGCAGGCTTTCCCTGATGACGGCCTTCTCTTCTACCTGTCCTTTGATAATATGGATGCGAACGTGAGCTTCGCGAACAAGACCACGCTCAGCCACCAGTCGGACACAGAGGCGGGAGTCGAGGGTTTCATGAACGAATCGGGCGGGCCGAGCAACGGCTACGCCCTCCACGTCAATGGCTCAGGCCATGCCAATTACAGCGCTGAAAACAATCTTAACCAGCGGTACGGCACAATGGCCTCATGGGTCAAGACTGACTGGGAGCTCGGCAGCAGATCTCCCGGCGAGTTCAGTATCATACTCATCGCTTATTCAGCATACCCCAACAGGACAGACATAGACGGGAAGCTGATGCTTTACTTATGGCAGTGCAATGGAGGTCTTAAATGCGGTGATGATAATACCTCCACTCTTGCGGGTTTCGGCATTGTTGATAATACCAGCACCCCCAATGAGGCATTATATAACGTTACAGGATGGAATGCTGATGAATGGCATCATCTCGCAGCCACCTGGAACCTCAGCGGAGGCAGCAGGCAGACGAAACTTTATGTGGACGGCGAGCTGGCAGATTACAGGCTGACATTAAACGAGACCGACAAGCTGTATTTCAATGAGACGCTTCCTGAGATAGATGTGGGCAACGCCCATATCAATGAATCAGGTGTATCAGAATGGGGTTACACGAATTCGCTGAACGGCACTGTTGATGAGGTCATGATATTCGGCCGTATATTGGGGGAGAGCGAGATAAGCGCCCTGAAAGAGGGGGACATGGACATAATATACAGGCAGAAGAATTCCTCAGGGTGGCATGAGCATGAGATTGTGAGCAGTGACAGTGACAGGATGTCGATACTGCCAGCCGCCGCTGCAGGGGGCGGTCAGGCTTATGTTGCATGGTCATACCTGCAGGGAGATTACATCTTTTATAGCCTTGATTACAGCAAGTACGGGGGGTTCTTCAGTACAGCATTTGACAGCCGCAATTCAACGTGGCAGGAAAGAAGGTTCGTGAATGACGAGAATGATGAGGAATCATTATCCCCTGATCTCGTATCAGAAAGGCCCGGCAAGATTGATATAGTATGGGAGAACGCCGTGTCTGCCGAGGGTTCTGACATTGACATATTCTACAGGGAATACACCAACACCACAATGCCCAAGATCAACATCACCAGTCCTGAAGGGGGAGAGACCATAACCAGTCCGCTTTCCCTGAGCGCGGATGTTGAGGATCCCGACTCGTCAGTCCGGAATGTATCTTTCTATTACACAACGGCAGGAACATCAGGCGGAAGCCTCGCATGCACGGCTGTATCATCGCCTTTCACCTGTACATGGCAGATAGGCGCCACAGCAGAGGACCTCTATAACATAAAGGCAGTGGCCACAAGCTCTGACGGGGGGATGAACTGGAGCATTACTGATTTCATATATCTTGACACTTCCGAATCCGTCGAGCTTTATGACTTCAATGAGACAGGGAACGAAGACGGTTACCACACTATGTACAAGAAATCCTGGAAAGTCAGTAATGATAATACCTCCTGGCCTGACCCCACAGACAGCTCCACACTAGGCACCCCTTATGACTGGAGGAACGCTTCGGAGATGGCCAATCTTTCCTCGCCTGACAATCAGAGGAGTTCCGTGCACATCCCCCTCGGCTGCGGACGTTATGATTACAGGAACGCCGCATTATTCAAGTTTTTCATAAACGGGACTCCGGGGGACATCCTTGACATAAAACTGCACTGGCAGGGCCACGGGATGAAGGACAGCGAGTACGTGACCAATATGAGCATCTGGAATTACAATACCTCCTCCTGGGAGATGATGGATCACAAGGATTTCAGGGAGGAAAAAGATGATGATCTCATAGTGTCATTATCAAGCGATTTCAGCGACTACCTGCACAGCGAGAACAACACCATCTTCATTCTCGTGGAGACAAAAGACCATTATCACGAGCCATGTACAAGCAGCTGGGGCGGTTCGAATACAGCATGCCCCCTCTATCTCTCCTGGAACGGAACAGATTATGAGTTTGAGACAGAGGGGATACTGGGGATATTCACCCCTCTTGTGGAGATGCCCACATATGATTCCCTTGGGAATGTACAGCCGGATGGAGGCAGGATCAGGATCGCCGTGAAGGAGATAATGAACGAGACCACATACATGGACAGCATGGAGCTCATAACTGTGGATCACAGCAATGAAACTGAAGTCATGCTTGACATCCATGGAAATCCTCATACGATAGATGATCCTCTTCCTGTGAGGTGCATTGACAGGTTCGGCGATGACTGCACGGGGCTCATCAATGAGGCGGATGAGAGGCCTATAGGCGCGACATCAAGCATTGACGGAGGGCTGACAGGATCAAGATCAATATATGACCCCATCCTCACTGATGGTCCTGATGGTGAATACTGGGTCAGCAATCTTTCCGCGATGGGTGTCAAAGGATTGAAGAACGATTCAGGGGATGATGCAGGGAACGATCAAGGAGGGGATACAGAGAACGATTCAGGGGATGAGCAGGGGAAACAGGAAGGGATAGGGATGCCAGAGCAGACAAGGGATTACATTGAGCTCGAGCTCCCTGAGCCAGAAGAAAATAACAAGGAGGGAAAAAATAATGATGACAAAGGAATTATTAAATTGATAATCAGCGGCAGTGACAGCGGACTGCTGGGCCATTCAGAAGCCGGGCTCTTCTCATTCGCGGGAGACAAGCTTCCGGAGCTTTACAGGGTTCTTGACAACACTTTCATAGGCAGGGTGAGCGGGCAGGGAATACTGGACACCGCCTCAATAAATGTGCAGGTTCTGGATGAGTACGGGCAGTGGATCGATTATCCTGAGAGTTTTGAAAATGCCATGCTGGGAAGCTACAGGACGATACTGCTTCCCCTGAACAGGTCTCTGATAAGGGACAGCAGGATAAGGCTTGAGATGATAACATATTCATACGCTATAGATTATATAGGGGTCGATTACTCCGAAGACGAGAATATGGTTGTGAGCAGGGCGGAACCATCCCTTGAATCCCTCAAAGAGCGGGACGATATCAGGGAGGTTATGACCAAAGGGGATATGGTCGAGTTATCATTCAGGAACCCTCCAATGCCGGGCAGCGGCCGGGACATCCAGGGCAATAAAAGCACGCAGGAAAGTATGAAGGAAAGCATGCAAAGAAGCTATTTCCTGGAATCGGTTGGCTATTATCATCCCGGAGAGACAGGGGATGCAGGTGAGGCAGAGAAAGCTGGAAAGGCAGGGAAAACTGGAGAGTCAAAGGAAGCTGGAGATACAGATGATGGGGAGACGGAGTCTGGAGAGGCGGAGTCTGGCTCATCAGCCGGCAGCAGTCCGCACAGGGACAGCAGCCAGGGAATGAGGGAGGAATTTATACAGGATCAGGACTGGGGAAGAGAGGGTATGAGGGGCATTCTTGATGCTGTGCTCGCTTTCGCTGGAGTGGAGAACGGGCTCACATACGCGCGCATGATGTATGACCATTCTTACGCTGAGGAGCGCATGATTGAGAATTATCTCACGGATATGAGAGGTGTGAAGCATGGGAGGGGCAATGATAACACATTATACACCGATTACATGAGAGTTTCAGTGAGCTCATGCGTGTCCCCTTATGACGGCCTTCAGATTTGGGAGAACACCAGTTTCTGCGAGAATAGTGTTTTCAGTGTAAAGGATGAGGATGAGAACGGCAGGATAATCGAGATAATGGCCGACAACATAACTGTTGACTGCGCCGGAAGCACGCTCGGGGGCGGAGGATCACAGAAGATATGGCAGAATGAGGGGAAAGGCACTCTGATAGGGACAAATTTCACCGAGAATGTGCATATAAGGAACTGCACACTGGAGAGATATGGCATAGGGATAGGGATGAATTATAGCAGGAATATACACATATACAACAACACGGTTCTCTACAGCTATCTCGGCATAGGCGGTGACCATACGAACGGAAGCATCATAAGGGACAACATAGTGAAAGATTCCTTTTATGTGGGGGTAGGCCTTACAGGGGACAGCAGGAACAATACAATTGCCAATAATACTGTCCTGGATCCGGCGCTTGTGGGCTATGCTCTTGAAGGCGCTGATCACAATACCATGGAGTTCAACACAGCGAACGGCTCTGATAATAAGCTGAATGTGGGCGGCCTGGTGCTCACGATGGGTGCCAGTTATAACACCATAAGGAACAATTCTTTCTACAATCTTATGTTGGGGGTGGGCATGGCTGATGTCGGTTCATTCCTTGATGTGGAATCTTACGGCACTGCAGGCATGTTCAACAATTTCACATCCAACACCGCAACCGGCATGGATGTCAATGGGATAGGTCTCCTCTATCCTTACCCCGACGATTATTACAACTATTTCGACCGGAACAATATCATTGAGGGGGAGAGGGTGCATTATTACATCAACCTTCACGGCAACGAGAGCGATTATGTGCAGATAAGCGATCTCAATCTCACTGCGGAGAACATAAGCACTTATATGGGCAAGATAACCCTCATCAACTGCAGTTATGTCAACATAACACGCAATAATGTTTCGTCTAATTTTTACGGGATGCTGGTGAGGGACAGCGACCACATAAGGATATCCGGCAACAGAGCTTACGACAACGGCGACCTCCCTCAAATGCCTCTTGTGGGCGAGGGGGCGATAGTCGGTGTGGGTTATGCTGTGATGAACTCGCATGATGTGGTCTTCTCCCATAACAATGCCACAGGGAACTACCACGGCTATTACATAAAGGACTCATTCAACATTGCCATGCGCAATAACACTGCCATAAAGAATTCATGGACCGGATTCCTCATAAACGGCACCAACAGGTCGGTGTTCATCAACAACTCGGCAGAGCTTAATGATATGTCAGGATTCCACATAAGCCATTCAAGACAGAACACATTCATAAACAACACAGCAAAAGACGGCATGGAGATTGGATGCAGGGAGTGTCCCCCTGATTCAGACCCGCAGGCAGTCAAGAGGCACAGGAAAAAGGGGTTCTATTTCGGGGCGACATTCAACAACACCATAAAGGATAACAAGGCTTTCAACTGCTCGCACGGCTTCTTCATGAACATGACGAATGAGACATTCGCTAACAACACGGCAGTGAACAACACAATAGCTGGGATAACATTCTACAACTGCCTGAACCGCAGCATGATTGACGGCTCGGGCGCATCCGCGAATGTTGTTGAGAACAACACAGGCGCGGGATACCTCTTCTGGGGATGCAACAACACTCTCGCTTATGGTATCAGCACATCCAATAACAACAGGACGGGATTCGAGATATACGACTCATTCCACCTCACAATATCAGAGGCGCACTCTGAGGCGAACAGCATGGGGTTCTTCTTCAACAGTTCCAGGAACAACACAGTGGCGGGAGCAGGATCTGTCAACAGCACATCGCATGAGCTCTACTTTCATTCCTCAAAAGACAACATGATAGTGGATTCAGTCATAATCAACAATGTCTCGGGGAATGATGTTTTCTCCCTCGAGAACTCATGGAACTACCTGCTCAACACATCACTCAACGAATCTAATTTCGGGAACAGCTCCAGCACCAACAATGTATCGGTCCAGTGGTATCTCGACCTGTACGTAGCGGATAATGAGAGCGTTCCTGTGGCGGGAGCTGACATATGGCTCAATGACACGCTTGGCAATGAGTACTCCCATCTCACGGACAGGTATGCTGAAGCCAGGCTCAACCTGACCGATTACACAATAAAAGGCGACACAAAGACATACTACAACAATTACACATGGAACATAACAAAAGCAGGCTACATATCCGATGTTTCCATGGTCAACATGAGCGAGAACAGGGACATCAATGTGACCATAGACCTGTTAGGGGGCATCCCTGACACCACACCTCCGACAAATCCCATAGTCTATGATGGTTATGACTATACGGATCATGACTGGACCAATAACGCCACAACCCTGCTGGCATCATGGAGCAATTCAACAGACAGGCACCTCATATTCTACGCATACAGGGTGCTGGAGAACGGCACATGCATACCTGAAAAATGCGCCCCCACTGATGTGGGCCGGTCCACCCAGATATCCATAAAAGACCTCAGCCTCAAGGAGGGATACAACTATTCGATAGGTGTGAGGGCCAGGGACAGCCTTTACTATTACACCCCCTTCATCTACACTGACGGCATCATCACAGATTTCACAGCCCCATCTGTCACTGTCAACAGCACGACCCATCCGAACTCCTCAAGATGGTATTCAAGCCCGAATGTGACCCTTGAATTTTACGGCAACGATTCCCTTTCAGGCGTCTCAGGATACAGTTTCGTTATGGACAGGAATTCAGGGACAGGGCCTGACCTGGTAGAGGAGACCAGGAGCGACATAACCATGCAGGAAATGGCCAACAATGGTTACGGGACCACACTGAGGGCCAACTCCAGCGGCCAAGCATTCGCGGCATTCACTGAAGTGGAAGGGAACATATCAGAGGGTGATGATCTGACAGT
The DNA here is from genome assembly GCA_046484055.1 of Candidatus Woesearchaeota archaeon. Classification (GTDB taxonomy): domain Archaea; phylum Nanobdellota; class Nanobdellia; order Woesearchaeales; family UBA12501; genus JAWOBY01. The sequence goes on along the minus strand of JAWOBY010000083.1, from coordinate 17,564 downwards.
CAAGGTCGCCCTGAGAGAGGACATATCGGACACTATTGAAGAGATGCCTGTGGAAGTATATCTTGTTCCCGGAGGGTCATCGATCAAAGGATATGATATAAAAGGCAAAAGGATAAGCAATATCCGCAAGAAACCTCTCGACATCAGCCACAAGAATATTGCGGAAGCTGACACTTACTCTTTCAGCCTGACTGCCACAAAAAGCTCATCCGGCTCGTTTTATGTGGTGGTGGCCTCAGATAATGATGATGACAACAACACCCACAATATCACTATAGCCGGCAGTGATTCGAACGTGGATAATACCACCTCATCATTCATGTGCGGGGAATCAGAAGGATGCACCAATACCACTCTCAGCGCGGACTATGCGGTGAAAGTGATCAAGACGGACAGCAGGAGCACATGGCGCAAGACATACACCAATCTTGGTAACGGCATCCACTGGTTCCATGTTAGGGCGAAGGACAGGGCGGGCAACTGGGGGAATCCGGCGCATTACAGGATAAAGGTTGATGCTGTCAATGGCACCCCTGAATTCACACGCTTAAAGCCCGCGGGATACATAGCCACAACTTCCCCCGCCCTTGTGGCGGAGACCGATGAGTATACCACCTGTTATTACAACACCACCAATGTGAGTTATACAAAGATGGAGTCCTACGACGGCATCTATCACGAGAAGGAGCTGAGCGGGCTTTCAGAAGGCACTCACACCTACAGCTTCAACTGCACGGACAGGGCGGGCAATTCAGGGTACAATGATACGACATTCATCGTCGACCCCGATGCAGCGCCCGATGATGTGTCGATCCATCACATGACAAACTATACAGTCGGTAAGCCGGTAAGCGTGGATGTCAATGTCACAAAGGATTATGATGGCGTCGCTTACGGGCTCGGGGAGCTGGCTGACCATTTCACTGTCAATCTCACAAACTCATCCGGTTCATACAGCATAAGTTCAGGCGTGAAGGACATGGGCAACGGAGTATATACAGTATCATTCAACGCTCCTGTGAAGGAGGGAGAATACACCCTGACTGTGGAGGTGAGAGGGGTTTCAGACACAGAAGCGTTCTCGGCATCCACACATACCCTCACCATAAGATATTCCTCAGGCAGGATCTCAGGGGCGAACGCGCAGGACAGGATGACATACAGCAGGGTAGGAACAGAATACATAATCGGCCTGGCCGGCGATTCACCGTCAGCCACATCAGCGGGTTCAGGCGCGGGCCAGATACAGATAGACGGGCCCGCAGTGAATGATAATCTCTTCATGTTCATCACAAAGCCCACAGGGGATCCGGGGCAGGCAAGGGAATACATCAGGGATTCGACCTTCACAGATATTGAGAATCCTTCATTCGGTTACCCCCTTGAGCAGGAGGAGCATGTGCTGTCCGCCATGCTGGAATATGATGATATATCGATAGTCGGAGATGACAAGGTGCAGAGCGGCAGGTATACCCTGCTGATAAAGAATGAGGGAGTCAACAAGACGACAGGCAAGAAGATGGTGAGCGTCTCCATAATATGAGCAGGTATGAGGCCAATATGAGGCCGGTGTGGGGCCAGCTCAGTGTGACAGAGAGGGGCCCAATATCCCAATACAAGGCCGGCATGGGATGCTATTGTGCGTCCTCAGCATAGCAAGGCACTGTGCGTGCTCAATATGCTTCACTATCGCTCTTGCTATCGCCCCCGTTCCTGCAAGCATGACCAGCAGGGTGAAAGGAAGGCCTAAAAATGAGAAAGCTTTTCAGGAAATCACAACTGTATATAATAACCGCATTGTTCCTGTCTGCCATGGCTTTCATGATGAGCGGCAGGCCGGCTGCTGTGGAGGAAAGCAGCGCTGATTTCCCCTCAACATACTCCAATTTCGTGTATGAGGCCAAATACGCGATCAACAGCGCATTGTATCTGGACAGGAACCTCCCGGAGGATTTCAGCCGATTCACTGATGATTATATAGAGATGGCCGAAAGTGAAGGCATTTCAGTGCGCATGTTCTATGCACTGGCCTATGACGGCCGCCTCCATCTGGGCAACAGGTACGGGAAGCCGGTGAACATAACCTCCCCCACCGCTAAATTTATATTGACAGAGGGGAACCGGAGTGTGATGGAGAAGGGAGACTGGCTTAATGCTGAGATTGAAGGGAGAGATTACCTTTTCAACACTTCAATGAACGTCACGGGCATGAAGCTTGTATTCAGGATGGATTATGAGAACACCACAGAGGTAAGGACCCATGGATAAGCGCTTCAGGAATGTAAGGGGGGTATGCCCCGCCAGGTTATTCAGGAACAGGAAGGCCATAGCCAGCTGGATATCCTGGGTACTCCTCGTGACTTTTGTCATTTTCCTCGGGACAATGGTCTTCTACTGGATGAAGGATTTTTCCGCGGAGACCATGGATGACATGCGCCACAGGGTGGAAACAACCGAAAAGTGCGATCTGATAAGCATAGAGGTCTCTGATGCGGTCTCAAAAAATGCGCAAACTTTAAATATGAAGGTCACAAACAGATATAATCTGGGAGTTGATCAGCTGATAATCAGCCTTTATGACGGTGATAACGACATCATACGGACCAACACCATCAATGCCACAATAAAACCCAATGCCACCAGGACTATAGGTGTCCCGCAGAACAGCAGCCGCACGACAGCGATTGTGAGGGTTCTGCCTGTGATATTTGAGGGTGGTGAGAGGATATACTGCCCTGAAAGGGAAGTTGAGGCTGAAATCGGAAGCTGAAGCCCATGCCAGGGATTGAGGCAGTGATTGGGAATTGAGGCTGATATCCAAAGCTGAGGCTGATGAGGCTGAAATCAGAGAGGGTAAGCGGATACCCTCCCGGTCATTATCATTTTTAACCCAATGATAATCAACCCAAGATTAAGCAGAAGGGACAAGAAAGGAGATTAACCAAACAAAAGATTAACCAAACAAAAGAGGTGCGGTGATGAGCAGGAAAACCGGTGAACTGAATCCTATAGAGAGGGAGATAATAGATCTTGAGCTTGAGAAATCAAGGATTGACCGTGAAAAATCCATGCTTGTTCTCAACAAGGGCCTGTTCCTCTACTTTTCGTTCCTTTTTGTGGCTGTCATGGGATTCATAAACGGCTATCTGAGCAGGGATCTTCTTAACATACTGATAATAATGAGCTTGTGCGTAATAATAATAGCCACGCTGCCTTATATAAGGACGATGCATAATGAGGAGAAAAGGCTGAGCTCTTTAATAGACAATCTGAGGGCAAAGAAGGGGTGAACAAAAAATGACCGGAAGAAGGGCAGGTAAAAGCGGACGTTTCATCAGTTTCACTAAAGGAAAGATAAGGCTGAACAAGAAGGCAGTCTCCCCCCTCATAGCGACGGTCCTGCTGATAGCTTTTGCAGTGGCCCTGGGCGCTGTAGTCATGAACTGGGGGAGAGGTTATGTGGACGAGACCACATCATTCGCAAAAAAGAAATCAGACACTGAGATAAGCTGCAGCATGGATATAGGCATGAAATTCATCAAATTCAATGACAAGAAAGATATCTGCATTGACAATGGCACAGACACTATAAACTTCACCCTACAGAACACAGGGACAGTGCCGGTTGTAGGGGTGAAAATACAGGCCATAGGAAACTCCTCTGTGGTTGAGCAGAACATAAACGAGAGCATTCCCATAGCAGGGATACATAAGGGCTATATTGATTACTCCCTCAGCGGGAACGGTTCACTCAGGCAGACAAGGTTCACTCCCATGATCAAGGTTGAGGGCTCAAAGATGCTCTGCGCCCAGAACGCCCTGATCGAGGAGGATGTGAGCATATGCACTGGCTGATGCACTGGCTGAAGCGTTGAAGCGTACACAGGCTGAAAGGCAGGGAGATAAGCTGAACATGGTATCTTAGGGTTGTGAGGGTATCTTGTGAGGGCAGCACATCAGGATTTCCCTCCCTCAATCAGGGCCTTATGGCGCTCAACCCCCTCTTCAGGCAGTATCAAGAGATTCCAAAAAGGCAAAAAGGAATGTCATACTCAAAATGGCAGGGCAATCAAAGAAGATTATAATGTATATTTTCTTGTTTTCCCTTTTTTTGATGTTAGGCATGCTGTTAGGTGTCAGGATATACAACATATACACCGAATCAAGGTCCGACAGTGATGAGATGATGAAATCCACGATGGAATGCGCCTTCTCCTTCAAGCTGTCAAACATAGACTATGACGGCATCACACTCTCTTTTGACCTGCACACGACAGACACTGAACTCCTCAAGAAGCTGGTCATAGAGGATGAGGGAGGAGAGAGGAACGAGATTGAGCTTGGCGGATACCTGGGGTTTGATCAGGAAGTGAAGGCCGATCTCCCTAATCTGGGGGACAGGTTCATTGTTTACCCTTCAGGATGCAGGGAGCACAACAAGAAGGAATGCAGTCTGCCCGGAGGTCCATGCGAAAACATTTAAATCAGACGCAACAGGAGATAACAAAAACTCGCCGCTCGGAGCTACTGCAAATCCTTTCGGATTTGCAGGCCTTAAAATGCCTTGCATTTTAACTATCTCCGCCCTAAAGGCGGAGTTTTACGCTCCCACCTTGACAGGCGAGTTTTTGGATTTGAAAATGCTGCGCAATTTTCAAATAAGGAAAAGCATACCGCTCATATTGGCCAGTAAGGATGGCGGATCAATAACATGGATGGTTTGAGAATCGATAGGGATGTCAATAGGAGTGGACGATGAATCGGATAGTGGAGCGGATGGTGGCTCAATAGAAACGGAGGATGATGGAGAGGTTTCATAGTGGAGAGGAATCATGGCGGTTTCAGGAAAAACAGCAGGAAAAACAGCCCCCTCAAACTGCAGTAAGGGGCCCAGACCCTCCTGTAGGGGAACAGGAATGATGACAGGATTGAGGAAAGGGCCGGGGAGAGGATCGAGGAAAGGCCAGATATGGATATCTGCTGTCCTTTATGTCCTTATGACAGCGGTGATAATGGTTGTTGTTCTTGAGGCAGGCCTGCCGGTCCTGAAGGAGATGAGGGATAAGGCGGTTTTTGTGCAGTCAAGAGACAACCTGATAAGCCTGAACCAGCACATAAAAGAGGTGGGCAGCGCGGGGCCCGGCTCCCAGAGGACAGTCCCTCTGCAGGTACAGAAAGGGCATCTGGAAGTTGGGAAGGAGAAATTGAGATGGTACATGGACACCGAAGCGGATATAATCGAGCCGATGTCAAAGATAAGCATGGGTGATGTGAAGATCGCTTCAGACTCTGATGTTGATGCCCATGAGACAGGCGGACATTACATACTTGAGAATTTTTATATGCTCGCCGCCTTCAATAAGCTGGGCAACGCATCATCATACGAGAACATCAGCTCGGACAGCATAATAGACTACATGCAGTTCAAGGGGACAGGGGCGATCGCCAACGGCACTTTCGACCTCTCTGTGGATGATGAGATGGTGTCCGGAGAAGGTTATACAAGCATAAATGATAAGGGGTATGATCAGGGCAGGGCGTCAGTCACCGCCTTTGTGAACACCACATCAGGGACGAACTACACGATAATCTTCACCATGCATGGTAATTCGGATTACATGACTGTAAGGATGCGATGAGCAGGGATATGGTTAAAGAGGTGGACAATGCCTTCATTTTTAGACAAGATAAAGAAGATAAAGGACATAAACTTCAGGAGCATCGCTGGAAGCGATGAGGAGAAGGGCAAAGACCTTCTTGATGATGTTAACGCGTATGATGATGTCAAGGGGAAAAATATAGGTGAAGAGATGGCTGAAAGGGAAGCTGGACAGGAAGCGGCAGATGAACAGTCTTCAGGCAGTGATGAGGGAAGCATTGAGTCAGGAGGCAGTGAGTCAGGAGGCAGTGAGTCAGGAGGCAGTGAGTCAGGAGGTGGTGAAGGGAGTGATAACAGCGGAGAGAAAGATTATGCAGCGGCAGGTTACAGGGGCAGCAAAGGGAAAACCGCCGGAACTGAAGAGGCCAGTGGCACCGGCCCGTCCGGCAGGCCCGAGAGCGGGACAGTGTCGGGTGAAGCGGCCGCCCAGGAGAATGCGCTGGCATCACCCCGCATGAGGAAAGGGAAGATAAAAGGGACTTCTTTCTCTATAGACCTGCGGCCGAAAGTGATAAAACTGCCGCCCTTTGACAATCCTTCAGGGATCGATGTCAGGTATCCTGTCATGCCTCCCTATGCTTACGCCCACATATCATGGGACAGCAAAAGGAAAGAGCTCATGTATATCCTGGAGGAGCCCCCTCTCTCCAAAGTCGAGAAGAATCTTTTGAGACTGGTCCAGCTGGGCCTTGAGGAGATGATAAATGTAAGTTTTGTGAGGGCGAAGAAATCCAACATGATAATGCAGTATCTGGAGAAGAACGTCCAGTCAATACTCATTGAGCTCGGAACGAAAGTGACGAAAGAGACATACAACAAGATAATGTATTACATCTACAGGGATTCAGTCGGCCTTAACGAGATAGAGCCCCTGCTCAATGATTATTTCATAGAGGACATTGAATGCAATGGGCAGGGATATCCGATATACATAGTGCACAGGAAATACCAGAATCTCAGGACAAACATAATGTTCAGTAATATACAGCACCTTACGGATTTTGTGGAGAAGCTGGCGCAGAAAGCGGGAAGATATGTATCGTATGCGAAGCCAATACTCGACGGGACACTTGTGGACGGCTCAAGGGTCAATGCGACATACACTAGCGATGTGACCACAAGAGGGCCCACATTTACCATAAGAAAATTCACAAAAGAGCCCTGGACACCCATACACCTCATGAACATGGATACGGCGAGCGCGGAGGTATTCGCATTCATATGGATCGCTGTCGAGAATAAGTTCAATGTGATGGTGATAGGTGAGACAGCATCAGGCAAGACAACATTCCTGAACTCCATACTCCATTTTGTGCCTCCTGAGGCGAGGATATGTTCCATTGAGGACACGAGGGAGCTGAACATAGCGCATGACAACTGGCTTCCGGGAGTGGTGAGAAGCGGCTTCGGAATACCTAATATGAATGGTGTCCAGTACGGGGAGATAACACTGTTTGAGCTTTTAAGGGAGACTTTCAGGCAGAACCCTGATTATGTTGTTGTGGGGGAGGTGAGAGGCGAGGAGACATACGTCCTTTTTCAGGGAATGGCTTCAGGCCATCCATCCTTCTCGACTTTCCACGCGGCTTCCATACAGACACTTACGAGAAGGCTTGAGACTCCGCCGATAAACCTGTCCCCCACTCTTGTGGAATCGCTTGATCTGGTCTGTGTCACGAGCCATATAAAGACGAAAGACAAGAATGTAAGAAGGCTCATAGAGCTTGATGAGATAATAGAGGCCAAATCAGAGGTGGGCAAGATCAACATGAACAAGCTTTTCACATGGGAACCTCTCGATGACGCGATAATATTTAACGGTGATTCCCACCTCTTCAAGAAGATAAAAAAGAGGACAGGAGTATCTGAAGACGAACTGCTGAGGGAGATGAAGACCAGGGCGAAACTCCTCAAGAAGATAGCGGATAATAAGATAACAGATTACAAGAGGATAAATGAGATAACCAACAATTACATAAAGGATAAAGAGGCGGTGCTGAAGGAATTCGGTATAACTCCCCCTAAGAAAAGCACACCCGATAACAAGCCCGCGCAGAAAAATAAAAAAGGGCAGACTCCAGGCTCCGGAAAAGGGAAATCCCCTCAAGGATCCTCAGGGAAAAAGAAGACATCACAAGGGGGAAAAGGGTCTGCCGGATCTGCCGGGCAGACGGGCAACAGCGGATCTGCCGGGCAGGCGGGCAACAGCGGAACTGCCAGGGCAGCGCGGGGAGAAGGAAGACATTCGTCTTTCAATATAGGGAATAGCGGTCCGGGAAGGAATATGACTGGGAACAAAAGAAGAGGGAACAGCGCTGCTGGAGAGGCCAGAAAAGATGCCGGCAAAAAAAACAGGAAGAAACAGAAGTGAAAAATCACTCCCCCGAAAAGGCGGCCTGAAAGGGCACAGCCGGAAAGGAAAGGATGGCGGGAGAGACGGCAGGAAAGGGCATGATAAGAGGGGACTTGACAGTAAGAGCAAGGGCCGAAACAAATCATCCGCCGATTCATCCGCTAAATCATCTGCTAAATCATCCTCCAAATCACCATCCAAATCATCCTCTGCAGTAAAAGGGAAGCGAGCGGGAAACTATCCAGAAAAAACCTCCAAAAAATCCGCCGGAAAATCCTCCTCCGGAAAACCATCCGGCGGGGGCCCGAAAAACGCGTCCAAGAGCGCCCCAAAAAGCGGCGCTATGGATGACTTGGCGAAGCTGAAGACAAGGATGAAAAAAGTCGCTGTCCTCACTGATCATTACAACAAACTGGCGGGCAGGAAACCGGGGACTGATGAGGAGCTTGAGGAAACGAGATCCATGATGTCATTCACAAAGAAGCAGATACTGAGGCTGTGCCTCGAAAGCAAGAAGACGATGAAAAGGATAGAATCCGGTCTGAGTGAAGGTAAGTGATATTGTGGTCTTGTTGTGATCTCATTGATTTCATTGTGATCTCAAAAAAAGGGGTGGATGATGAATAAGGATGTGGATAAGGTCATTGAAAGGACAATCTCCCTGATTGAAGAGGCAGAATCATACGAATTCCACAAGCAGAGCCTGATGGCTTCTGCAAAGAGCATTTTCAGGGAATACCAGGAAGGCAGATACACCCATGCTGAGTACCAGAAGCTCATGGATGACCTCCTGAAGGGGAGGTCAAAGGATGAATGGGTTGAGTACTATGATTCTTATATGCTCTCAGTCCTTAAGAAAGCGGAGCCGCTGATATCACACATCATATATCAGGTCTATAATGATGATTCCATAAACCGTCTCGGTGTCATGGAAGAAGGTTTTCTAAGGGTCTCTCCGGGGCAAGAGGATGAAGGCAGATCCCTTGATGAGGACAAGAAGCACGAGCTGAAGAAACTCCGCAGTGAGGAAGGGGAAAAGACGGGCGGTCTTGTTGAGATGGAGGACAATTCCATACTGGAAAAGCTGAGGGAGGAGATAAGTAAGCTGAGGGCAGAAAGGGCGGGCAAGGAGCCTAAAGTGGAGATAAAGCTGCCTGAGGCGAAGGAGAGGCAGAAGCCAGGGATAACAGGCAGGTTATACAGCAGGTTATCCGGCATGAAAAATTCAATCCTTAGAAGAAATCTTTCCAGGAAAAGAGCATACATCAACAGGGAACTGGATAAGATAAAGGAGAGTGGAAGGAGGTCCTCCCCTTCACTCTCATCAGCAGGCACTTCCTCATCGCTTAAACCCGAATCCGGAAAATCTAATCTTGTGAGGGAGGAGAAAGAGCCGGTCATCAAAAGGATAAAGGAGGGTGTCATATCAAGATTCAGGCGCAGGGATTCTCTTGGGTTGAGGAGCCCGCCGAGAATGCCTTCAGGCGAAAGGAAGAATGTTGCGAGAAAGGCTGCTGAAATGATCAGGGGATTCTTCGGTAAAGCTCCATCCAAAGCGAGGGCCGCGCTGAGGAATAAAACCAGTGGAAAACAGCCTGCTTCAATGGCCGAAGAACCCCTGGAGGGAGGAAGGGCGCCCGGACCTGAGGAAAGTAAATGGAAAGGTGAAGCGGTTGGCGGGGACGAGAGGACAGCCGGCAAGGAGGCAGCCGGCGGGGAAAAAAGAAGTGAAAGTGATTATGGGAAGGAGGGGGAGGATGGAAAGGATGGATTGTCAAGAGGTCACAATGACATAAGGGATCTGGAATCCGATCTTAAGGATGTTGATGAGAACACTAAAGAGTTCAGGGTGAGGGAGCATAAAAAAAGCCTGAAGATGAGGTTTGACCTGTTCATAATAAGGATCCATACTGCGATCAAGCAGAGAAAGTTGAGCAGGGAGAGGATAAAATCAGGGCATGAGAAGGCGCGTGGAGTCCCTGAAAAGCAGGCGGAGAGGGAGAAAAGTGCGCAGCCATCAGGATATGAAGGCCTGCCGCACAAAAAGAAGCACAGCATTTTCTCAGGAGTGCGTGAGGCCGCATCAAGATCATTGAGGAAATCCTTTGACACGATCGCCCTGCCTGCAAGGAGGGTTAAAACCCTCCTTGCTTTTTTAAAGCCGGGAAAGGGCAGGAGGCCTGAGAAGGATGTTTCTAAGGAGGTTTCTGAGGAACATGAGAAAAAACCAGTGAAAGAGAGCCCTGAAGAGGAAACACACAAAGCGATGGAGAAGGAAGAGGAGATATACAGGGCTCCAAAACCTGAAACCCCTCCGCCTAAGGCCAAGCTGACAGTGATGGGCAGGCTTAGCGCATCATTGGGCAGGAGCAAGGGCATTCTCGAAAGGATAAGGTCATTCTTCTTTGTGCCTGTGAGAGGAGGCGCTGCTGAAGGCCCTGAAGAAGGCAAAGGGAAAGAAGAAGCAGGAGGCGGGGGGGAAGCAGGAAGCAGGGAAGAAGCGGAAGAGAAAGGACACGCCGCCGGCAGAAAGAAAGAGGAGGGAGAGCCTGAGATGAGGTTCAGATTCACGCTCGGCGCACTGAGAGAGGCATACCGCAGGATGATGGAGAAGGAAAAGAAATTCGTCGGGAAGAAAGTGTCAGTCACCCCCTCCATCGAGATGCATGCCATGAAAAAGGAGATAAAGGGCCTGCCTGAGGAAGAGGAGATCACCCCCCGCCTGCTCAAGGAGGAAGTGGAAAGCATAAAAAAGATAATGGAGGGGAGGAAGCATTTCAAGATATACCATCCTTCTTTCCTCGGATCTCTTGCGAACGCCACCATCAGGAAATTCGCATTCTACCTGATCGAGAAGTACCCTTCATTCTTCAAGACCCTCTATGACAATCTCAGGCTCGCCAACATAACCATACTGTCGAACACATATGTCAATATAATGCTGCTGACAACGATAATTGTCGCCGCCATATCCTCACTGCTCTTTTTCGCTTTCTTCATATTCACGAACAATCCCCTGATGATGGCAGTGATCAAGACCATCATAATGGCTGTCCTTTCGGCGGGTGTCACTTTCCTGATGTTCTATATGTACCCCCAGATGAAGGCCAACTCCAGGAAAACCAGCATAGATACGAACCTTCCTTTCGCGATAAACCACATATCCGCAGTGGCGGGAGCCGGTGTCCCCCCTACAAAGATGTTCAGGCTTTTGATGGAATCAGAGGAGTACGGCGAGATAGCTGTTGAGATAGAGAAGATTGTTGAGTATGTAGAACTTTTCGGTTACGACCTGCTGACAGCGATCCGATCGGTCGCGATGACCACTCCCTCCCTGGCAATGAAGGAGTTCCTTGAGGGAATGGTCTCCACAATAGAATCGGGAGGGGATATCAGTGTCTATCTCAAGGAAAAGACCTCTGAAGCGATGCTGAACTATGAGCTTGAGAGGCAGAAATATGCTGAGACCATAGCCACATATTCGGATGTATACACAGGCATACTCATAGCTGCCCCCCTGTTCTTCATAGTGGCGCTGTCTCTTGTCAGCATGCTCGGAGGCACGATAGGGGGGCTTGATGTATCCACAGTCATAGTCGTCGGAGCTTATGTGATAATACCCCTGCTCAATATAGCTTTTATAACACTGCTGGAACTCACCCAGCCTAACATGTGAAAATAATCCGGAATGAAGGAGACAAACGAAGACATGCATTAATCAGTAAATAATCAATAGAGGAATCATTGGAGGAAAAATGAAATTCAGGACAGAAAAAAGGCATATAATGGCAATGGGGATGGGGCTGCTGATCCTTCTGGTTGACATAGCCATGTTCTACGGCACAGCATGGTTCATCCCCCTCATAATCGTCGCTATAACTCTCGGCTGGAGCCAGTACTGGATAGATTTCTTCACGGATATCCAGAAGCAGAGGAACATAGAAGAGAGATTCCCGGACTTCGTCAGGTATCTTGTAGGGGCGATAAAATCAGGCATGCCTGTATCAAGGGCGATAATATATGTGTCAAAGACGGACTTCGGCGACCTCACACCCCACGTGAAGAAATTAGCCAACCAGCTGGAATGGTCCATACCTGTCCATAAGGCCCTCACCACATTCGCGAATGACACAAAGAACCCTGTTATCAAGAGGGCCATATCGACAGTCATAGAGGCGGAGCAGGCCGGCGGTAACATAGAGGATGTGCTGGAGAGCGTCACCCAGTCAGTCATAGAGATAAAGAAGATGAGGCAGAAGAGGAAGGCGAACATACACGGCCAGATCATACAGAGTTATGTCATATTCTGCGTTTTCCTCATAGTGATGATAGTGGTGCAGAATCTTGTGGTCCCTTATGTGATGAGCATGAGCGAGGAGGACCTTTCACAGCAGGAAGGGGGAGTGATAAGCCCTCTTGGCGGTGTTGTAGAGGATGTGAACATAAGCTTTGCATCTGTCGGTGAGTTCATAGATTCTGCGGGCGTGTGGTTCGTGAGCCTGAGGGGCGTTTTCCTGATGATAGCCCTCATACAGGGGCTTTTCACGGGTATTGTGATAGGGAAGCTTGCAGAGGGCCAGGTAAGGCCGGGCATAAAGCATTCGCTCATACTGATGACCATGGCATTCTTTGTCATAACACTCTCGCAGGGAATATGAGATGATCTGCTCAGGGCAGGAGACTCAAAGGATCGGACAATGGGTGATTAGGGGAATGACATGATCACAATCAGGTCAGGGACAAAAACCTTTATAAAATTTGGAGGGTTATGAACGCTTATGGCAGGAAAATCCGCCGGAAAAAGGAAAGTGAAAAAGGCGGGACAGCCGTCCGGAAAACGGCAGTCCGGAAAGAGAAAGCAGTCCGGGAATAAGACAGATAAAAAGACAGGGAAAGGAATCAGCCATGAGGGCGGCGGGAAGAAAGGTGGCTGGAAGAGTGACCGGAAGAGTGACCGGAAGAGTGACCGGAAGAAATCGGGACACCCAAAAAAGGCCCCCCAAAAATCAAAACCTGCAGGACTGCCGAAAGGTAAGAAAGGCGCCGAAAAAAGCGCTGGAAAATGCACTGAAAAAATCAGCATGAGCGGTAAGGAGATCGGGAACAGTCTCAGGATATCCGCTTATTCAGGCATAATCGCGCTCATACTCTACTTCCCCATGATAATCCTCGGGGTGATCAGGGGCATGACAGACGGGCCCTCAGGCAGAGTTTTCTTATCCTCATACATACTGATAATCCTTGCCAGTCTTGCGGTCTCGGTATTGTTCCTCCGCGGCTTTGTCCTCATAGGCAGGAAGCTGAATGTGGGGCTGCTGACAAAGATGGCATACATACTCATAGTGTCCACTGTCATCTACACATTGTATGACGTGATAACTGTGCTCTTCTCAGGAATGAATTTCATGGTCATTTCAGCTCTCATCCTTTTTTTCTTCGGTGTGGTGGGGCTTCTCTTCGGCGTGGCTCTGCTGAGGCTTGACAAGCACTTCGGCATGGTGGCCAAGGCAGCAGGCATACTTGAGATCATAAATGGTGCATGCCTCATTTCCCTGTTTCTTGTGTTCTTTATGCTGATCCTCTACATACCCATAATAATACTGGAGATAATCATACTTTTCAAGGCGGCGAGGAAGTTCTGAAAAAGGGCGGAGCAGTGTCCCGAGAAGGATGCCGCCACCAAAACCCTTAAAAAGCATAACTTCTTGGGATTCTTACCGGATCATGTTGCACTAAAATGCGGTTGAAACCTGATTAAAATGGAAATCGAGCTTGACCTTTCAAAGACGCCGGAGCAGAACGCGGAAAAGTACTTTGAGAAGGCCAAGAAGGCCAGAAGCAAGATAGATGGAATCGAATCCACCATAGCCGAGCAGAAGAGAAAACTCAGCAGGCTTGAGGAAGAGGAGAAGAAGCGTATCAGGAGAGAGGAGGAGAGAAAGGAGAGGGAGGAGAAAAAGAAGAGGAAGGCGGAATGGTATGAGAAATTCAGGTGGTTCTACTCCTCGGAAGGATTCCTTGTCATAGGCGGCCGTGATGCCACTTCAAACGAGATTGTGGTGAAGAAGAACACTGACAGCGATGATATAGTGTTCCATACTGACATGGCGGGCTCGCCTTTCTTTGTGGTCAAGAGGCATTCCCTGAAAAGCGAAGAAGGAGGGGAGATTAGTATAGGTGATAACACGCTTCATGAGGCTGCTGATGCGGTGTGCACTTACTCCAAGGCATGGAAGCTGGGCATGGCCACAACAGAGGTCTTCTGGGTGAGGCCTGAGCAGGTCACAAAGACAGCCCAGCCGGGAGAGTTCGTGCCCAGAGGGGCTTTCATGATAAGGGGGAAGACGAATTATGTAAGGGCCAAGGTCAATCTCGCCATAGGCATGCTTGAGGACGGAAGAGTCATGGCAGGCCCTCTTGTTGCGGTCAGGACCCACTGCAGTAACTATGTTGAGTTGCTGCAGGGCAATGAGAAGACATCATCTGTCGCGAGGCAGGTCAGGAAGCTCGTAGGAGGAGAGATAGACGAGATAGTCAGGCTCATACCAGCGGGAGGGGCGAAAGTGAGGAGACATGGCAGGCAGGCAAGATAACAATCTTTTATGGCAGTCTTTTATTATATCATTCTGCGGCCGCCCTCAGGGGTTAAATTTATAAATCCTTAAGAGAGTTCAACAGCATCCGGAAAAAATGGTGATTCACAAAAAAAAGGAGTGCGCATGCAGTAAAAGACTTAAGGGCAAGGCAGTGAAAGACAGCAAGAAGGCAGTTAAAGCCCGGAAAAATGCAGGTAAAAATGCAGGCAAAGTTTTGAAAAATGCAGGCAAAGAGGAAGTTAAGGATTCCGGCGGGGAAAAGAAAACTGAAGTGAGTCAGGAAGTTCCTGAAGGCCTTGATGTGGTTCTCGAGAACGGACAGGACAATCAGGGTTTGGAATCCGACACCTGCACAGGGGATGGGGTCGGCCAGGTCGTTGAGGAGGCCCATGAAGAGATAGCGAATGAGGATGAGTCCGGATCCAGCGGTTCTTCTGATTACAGCTTAAGCACTCCCTCCTACTCATATTATTCGTCAGGATTTGAGCCCCCCAATCAGGAGTTTATCCCTTCAGAGGATATAGCTGTTGATGAGGATGTGAGTGTCCATAAGTTCAGGAAGGATACTGATCCTCTCGAGTACCTTGAGAGGGGGAAGTACAATAAGCCGTGGGCCACTAACCCTTTCCTGAATTACATAAAGGACGGCATAAATGACCGCGCTAAGAGGGTGAATGCTATAGCAAAGAAAAGCGGCAAGTCAGTAATGGGTGGAATGCATGCTGTCTATCATACATTGTACGGCTGGATCTACGGGAGAGGGTGAGCTGCCAGGAATTTTTTGATTGGTTTTGATTGGTTTTGATTGGTGTTTGGTTCTATACAACTTTATATCAAGCCCTTGACTCCTTATATGATTCTCTTGTCTATCAGAATCCTTCAGTATCCTCATCTGTCCTTGCAAGCTCGTACTTAGGCTCGTAATCCTTCATCAGGAGCGCTTCAAGGCTGAGGACATTCACAGGGTCCTGCATGCTCGCCTTCTTTATCATTCTTGGTAAGTATACCGGGCTGTTGTCCTCAGGATCGTCCCTTGGGTTGATCATCTCATCACCGCTGAATCTCATGAATTCAGGCATTCTGTTGACTGCAAGCCCTACAGGATAAGACAGCGCTTTCGGGTCAATTGAGAGTATGTATATCTCGTCAGAGAGGGGCTCATCAATCCCCAGGCATTTCGGAAGATTGACCAGGCAGAATATGTTGTTATAAATCGCTGTGTATCTGCCGGCTATGGACTCGGTTATGTCCTTCCTGCCGGTTATGGTTATGGGTTTTCCCTCCCTTGTGAAATAATCATCATCAATGCCGAAATATTCAAACTTTTCCGCATCAGGGTTCCATACAGGCACCACTGCATAATTATATACTCCTTCCTCATCCTCGCTCATCCAGCGCGGCATCAGGGCTTTCTTGTCCCTGGATACATGCTTCTTGTCCAGTATCGCGCTGACAGAGGTTTCTCTCTCTTCATTCTGGTTCATCATGCGCCCTCCTGTTCAATGGTATTGTTATCTCTCTTTCAAGGAATCTCTGCACAGCCACCTCAACCGCATGGCTCTTGCTTCTGAGACAACCTTTGCTGCCTCTTATGGCTTCAAGCAGCGCCAATACCGTGCTCTCGTCCATTGTTATTGATAGTTTGTGTTTCATTCTTTGCGTTAGATTTTTTTTTGTTTGATCCTGCTGTTCAATCCTGCTGTCCGGACTAAAACTCATATCTTATATTGAATTCTGCTTTCTTTCCGTCAAAACCGGCACTGAATGTCAGGTTTTTATCTTGGCCTTTGCTGAAATCAGCTTCCTTGCCCAGCGCTGTCCTGAAATGGCTCCTGATCTCATCCCTGTCCAGATACAGGTCCAGCACCTGTGCGCTGATTATAATGCCATATACCAGATCCTTGGAAACATCATTGGCTTCTGAAACATTGTCTGTGAAACTTTCATAATCCAGCAATTCATTTTCGCCATCGAAGAAATGCTCTCTTGCGCCGGCCATCATCTGATAAGGCATGTCAAACCTGGAGAACAGGGCGAATGTGGATACAAACGGCTTCATTTTTTCAGGCACCTTGTCTTTTTTCATCAGGAAAGTGAGGGCCTCATAATTTGCTCTTGTAGCTAGCACCCCTCCTGCATTCAAAAGCGCTTTCTGGTCATTGGAAAGGTCAGCACCCTCATCATAGCTGGAATATGCAACTTTTTCGCTGTCCATTGTAAATTCCACTTTTATGCCGTCCAGCCCGTAAGCCTGAGCGACCGCGCAATGCCCCAGCTCGTGTGTATATACTGTCATAAAATAACTTATGGCAGAATTCAGGGCGATCTCCGGCATGCTTATCTCCGGCCTGTATTCTCTCCTGAACTCATCCGCTTTATCATTTATGCTCTCATCCATCCTTCTGTTTATCTTATTGCCTAAATCAATTCTTCCTGCTGTTGTGTTTGTTATTGTGTTTGCTGTTGTGTTCGGCTCAACACGGGTTTTTGTTTCTCTCTCCACGAGGCTGTCGAGCGCTTCCTGCTCAGCGGTTTTGGCAGTCGCCGGGCTGGAGCTCATTGCAGCTGCAGCGGCCAAAACTCCTGTCCCCATAGCAGCCTTTCCCCACAGGTTTTTCCCTATCTTTTTTAATCCCATCATAACCCGATCATATCATCTTTTTTTACCAGTGAGCCTTTTACCAGTGACATCAGTGAGTTCTCATCGGTCAGGGCTTCTATTTTCCTGGTTTTGCTGATAGCATTAAATACTACTCATTTATAAATCTTTCTATTTTTCACTACTTTTAAGTGGTGTTTCATGGGGCTGGCTCACCAGGATGGCCCGCATAAGGGATTGTTGCATAGGGGATGGTTGCAAAAGGGATTGTTGCATAGGGGATGGTTGCAAAAGGGATTGTTGCATAGGGGATGGTTGCAAAAGGGATTGTTGCATAAGGGATGGCCCGCATAAGGG
>JAWOBY010000060.1:0-15219 GCA_046484055.1 Candidatus Woesearchaeota archaeon | reverse complement strand
TCGTTCTCCGGCTCAAGGTCAAGAAGCATGAGCGTATGCATGTTATTCTTCATATTCACTTTCAGGATATCATAAGGTGTCTGTGATCTCACATTGTGCGGGAAGGGCATGCTCGCTGTCTTTCCGAACTTGTAGAGCTGAAGTCCTGTTATGCCCACTGCGTTCAGGACAGAAGCGTTGTGTATCACCTTCAACTTAATCCCTTTCTTCTCTGCCCTGAGCATGAGGTCTATGTGGGTCGTTGCTGACATGGGGTCGCCTGCGACAAGGAACGCGACATCGCTATCTTTCGCCCTGTCAAGCATCTGCTCTGCCTTATTCTCCACAAGATCCCTGCCTGCTCTTGTCACCTTCCTGCCGTAGAATTCCTCCAGCCTGCTGACAGGCACCTGGAGTATTGATGTGTAGGACTCAAGATAGACATGATCCGATGATCTCACTGCCTCAAGGCCCTTCACGCTTATGTCCTTCTCGTCCGAGAGGCCTATTCCTACCATATAAAGCGTCATAAGGCTGTTTATCCTGCTTCATTTTAAAATTTTTATGTTCTGGGCGCCTGCAGAATATTGGCATCTTCAGCGCTCATAACCGGTCCATATTCTCCCACAGCCAATGCACAGCCAATGCTCTGCCCACAACACATCCCGAATCCACCCTTACTCTATTTCTCACTTAAAAGTGCTAAATCAAACTACCACACTAATATACAAAAACCCACACTAATATGTACTATGATATATATTTTTAAAGGCAGAAATTTATTTATATTATATATGTTTCATAAAAGAAATAATACCCGAGTTTTTTGGCGAAAACTCGTGATTTGGCGATTGTTGGCGATTAATACTTGTTGGCGCAAGTAAAATCTGACTTCTAGAGAGAATATAGTACGTGCAAATATTTAAATATTTATGTACGTGGAACTATATTCTCTGGAATGTATATTAAGGAACAGGTCATGAAAGAAAGGAAAGAGGCAGAATAGAAAAAAACGCTCACAGACCGTGTGATAAACCAAAAAAACCGCAAGGGGGTAAAAAAGATGGATTTTGTTGTGCAAGACGCGATAAAGACACAGGAAGAACAGCAGCAGCCTGAATTTGAGATGAGCCAGGCCACCATAAAGGTGATCGGCGTAGGCGGAGCCGGCAACAATATGGTAAGCTGGCTACACAAGAAAGGGATACAGGGAGCAGAGATAATCGCAGCGAATACTGACGCGCAGCACCTTGGCATATCAAAAGCTGACAAAAGGCTGATGATAGGTCAGGAACTCACAAGAGGCCTCGGCTGCGGCGGTTTCCCGAACAAAGGGGCAGAAGCGGCCAAGGAGAGCATGCAGAACATAAGAGACTCACTCAAGGATTCAGACATGGTATTCGTGTGCGGGGGCCTCGGCGGTGGCACCGGCACAGGAGCAGCACCGGTCGTGGCGAAGATGGCAAAGGACACAGGCTCCATAGTCATCGGAACTGTCACAATGCCTTTCAAGATCGAAAGGGCGAGGATAGACAAGGCGGAATTCGGCCTCCAGCAGCTGAGAGAGGTCTCAGACACGGTCATTGTGATAGACAACAACAGGCTGGTCAATATCGCGGGAAACCTTCCTGTACAGCAGGCATTTGCGGTAGCGAACGAGCTTGTATCAACAATGATAAAGGGGATTGTGGAGACCATAGCGATCCCGAGCCTTGTGAATCTCGATTATGCGGACGTGAAAGCTATAATGACAGATGGAGGAGTGGCAGCGATAGGAGTCGGAGCATCAGACACCTCAAACAAGGTTGATGAAGCTGTGAAAGGGGCTCTGACAAATCCACTGCTGGACATAAGCTATCAGGGAGCGACAGGAGCGATAATCCATGTTTCAGGAGGGCCTGACATGACCCTTGACGAGATCTCAAGGGTAGGCGAGCTTGTGACAGAAGCGATGGACACCGACGCGAATGTCATCTGGGGCGCAAGGGTCGATGACCACATGAAAGGGAAACTCACTGTGATGACAATCATAACAGGAGTGAACTCCCCCTGGATACTCGGCAAGAGGGACCACACACAGCCCAGCCAGCAGGCAGAACAGCTGAGCGATGAGCTGGGGATTGAGATGGTCAAATAAGGCCATCAAATATTTTTTTATTTTCATTGCAATCGATCACAATCATTTTCCGCACAGGGACAGACCGGGCATGTTGGGGCCGGTAAGGAGAGAAACAGTTGGGGAACAGGAGAATGACAATGTCATTCCGGAGAACAGCAAAAGAATCATCACGAAACTATCATGATCAACTGTTTTCTGCCTCCATCTTTTAAACCACCCCCAAACCAATTTAACTGGTGGAGGCGAATGGTTTGGCCCCCTTCGGGGCCTTTTTTTCTTTTTTTCTTTTTTGTTGTGATAATAACTGAATTATATTCTGGATTGTATTCTGGATCATATCGCTTGTAATGAATTCAGCCAAAACATCCGCTGTGCCGGCACACTCATCTGTCCTTGTGAGCAGACCATCATCCCTTGTTTTCGCAACCAAACGAGGACGTCTCTGGAGGGCTTTTTAGGCCTTCAGAGCGAAAATTATTTAAACATGACCGCCTCATTCTGGCTCATGGAGCCGAGATTTTTTAATCAGGAGGATTCTAACAGTGGACCTCTCATCTCCCCTATAAGCCGTTCAAAAGCGAACGTAAGCATTGATATAGAATGTTTGATGGGGGTCTATCATTTCATAACTGGGTTGAGCCATGATGTTCAGGTGGTCCTGCCTGAAACAGGCGAGATCATAAAGTTTGACAAGGATATGGATGATGTTGCGAGATCATTCGCAAAAGAGCAGTCAGGAATGCTGTTCCTGCCCGGAACTGACTTCTCTTATCATGATTTCACATCTGCAGTAGGTGCAGTTGCGGAAGGGCATGCAAATTACCTTGAATCCAGGATTCATGAGTTTTTTCCCGGCGAGGATATCAAAAGTCTCGCGTCCCGCGAAGATTTTCGGGATGAAGCGAGTTTGATTGCAGAGGAGGTATTCATGGCGAGAGATCAGGCGAATTCCCCGCATCTCCGCGCTGAAGAGCCCTACTTAGAAAGGGTAAGATTCATCTTCGATAGCAGAGGGCCCTTTATGCCACCAGCCAGTTGGATAAACGGGGAAGTCAAAGATCATAAAAGCAGGGGTAAAAAAGGCGAGGGGTTTGACCTCAACCTTACCCTTTACCCATCTGATGCGTTCTCTATTAATCTTGAGTTCTACGGCAGGAAACTTGAAGCCATGATAAAAGTGGAGGATGGTTTCATAACCATGGACAGGCAGCCGATGCTCGGCCAGTACATAGAGCATCTTAAACATTATGTGAGCAAGGAATTCCGGGATGTGAAGCTGGATTTCGGATCATTCGGCGATATGGGCACTCAGGTGCTCAAATTATCTTACAGGCCTTGTGCAGGAGCATATGAACGCAATGGTGATCCGCGGACTCTGTCGCAGACAGTACCTTCCTCAGGGGAGATGATAGGTGACCTTTACCCCATAGCGGGGCAGGCAGTGAGATATCTCCAGCAGAAACTGGATACTGAGAAGAAAGCTATTGAATCTTCCAGGGAACGCGAGTTAAAAATAATAGAGTCCGCATAAGGCGCTGGAATTCCCTAAAGGATATCCTGTTCTTTGTGTTCTGCCTTTTGCACTGATGTTACTGTATTGATACATTAATGACAGAAAATGACAGGTATGCGCAGGAACTCCCTCACTGATCTTTTTCTCTGTTCTTCCTCTCTTCCATCTTCTTCTTCGCGCTTTCCTTCAGCTTCCCTGCATGCTCTTTCAGCCTGCTGTGCAGCTTCTTCGCTCCTGACTGGACGGCTTCCTTGCCCTGCTTGGCGTGCTTCTCCATCTCAAGGCTCCAGTCCCACAATACCATATTGACATTCTTGACCTTGTTGCCGTAGCTCTGCAGGAAAACGATGCTCTCAAGCACGGTCCTCGGCGGAGCAGGCACTTTCTCATCAGCATAGCCGAATGTGAGGACCATCATCGGTTTCGCCCTCCCCGGCATGCCGACCGCATCAGACAGCATCTCATCATCAAAAGCGCCGACCCAGCATGTCCCCAGGCCCTGCTCTGTCGCGGTGAGAATCATGTTCTCTGCGCAGGCGGCGCAGTTCTGGAATGTGTACATCTCCTTTCCCCTCTTCCCGTAGAACTGCTCTGGCTTCTCAGGATTTGAGCAGATGACGATCAGTATGGGCGCGGTCTCTATCCAGTCCTGTTTCAGGCAGGCATCAGCCACTTTCTTCTTGACGCTTTTCTCTGTAACGACCACGAACTTCCATTCCTGCAGGTTTCCCGCGGAAGGGGCCCACCTCCCTGCTTCAAGCACCTGGACCATCTTGTCCCATTCCACGGCCACATCCTTGTACTTCCTGATGCTGCGCCTCTCTTTTATCACTTCAAGCAAGCTCATAACACGCCATGAGAGAGTTTTATTTATAAAGATTTTGATGTGTTGGCGGCCTCTTGGGCACTGGGGGTGATATGCGTGTGCGGGGATATTGCCTGTCAGGACTTATCCTTTCTATTTCTTCCCCGAGAATTCAGTATAGTGGCATTTTCCGCATGTTGCCCTGTCCTTGTGCTGGGCCATGAAAACGCCGCTGCCGCACTTCGGGCAGCTCTTCCTGAGCCTTTCAACCTTTTCGCCTTCGGTCTTGTAGGCCTTGTACACGTGATTGGGATGGTTCTTCCTTTCCTTCTTCTTGCTTGCCATTTTATCGTACCTTGTTCAGTTATTCCTTGCCGGCCTGTTCCTCTTTGTTTTCAGGGGTATCTTCTTTCGCTTCCTCGCCGGCAGGCTCTTCTTTCTTCTCTTCCTCCTTCTCTGGTTCCTCTCCTGATTTCGAGCCCTCGTCGCTTCCGCCCTCTTTCTTTTCTTCCCCTGCATTGTGCTTCTTGAGGAGACCTTCTCCTTCAAGCTTTTTCATGTCCTTCTCATCCTCATAGACATGCGCGATTATCTTGGCTTTCTGTGCGCCGAACCTGGTGTATATGTGCTTTATGACAACCAGATTCTCTTTCGCCTTGAGCTTCTTTGCGGTCTCCTTCCTTATGTCCATCCTTGACGGTGTCGAGCCTTCATACTCTGCGTTGAGGGTCACCCTCTTCCTTGAGAGCAGGGGCGTGTCCCTTTCCTTCTTTATCTCCAGTTTCATGATTATCCTCTGCTTATCTTATCTTTATCGCGTATTCCCCGCTGTTCTCTATGCCTATCTTCTTTGCGATCCTTGAATTCTCAGTGTCCAGTATGGAGATCCTTCCCTTCCAGCTGGTCGCGGTCTGGTTGCTCTTGCAGTTCGGGCATTCACTGCCGTCATAGAAGAGCTTGCAGTCCTTGCATACCTTTTTCTTTACCATTTTTCATCCTTCCTGTTCATTCCTTCTTTTTCTTGCCGCCGGACTGGCTTTTCTTGGAGTCTTCCTTCTTGGCCCCCTCTTTCTTCCCATCATCGCCGCCTTTGCTTTTCTTGTTTATCTCCTCTTCCACCCAGTCCAGCCTTCCGAGCAGGGGCTGTCTCATCGTGAGCGCTATCTTGGGGTTGTTCACATCCTTGTAGCTGACAGCCACTATCCTTGCCTTGCACCTGTCATTGACCTTGAGGGTCCTTTTTGTCTCTTTTCCTGTGAGGACCTTGTCCTTGCTGAAGCTCACGTAATCATCCATTGTCTGGCCTATGTGTATCATTCCCTCTATCGGCCCGATGTTCATGAAAGCGCCGAAATCCGCTATGTCCCTCACATTGGCGTACACGGCTTCCTGCATCTCCGGCTTGAATGAGTAAAGCTCGAATTCAGTGTCAAAATAAGATGCTCCATCACCGGGTATGACAACCCCCTCCTTTATGTCATTCACGTCAGCGACATCGATGACGACGCCGAGCTCGCCCGATATGAAGCCTTCAAACTTCTTCTTTATCATCTGTATTACCGCGTCCTTTGTGGGAAGATTGAATATCTTTGGCGGGACCCTTATATGATCCCTCACTGTTATTTTGTAAAACATTTTTCACCCCTCAGTCTAACCCTCGATTTCCAGATATTTTTTCTGTTTCATCACCATCACACTGTTCCCCTGCTCCTTCAGCCTTCTCTTGAGCTCCTTGTCCTGTGTAGCGACTATCATTCTCTTGTCATGCGAGGCCATCTCAACAATAGTATCATCCACATGGCCCTCTGAACCCACGACGCGGAGCTTATCCCCCAAAGATTCTCTTTTCGCTTCTAAAAGCTCCAGAGCGGTCTTTGCGGCCTCCCTGTCAGCGCCCCTGGCGCTGTTGCCTTTCGGCTTTGAAACGATGTTTTTGAGCTCCTCAAGGCTTCTACTGAGGATTATGAGTTGATATTTAAAATTAACTGTTTTGTCGATCTCATGGAAGATATCAAGCCTGAATTTGGGGGGGATGAGAAGAAAATTGGTGTCAATCACTATCTTTCTCGCTTCCCTTCCATCACGTGGCTCGTCTCCTTTATCAGCGCTTTTGGGGCTCTCAGGCATGCAATGAAGGGTTTTAAGGCCATTTAAATAGGTTTTGGTGGCATTCCAGGCCCGTTTTTCCGGCCGGGCGCGCTCTCCTGACTGGCGGACTCATAGGGGATATTCCGGCTGGGACTGCCATGGTCAAGGGATCTGATCTCGTGGGATATCATGGCCAGATATCATCGCCATCCTCATCCACAAACTCCTCACTGAACTTCCCTACATGGCCGCAGGCCCTGCACTCCATATGGTCCCCTCTTGAGCCTCTCTGGTGGAAATCGATGTCCCTCGATCCGCACTTGGGGCAGACAGTCACCTTTTTTCTTTCCATAATATCTCTCCGTTACGCGCGGGCTTTAAATATTTTTTCGGGCAGGAATCCCATACTCCTTGGGGGCAGTGGGGGCGGCTTATCTCTTCTCCTCCCGGATTTTTCTCATCATCAAAGCATCGCCGACAGGGTCCGGGCTTTCGTTTATTATTGTTATTGATATGTCATGCTTCCTTAGACTGGTGAAGAGCTCCCTCACGCTCTCCTCAGAAGTGAGCTCGTGGTTGCGCTCGCCTTTCTCATTGAAGTTTATGCCTGAGAAATGCGCTGTTGCGTGCTTCAGCCCTTTGATCTGTTCCATTGTCCTGTCATAGTCTATGCTTCCGTTATTCCTCGCGTAGATGTGCGCGAAATCGATGCACACGCCGCATCCTGTCTCTGCCGAAAGCCTGGAAAGCTCCTCCATAGTGCCGAACTGGCTCTTCTTGCCTGTTGTCTCAGGGCAGAGGATCACGTCCCATCTGTTTTCTTTTATTGTTCTCTGCATCTCAATTACGGCCTCCTTCACCAGGCTGTAGCATTCCTCAGCAGTATGCTTTCCGTAGAACGCGGCATGAAATACAACACATTCCGCGCCCATGTGATGGGCTCTCTCACAGGAGTCCAGTATCCTTTTCTTTGAGGCCTCTATCTTCTCCGCTTCATGCGAAGCGAGGTTTATGTAATAAGGAGCATGCACGGACAGCGTGAGGCCGAGCTTCCTGTTCTCCTCACTGATCCTGCTGGCGAGCTCATTTGACATCCTGACTCCCCTCACGAACTCAATCTCAACAGCATCCAGGCCAAGCTCCTTCATCCTCCTTATTCCCTCAAGAGAATTCCCTCCTGTGCCTGCAGGGCCTATCCTGATGACCATGCTAAAAAGAAATAGTGTCTTCTTTTATAATTTTTGTCAGCAATCTTTATATATTCCTGCTTTTTCCGGCAGTAGATGATATTTGAGAATATTCTTCAGGCAATAGGCAATACCCCTCTGGTGAGGATAAACAGTCTCAATCCGAACAAGGGCGTGACAATATATGCAAAGATAGAGGGCAGCAATCCCACTGGAAGCATAAAGGACAGGATCGCTCTGAAGATGATAGAACAGGCTGAAGCAGAAGGCAGACTCACAAAAGGCAAGACAATAATAGAGCCGACATCAGGCAACACAGGGATCGGCCTTGCTATGATCGGCACAGTCAGGGGTTATGGTGTTGAGATTGTCATGAGCAGCGCTGTTTCTGTTGAGAGAAGGAAGATGATAAATGCTTTCGGAGCAAAAGTGACACTGACTCCTGCTGAGGAAGGCACTGACGGGGCCATAAGGAAAGCAAGACAGCTTGTAAGCGAGAATCCTGAGAGATACTTCATGCCGGACCAGTTCTCAAACGAGTACAACAGGATGGCCCATTACAAGACAACAGGGGAGGAGATCTGGAAGCAGACAAACGGAAGGGTTGATTATTTTGTTTCATCAATAGGGACTTCAGGCACGATCATGGGTGTCGGCAAGGTTTTGAAAGAGAACAATCCAAGGATAAAGATTGCCTGCGCGCATCCTGTTGAGGGGCATTACATACAGGGGCTGAAGAACATGAAAGAGGCCATTGTCCCTGAGATATATGATGAGTCCATGATTGATGAGACAGTGATGATAGAGACAGAGGATGCTTATGAGATGGCAAGGCGGATCGCAAAGAAAGAGGGCATATTTGTGGGGATGAGCAGCGGAGCTGCGATGCATGCTGCTGTTGAAGCGGCAAAGAAGATGGATTCAGGGAACATAGTGGTGATCTTTCCTGACAGGGGAGAGAAATATCTCAGCACAGATCTTTTTGAGGCTGAATGATCTGCTGAGGAATCAATCACATCACTGCCATTATTGCGGAGTCTTGATTCAGGGGGTCTGATGGTTCTTAAAAAATTTCGGGAATGAGGTTCTCCCGGACTACCTGATTAACTATTTGATTATTTCCCTGTGTATGAAATACTTCGAGAATTTGGCCACTATGGAAGAGACTATTATTGAATACAGCATTGCCGCAAGCACAAGGTCTGTTATCTCCTCCATGCCCACTATGTTCTTTGTCGCGAGTATGAAAACCACTACCGCTACCGCGATTCCCTTGGGGCTGTTGAGGGTTATGAAAAGCTTCTCTCTCAGGGAATATTTCTTCCTGAATGAGGCAAGCACAGCGAAATATCTCGCGCAGAGATGTATTATGAAGAATCCTATTGAGAATATGAAGAAGCGGGGGGTGAGGGGTATTGTCACTATGAATCCCACGAGTATGAACAGGAGTATCTCAAGGCTGTTTGAGAATATGGAAGAGAAACCCATTATCTTTGATTTCTGCTTGATATACACAGAACCGAAGAGCAGGCCCATGGTGGTGACAGCAAGAACGCCGTTGCCTCCGAGATTCTCCGCCAGCACATAGGTGAGCAGCGCCGCGATTGTCAGCGCCAGAGGGGACAGCTTCTCTGAATACCATCTCTTCATGGCCTTGAGTATTATAAGGCCTATTAGGACTCCCGCTCCTATTCCGGTCACAATCTGCTGGAGGAAAGGCGCTATCTGCTCTATGAATCTCGTCATGAGGAGCTCAGGCTGCACGCTCTGTATGAAATCAAGCATTATGAAAGGGATGAGGACTATTATCGGCGTGTTGATTATGGATTCCACCTCAAGCATCTGCAGGAGTTTGTTGGAGGTCTCGGGCATTATGAACAATACGACATCAGCTGCTGTGCCCGCCATCAGCGCCGCGAAAAGCACGGAAAGCCCCCATGATGCGCCGTAGAGGTAATGGGCCGAGAATGAAAGCAGAGTGATGCAGAACAGGAGGAATGTGATCGTGAGTTTAACCGCAGGCAGCGATGCCTTGTCGAACTCTTTTATCTTGAAATTGGATGCAGAGTCGAACACGACCATGACCAGCGAGAGTATCCCTATGCTTGTAAGAAAGACCTCAGGGAGGTTTATCAGCTGATGCCCCTGATACTCCAGCCTGTTGAGCGCTATGCCCGCAAGGATAAGGAGAAGCACGCTCGGAAGCTTGAGCCTCTTGGCCACAGCCGTGCAGACCAGGCCCAGCAGGAGTATCACTCCCAGGTATGTGAGATATATCAGCGCATCGCTCATCCTGTACCTCTTTTTTTTGTCTTTTTTTGATTCACTCTTTGGGCGGCCTGTCAAACATATTCGAACTTGTTAATATAAATCTGTCCTGTATTTAAATAGTTTGCTGGTCATGATGCGGCCAGCGGGGCAGTCATGCGGGATGATCCACGCTCTTTTATGAGGCATATAAATGCGGTATGTGGTGTTTGGGGCGCCTGCTTCCTGCAGTCTCATGTGAGCCTGTATGATCCCTTAACATACTCATCGGGATACACTATGAACCCCTTTCCTTTACTGACCTCTGCCTTGACTATGTTCCTCTTTATGTCAGTGCCCCTCATCTTTATTATCTCAAGGGCCCTCTCCCTCTTCCCTGTGTCCCTTATGACATTGTATATGGCTATTATTCCGTCGCTGAGGAATGATACGGCCTCTCCCTTCTCAACAAATGTCCTTCCTATGTGTGTCGGGGATGCTGTCTCCCTTATGAGGAATGAGGTCATCTGGTGGCTCTCAAGATACCTGAACAGCTGCTCCATATACACCCTGAACCTTGATTCCTCGCCTGAGAATGCTGAAGCTATGCTGCTCAGCGAGTCCACAAGGACTATGTCAGGGTCGAAATCCTTGGGTATGAGTATCGGCTGTACCTCTATGAGAAGCTCCTTTTTTGCCTCAGAGAGGAGGGCTTCGACGCTTCTTGCTATATCAAGAGCATTGAACCTCTTTATCATGAG
Organism: Candidatus Woesearchaeota archaeon; assembly: GCA_046484055.1. Classification (GTDB taxonomy): domain Archaea; phylum Nanobdellota; class Nanobdellia; order Woesearchaeales; family UBA12501; genus JAWOBY01. The sequence goes on along the minus strand of JAWOBY010000060.1, from coordinate 4,520 downwards.
CTGGTTCTTCTTCTCATACTCGCTCGGGTCCCAGCCGAAGTTCTTCATATGGCTTCTCAGCCTGTGCTCAGGCTCCTCAAAGCTCATGTACAGGACTTTCTTTCCCTGCTTGCACGCATTGAATGCTGTGGTGAGGCAGAATATCGTCTTGCCCGATCCCGGGCCGCCCTCAACTAGGATGGCGCTGCCCTCAGGCACTCCCTGTTCTGTAAGGCTGTCAAATCCCGGAACACCTGTCTTTGTGAAAGTGACCTCCTCTTCTTTCTGGTGATCATCTTCAGGCTGAAACGCCTTCTTGTGATCCTCTTCCTGCTCAGGCTCTGCCTTCTGCCCCTCTTTATTGTTATCCTTGCTCTTGCTGAATATCCTTGAAAAAAAACCTTTTTTCTTGCCTGTCATCATTCCACCTCTTTATTTGACTCTATCTTATCGTCCTTCTTTATCCTCGCGAGCTGCTCCCTTATGAGGGGAATCCTCCTGTCTATGTCCCTCATCATCTCGGTGAACTTCTGGGTCTTAAGATTATAATCAGTCTCTGAAATCCTGTTCTTCTCAAAATAATCATGCTGGGTGCGCTGTATGACCTTCTTGAGGGTGTCTTTCTCAACCAGCAGCCGCTTGAGCTTCATCTTCAGCATCATCCTCTTCAGCTGATACCAGAATATGAAGAGCGCGAGCAGGAACCCTATCACTGACGCGATTATTATCTTGTAATTTTCCACAAAGAAATCCTTTATGCTTCCTGTGACTGTGTCATAGAACAGGCTCACTGTTGTCAATGAAGCTTCTTTCTCTATAGCTTTCTTCTCGGCCTGCTCCGCCAGCTCTGCAGCCTTCTCATACCTCTCGTCGTTGAATTCCTGCCTTGCGCTCTCAAACAGGGATTCTGCTTCAGAGATGTTTGTATCGTGTTCTTCCGCTTTATCCCTTAGGCTCTTGTAGGCCTGCTCTGCAACATAGAGGAGGTCTTTTGCGTGATATGCCTCATCCTTCATCCCAATGACATCATCATGCGCCTCCAGTATCGATGAGTAATCCGGCTTTTCCCCCTCCTTCTCAAGAACTTTCTGGGCCCTGTACATCTTGAGGGACTCCCGGAGAGTGTCATTTATCCTGTTGACATTGAAGCCATCTTCAATCATGCTGTGCATTGTCTCGTTCATGCTGTTGAGGGCGTTCTCAGCATCCTCATTGGTTATGTTCTTGTCCTCCTGGGCGAAGGCGGAGGGAAGAAGGATGATGCTCAGGAATAGAACTGCAAGCAGGACAATCGCTTTAGTTTCTTTAACACCTCTTTTTGCCATATTATCCCCTGTCATCATTGACTATCTTTTGAATATTTTCCACCTGCTTTTCTTCAGCTCCTTGTTTGCTTCCAGCACAGCAAGCTTTTCTTCGACTTCTGAGAGTCTTGTTGAGTAGCTTTTGAGCATGTTTTGGTATACTCTTGTTTCCATTTTGCCTTTGTCGAAGTATTGTTTTTGGGTGTCTTCCAGGATTTCTTTGAGTCTTTTGGATTCTCTTTCAAGCGCTTTTCTTTTGCCTGTGCCGAGTCTTAGTATGTTGCTTATTTTGGATTCTGTTTCGATTCTTTTGTGGATGATTTCGTGTAGTCTGGTTTCGTATTGGTTCATTGTGTTCTGGTATTCTTCCATGCTCATTTTGCCGTCGTCGAAGCAGTGTTTTTGGACTACTTTCATGAGGCCGATGATCAGTTTTTCTTCCTGGTCGAGTAGTTTGACTCTCCTTTTAAGGGCTCTCCAGCGAGCGAAAAGCACTGTGTTGAAGAAGAGTACTGCTGCTATGCCTGCCATGGCTGCGGTTTCTTTTGGGTATTGTTTGATGTAGTAGAGCGGTCTGAATTCGCCTTTGACTTCTACTGCGTAGCTGAGTTGGGCTTCTTTGAGTCTGTCTAGTGCTGTGTGGTAGTCGCCTCTGAGGTATGCGGATTTGGCGAGGTTGATGAGTTTTTCTGTTTGGGTTGTTTCTATGCCTTTGAGTTCGGCTGTCTGCATGTTGTTTTTCATGCTGTTGAGGGTGTCTTTTACTTTGAAGGCGGTTTGGTAGAGGTCTTTGGCTTCTTTGAATCCTTCTTTGACTGGGGCTGTTTTGTCTTTTGAGTATGATGTGTTCATCTTCTGGAATGTTTTGTTTATGTCGCGTGTGTACATGCCTTCGAGGGACATTTCTCTCATGAAGTCTTTGGTTTTGTTGAGGTATTCGGTCGCTCTTTCCCTGCTGATTTCGAGTATTGTCATGGAGAGGTGTTTTTTGCTGGCGAATTCTGAGGTGGTCATGTTTTCAACGCGGGTTCCTCTCATGGTGATGGTGAGGTTGTATTTGCCTTCGCTGAAGTATGATGGGGCTGAGACTGTTACGCTGACGTTTACGGGTTCGTTTGCTGAGAGTTTGCTGATGCGGCCGGGTTCTGCTTCGAGGTAGTCTGAGTAGATGCCGCCGATCTCAATGTTTAGGTCTTTGAGCTGGGAGTCTGTATATGGGTTTTCGAAGCTTACGGAGAATTTTTCTCCTTCGCCTCTTACGACTTCGACGTCTTCTGATGTTCTTATGAATCTGGAGATGTATGCTCCTGCCGCTCCGCCTGAGACTCTTCCTCCTGCTCCTCCGCTGCCGCTGCTTCCGCTGTCGGAGTCGGTGGTGGTTTCTTCTTCTTCGGTGTGGTCGCCGTCTAGTTCTCCGCATGCGGTGACGTAGATTCCGTCAGAGCCGCCGTAGCATGATAGGGTGATATTGACTTTTTCAGAAAGAACTGTTTTCCCTCCGGAATGTTCGATGAGGCTGCCGTCAGAGTCATAGCCTTGGGCGTACAAGTGAACTGTTACAGTGCCCGGGCTCATGCCTTCAAGATTACTGCTGTTGAAGACCATGCTGAGGTTGTGGTAGAATAGGCTGCTGTTGGTGAGGTTGTCGTAGCTCTTGGCGGCGTTGCCTGTTCTTGCGAGGAATCCTGGCGGAAGGCTCCAGTTGTGGCTCACATTATACGCTGTTTTGGCGATTGTTCCGTCTCCGACTACGTTTCTGATGTAGGATTTCAGGCTGAAATTCTGCTTTTTTAGGTAGAGGGAGGGTGGGGCGGATTCCAACTCCTGATACAAATAAGGGCCTCCTGAAGTGGAGATAAGAGTGCCAGTCGCATTCCTGGTGCTGGTGCTGGTTATGCCTGTCATCTCAGTCACAGTGATCTCAAAATCCTCTTCAAGAGTCTCAGCAAGGAAAGACGCATTAACCCTTATGCTTGTGTCTGTGTTAGCCTGAAGCGTGTAAGTGCTGGAGGGCTTGTAGTAAGAATCATCAAAGTATATCCTTCCCTCAGCAAGATCATATTCAAGCCTGAAGTCAAGCTCGCAATTGCTGTCTGAGTAGTTTTCGTCACCAGTGTTGTTGATGGTTATGTTGGTTATGTTCTTGTTCTCGTCCCATCCTGCGAACTGGCCTATGTTCTGAGGGCTTATGTTCCAGGTACAGTCCCAGAACACGCTGAGATTGTTTATTGCGCTTGTGTTGTCAGCTCCTTCTGTGTCGTTGAAGTATATTCTGAAGGAGTGGTTACCCTCTCCTGAGGGCGTGAATGAGCCCTCAAAGATTGTTGTTATGTTTTTTGGTGTGGTGTTGCTCATGCTGGTGTTACTCCATGCTTCTGTACCATTCCTCCACTGCAGGATGGCACTGTCCATGTTGTTGTCAGAGTCTGAGATGTTCACTGTTATGCTCACTTCTGTCTGAGGATCAAGATGATAAGTAGTGTTGGGCGTGTAATTCAGGCTTTGCAGGACAGGCCAGCTGTTGCCGAGGAGGTGTCTTGTTTCTGTGTTGTTTTTGTTTCCTGTCAGGTCTGTTGCTGAAACTGAGTAATTGTAGGTTTCGCCTATGATGAGTCCTGTCTGTGTGTGGGTGAAAAGCCATTCAGTACTGCTTAGGTTCGTGAGCTCTGAAGCATTGTAGCTTGTGTTGGTGCCGTTCCATGAGTATGTGATGTTTGCGAGGTTGGCGTCAGTTATTGTGATGTTGAGTGTGAAGCTCTCGCTCTTGCCTGAGTTGTTCGCGGGCGTGGGGTCCTCCCATGCCAGGGTTGGTTTTGTGGTGTCTATGGTTATTGTTGAGTTGCCTGTGGTGAAGAGATTGCCTGCAGAATCCATAACATCCCAGAACCAGTTGTAAAAGCCATCCTTCAGGCTTATCATGAGGCCTGCTATTTTCTGGGAGGCTGCGGAAAAGTAATAGGTGGTCTGGTTGTACGTGTCAGTTTTGTTGGCGACTGTGAGTGTTGCGTTGGAAAGCTCAGTATTATCTGAAGCATTAATCGTGAAATTCTGCTCCTGAGAGGTATTATAGCTCTCATTAGTTGGAGTAAGAATCTCGCCAGAAGGAGGCTGGGCAACAGTAACAGTCCTAACTCCTGTGCTGTTCACATTGCCAGCCCAGTCCTGAGCATAAGCCTCAACAGAATAATCACCATCATCCAAACCAGTGAAATTATGAGAATACTGGTTATGAGTGGC
>JAWOBY010000087.1:0-15638 GCA_046484055.1 Candidatus Woesearchaeota archaeon | reverse complement strand
AGCCCTGGGTTCTACCTTGGAAAGCCTGTCAGGGAGTGGGCAAGCCCTGAGACAAAAGCCACAGAGAAGAAAGCTTACATAGGAAAGGTCAAAAATTATTATCCAAAACAGTCTGTGGCTGAAGTGAAGCTTGAGGCAGGAGGCCTGAAAAAAGGAGATACAATAATGATACAGGGGCCGACAACAGGAGTGCTGAGGCAGGAAGCTGATTCTATAGAGATCAGGGGGGAGCCTGTGGAACGTGTCCAGAAAGGGAAGAGCGCAGGAGTGAAGACCCTGAAAAAAGCCAGGAGGAATGACAGGGTTTATGCTGTGAGGAAGACAGGGGGGGAAACATAAACATTTTTAAAAGGGCTGTCAGCCCAGCCGCTCAATGCGCAGAATAATCAACAGGATGCATCGTTCAGGCAGGGACCCTGTGGGTATCAGCTCAATCGATGCGGATCTCTCTTCATCGGATGGAAGCATGATAGAGGATGATCTTGAGCTCAGGCTCAGGACGCCCGTGGATTTCAGTCAAAGCTCAGGCAGGCGTATTTCAGACCCTTTCATACGCATCGCCAGCTCACTGAGCGGAAGGCCCATTGAAAGGTACAGCAACGCGGGAGAGACGGAGTACAACTGCTTTATAAAAGGATATCATACAGGCCATATCACTTACTGGATAGACAGGAAAAAAGAGACAGTGATGGTAAGGAGGGCCTTCCCGTTCGAAAGAGTGAAGGACTACAGCAATCTCAGGGGGCAAGCGATAGGCCTCTGGTTCATACGTGAAGGCTTCTGCAGGCTCAGGGATGGAGGGGATGATGAAAGCCAGGTCATAACAGGGGATTACATGGTCAAGGCATCGCCACCCATAGCAAGAATTGATGTGAGAAAGATAATGACTGAGAATGGTTTCCCAAAAGGCACCATATACAGGGTGGATGAGGCTGTGCAGATCCTTGATGATTATCTTGAGGAGAAAGGCTATTCCAGAAGCGACGGGAGGGACAGAAGGGACTGAAAAGAGAATGTGAAGAGCAATCCCCTCCATGATTATTTTTTGAATCTGCTTTTTGGGGCCTGTCCCAAATCTCGCTTTTCATGAGGAAAAGCTCGGGTCAGCGGCCGGCTCGCGCCTGCTTCCTCTATCTAAAGCTGACGTCTCCCGTAGGGAGCGACCCCTCTGTCAGCCTGATCTTTCAGATAGAAAGCGCTCACGATATTGGCGCTGACCTTCACTTGGGACAGACCCTGCTTTTTGAAAAAACTTAAATACAAGACTGTATTATCAGAGCCCCATGCTCAGGACTTTAGGCAAAAGAGGTCTTTTCAGCGGCTCGATGGGCCTGATGCACTCTAAGCATCTCAAGGAGATGAATGAGCACCTCATCACGCTGCTCAAGCGGAAGCTCTGGCTCCAGATAATAATAGGCATGATACTCGGAGTCATGATAGGGCTGATTTTCGGCCCCTCCACAGGGCTAATAAGCGAGGAGGCCTCATCAGTGCTGGGGGAGTGGCTGGCCCTTCCAGGCATGTTCTTCCTAGCCATGATACAGGTCGTCGTGGTGCCCCTTGTCTTCGCTTCTGTGCTCAAAGGCATAACATCAAGCGGAAGCCTCAAGAAGCTGAAGAGGAAAGGATTAATACTGGTCGCATATTTTCTCATAGTCTCGGGGATAGCAGTGGCGATAGGCGTTGTTGTAGGCCATGTCATACAGCCGGGCAGTTACATCGACCCTGACCTCCTGAAGGAGAACATAAACACGACTGCATTGTCAGAAGAGATCACTAATGGTGATGAAGGGGGAAAGACTCTGAGCCTCAAGACCATCCCTGAGGAAGTGGTCTCCGTAATCCCCACCAATCCTCTGGGCGCGATGCTGAACTCGCAGATGCTGCAGGTTGTGATACTCTCGTTCATAGTGGGTTTCTCCCTGCTGTCGCTTAACAAGAAGACAGCCAGGCCGATACTGGACCTGATGGGCTCAGTCCAGTCCGTCTGCATGGCGATAGTCAAATGGGTCATGTACATAGCGCCGCTTGCGGTATTAGGCCTGATGGCGAAAGTCACGCTGCAGACAGGGCTTGATGTCCTCATAGGCCTGGGATTCTACGTGCTAACAGTCATATTCGGACTTTTCATCCTGATGCTACTCTTCCTCCTCATAGTTTCCACACTCGGGAGGAGGAATCCCCTCAAGTTCCTTTCTGACAGCAAGGAGGCCCTCCTTATGGCGTTCTCCACTGACAGCTCCGCGGCAGTCATCCCGCTTTCGATAAGGACTGCTGAGGAGAAGATGAATATCGACCCTTCAACATCACAGTTCGTCATACCTATAGGGGCCACAGTCAATATGAGCGGCACGGCGCTGTACCAGGGCCTTGCCACAATGTTCATGGCGCAGCTCTTCGGGCTGGAACTGCCCCTCTCAGTCCTGCTCGCTCTCATCGTGACAGCAGTGGGCGCTTCAATAGGGACGCCTGCAACCCCTGGGGTGGGCATAATAATACTCTCTTCTGTGCTCACAAGCGCCGGCATACCCCTTGCGGGCATACCGCTTATACTGGGAGTGGACAGGATTCTTGAGATGTCAAGGGCGGCTCTTAATGTGATGGGGGATCTCGTCGCGTGCACTGTTCTTGACAGTGGGAAAGGGAAGGATATTGTTGAGGTGGTCAAGGCGGCAGCACCCGCCTCAGTCAAGTGAATGCGTCTCTTTTATGATCTGCGATGTTTTTATGACAGCGATGGATAAAGCTGATATTATGAACGAAACAATAGAGACAATCAAGGCAAGAAGGAGCGTGCGCAGCTTCAATGACAAGCCCATACCTGATGGGATCATCGACGAGCTGATAGAATGCGGCCGTTACGCGCCCTCTGCGATGAACCAGCAGCCGTGGAGGTTCATGGTCATAAAAGACAGGGACATGATCAGGCAGATGTCAGAGAGCATAGCGGACGAGGCGAAGGAGAAGAATCCGAGGATTGCGGAGAGAGCAGGGACAATGGAGGACCCAATATTCTACAATGCACCCCTTCTGATAATGGTCCTGAGGCCGAAGGATGATGAGTGGGCAAAGTTTGACTGCTCTGCCGCAGCGCAGAACATGATGCTGGCCGCAAGATCCCTCGGCATAGGAAGCTGCGCGATAGGAATGGCAAAGCTTCTTGAGGGGAAAGATGTCATGGAGAAGCTTGACATGCCGGATGGGTATGAGCAGCACATGACTATCGCTTTCGGATACACTGATGAGTGGCCCGAAGCCCCTGAAAGGAAGAAGGATAATGTACTGTGCCCTTAGCCGATGCCTGTGGATCATCAATGCCTCCCTTCTGTGATGCAGGGCTACACTGACACGATTCTTCCGTAAGGGCCGGGGTTCATCACTTTAGTCTTTTTTATGGTGTCCATCTTGCCGGCGTTCTCGTGTATGTGGCCTGAGATGGACAGAAGGACATTGTTCTCCTCTATGAACTTCCTCACTGCCTTGTTGCCGCAGTTGCTTCCCATGAGGTTGTCGAGCTTTGTGTTGTGGGGCGGCGCGTGCGTCACAAGTATTATCTTGAACCTTTTCTTCTCCTTCTTCTGCATCCTGAGCAGCTCCTTTTTCGCTTTGGATGCCCATTTGGTGAAGTCAGGGTCCTCCATGCCGAAGCCGTCCGCCTCCATCCCCATGAATACATACTCCTTCACCCTGAAGAATGCCTTGTGGAGGGGGTTGAGGTTCTTGTGCTTTTTGCATATCTCCTTGATGGTCTTGGGCGATTCATGGTTTCCGGGCACTATGAGGACAGGCAGGCCTGCGGTATTGAGTTTCTTCATGAGCCTGTTGATATCATTCTCAAATATGGATATATCCCCCGCGCAGATGAGTATCTCTGCATTGTTCTTCTTTGCCTTGTCAATCGCCTTCTCCAGCGCCTTTGTGTTGCCGTGTGTGTCAACGAATGCAGCTATTTTCATGGGGTGTGGGGTTCAGGAGCCATTTAAATATGTATTGGTCAGTACGGCCGCGTATGCTTCATCTGCCTGCATACTCTGAAAAAAAAGACTCTGAAAAAAAAGACTGAAAAAGAGTGTGATACAGAAACAGGACAAGGGCATGTATAGCGGACCGACAGGATAAATATCCATGCAATATCCATGCGCGTCGGCTGCGGAAGCTGTTCAGTGCGTCAGCACATGCTTCTTTTTTCCTTCCGCAGGATTCTCCATTGTGAATATCCTGTCGCAGTCCTCGCAGTAATACACCTCTTTCCCGATTTTCCTCGGGTAATTACCGCACTCAGAGCAGGTAATCTCCTCCATAACCCCCATAACACACCCCCAGGCATAAGCCTATGTGTGGTGTATAATATAGTATCTGAAGTATATAAATTTTTTGATGATATTTAAAAACAAAGATTTCCACAGAAAAGTAGTAAATTTTATATAATGCTGATTCCTCAGCGTCCGGAATGGGAATGCTCTATGAGAAGGAATCAACAAAAGATCTTTTCAACAGGAAAGACGGGATAATAGGATGCATGTTCCTGCCTGACCCCTTCTTTGAGCATTTTGATAGTGCAGAGGTATGCGAGCTTGATGACGACAGCATTCAGGAAGGAAGGCAGGTAATGATGCATTACTCAGGCCTGGGATTCCTGCTGAGAACAGCGCTTGACACTCTGAACTCGAGGGGCATGATGCCCTCTGAAGTATACTGTGAGAGTGATATCGAATCCGCGATGCATGAAGAGGAAAAAAGGCTGGCAAAGTTCGGGTGTTTTCCTGAGGAGTTCTCTCCTGCGCACATATTCAGCGTGAAAGGGAAACAGACAGGCCCATTTCCTTATTTCCCTGATGAATTCCGCGCAGTGAGGAGTTACCTTTCCATAGTGCAGGACAGGATAAGCTGCTCTCCTGATGAGAAAGACAGCAGCGTGTTTTACAACAGCGGGGGATGGTGAAGAGGCAAGAATGTTCAGGGGCAGATTTGAGTCAAGGATAGAGGACGGGAAGCTTTTCCTGCCTGAGCAGTATCATGCTCCTGTGGTAAAGGATCCCTCCCTGTCCGATGTCATAGTGGCGGACGCGCCCAGCAATCCTTTCATCTCCATAGTGCCGGCCGGATATCCGGAACAACACACAGGCATCAGCACAAGCATAATGGATTACAGGCAGATCTACCGCACGGACATGATGATATGCGGGACGGGCTGCAGGGAGCTCGCGGTGAAGATACCGCATGAGATGAGGGATGCGAGAGGCCTGGAGGACAGGGCCGTGGTGATGGGCCTTGCGGGCATGATAACAGTCTGGGAGCCTGAAGAGATGAAGAGATACATGAGGCAGGCAGAGAAGAATTATCCGGCCAGCAGGGATTTGGTGGCACGGATACGAACAGGAATGTATATTGGAAGGGAAACATACAAGGGAAGCACATAAGGGGAAAGAAGCATATAGGGATTTTTATTGGTTCTGATCATGTCCGGCCGCCCCTGTGAAGAAGGCAATCTCCTAAAACAACAGAATCAAACAACAGAATGATAATCCTCAAGTATTATCCTGTCCATGTCCTTGAGGTCCTTTATGCGGTAGAGCCTGCCTTTGCCGATCTCTGCAATCCTTTTCGCAAGGGCCTCTCCCTTGCGGTCAAGGTTTATTCCTGCAACAGATATCGTTATGCCCCTGTTCCCTGCCATGCTGACAGCTTCAAGAGTCTTCCTTTCGGGATCATCGCCGGCAGTAGGCAGGGCGTCGCTCAGGAGTATTAGATGCTTGGTGGCCTCGGTCCTCGGGAACATGGTGATGGCCCTCTTTATGGTCTTGACTATGTCTGTCTGCTTTGACGCCCTTATGGTCGTCATCTCCCTCAGAAGCCGGGGAAAATCATGGGTGGGCTCCACCTGCGCCCTTATCTCATCACCGAATACTATCAGGCCCACCTTGTCCCTGTTCATTGTGGCCTTGTACGCGAGCGCCACGCCCGCTTTCTTGCAGCTCCCCAGCTTCTCGCCCCTCATGGAGCCTGAAGCGTCCAGCGCATATATTATGTAGCATTTGCCCCTGCTCTCCCTCTCAAACACCTTGAGATCATTATTGTCTATGCGCTTATGCTTCCTTCTTGCCGCTGTCTTCACACTCTTCCTGAGGGCGATGTCGCGATAGCGGTCTCCCCCTGTGAAATCCCTGACTTCATCCCTGCTGCCATAATGGGATCGCTTCTTATGCGCGCGCTCCCCGAACATTCCCTTAGGCATGATATTGTCGAGCTCTTCAGTGAGCATCACGAGGGAGGCGAGGCTTATCCCTCTTTCTGTTATGTTGAGCTTGTTATCGATTACCTTGTCCTTTGAGAGCTCCTTCATCCTCTCATCAATCCTCTGCTTCAGCTCCCTCTGGAACTCAGGGATCTTTATGTTCCTCTCTATGTATTCAGAACTATAGCCTGAAAGAAGCCTGAACATGCGCTCGCCGTATATGCTCTCGGCAAGCCTGTAATTATTGACCATCTTGTCAAAAAGAATGTCCGGCGTGAAGGCACTCAGGCCGTTGTTCAGCGCGGATTCGATGAGCTTCCCTTTCTCTATGGTCTCCTTGTCAGACTCGAGGACGGACTTCATCAGCTGGTCCCCATTCCCCAGCTTGCCGGTCAGCTCTTCAGCAGGGTCTGTTCCGGAAACCTTTTTGTCCTCGTCCGGCCGTGTGTCAAAGTGAACCACCTTTACCGGGCTCTATCAGCTCCTTTTTTTGGCGCACAAACTTTTCCATCTCCTCTTTTATGAAATCCTCGGGAGATTTGAGGTACTGGAGCGAGGGCTTGAGCTTTATCCTGTGCGCGAGGACAGATACCGCAACATCCCTCACATCATCGAAAGAAGCCTCCTTCCTGCTGTTGACAACAGCATTGGACTGCGCCCTCTCATACAGGCCTATGGATGCCCTGACACTCGGTTTCATCTCGAGGTCCTTGCTCTCCCTGAGCGTGCGGACGAACAATGAGATCGTGTTCACCAGCTGGCCGCTCGCCTCCGCGATTTGTCTGCCTTTCATCCTTATTATGCTGCTTTCTATCTCTATGGACTCAGGGTAGGTCATGTAAAGCGCGTCAAAACGGTCCAGCAGGACATCACTGAGCTTCTCTGTAGAGCTGTCCTCAGGATTCATCGTGCCTATGAATATGAAATCGACATCAAAATCAACATCATACGAGCCTATGGTTGCCTTGCCCTCCTCAAGCACCTGCAGCAAAGCATTCTGGAGCTTCTCGGGGCACCTGTTCAGCTCGTCAAAGAAAAGCACTCCGTTATGGGCCCTGAAGAGCTTTCCCTTGGTGAAGGCCTCTGTGCTTGTGGGCCCGTACTTCAGGGCTTTCACAGGGTCTATATCCCCCAGTATGTCCTCCACTGTGAGGTCAGGGGAGCCCTGCAGCCTGACGAAACGGCTTCCTTCATCTGCAGCCCCTTTTGCGTTTTCCTTTGTCTTAGGGAGCAGTTTTGCCACATTCTTAGCGAGGGTTGTCTTGCCCACCCCTGCAGGCCCTATTATGAGAATGTTCCTGCCCATGAGCAGGGCTGACTTCAGGCCCCTCTTCACTTTCTCCTGGCCGAGGATGTCAGTGAAAGGATCCTCTTCCATGAGTTTCGGCCTGAGTTTCTCTGATATTCTGCCTGATGCCATGCTCATTCCCACGCAGAATATCATTTATAAATGTTCTGATTTTGGGCGGAGGCAGAGTCTCCCTAATTTAAGTTACTTTTTAGTGGTAACAAAACGAAAGCTTTATATATCATTGAATCCCCATCAATACAAGAGGCATGCAGGATCAGGCTGCAAAACCTGGCACGCTGTACGCTTCACTACAGCAAAAACTTATAAGAGAGTACCCATGAACACGCTCCAGCAGCAAAGCTGATACAGGCCCTGAAAGGCAAGGAACAAAAACACAAGGAGGGATAGAATGTATCCTTTATATGACCGGGACAAGGAATTTGAGATGAAATATTACTCTATTATAACTCATCCCTGGAGTCCAGGAGATCCCGTATGCCTGAGGACAAATGATCGTTTCGCTCCTGAGAACATGGTGCTGAAGGATACTGCGCCTTATATTGAACAAGACAAACCAAATATCGAATTCGACATGTCAAAAAGCTTCAATAAACCTGAGTTAGACTTAGAGAGCGATAAGGACAGGCTACCCCTGCTAAAAAAGAGCATGTTTGATGACGACTTTTAGGCTTTTTCTTGATTGTTGGTTTTATTGATACGAGTTCACTGGCGCGGCCATGATGAGAGATGCAATGTTCCATGAACACAGAATCAAAATATTTAAATAATACATTGTATTACCATGTAATATGGAGGTCGTGACAGTCAAGTTCCGGGAGGATGTCCTGAAAAAGATAGACAGCAGCATAAAGGACCATAATTTTAATTCCCGCACTGAATTTATAAGAGAGGCTGTGAGGGACAAGCTCACAAACCTGAGCAGGGATGAGCTGATAAAGGAGTTCATGAAATTCAGGGGAAAAGCAAGGGTTAAGGTGAGCGACAAGAGGCTCAGGGAGATAAGGGATGAAGCCAGTAAAGAGCTGATGGAAGATCTTGACAAAAGGTTCAGATGATGTGCTGGGGCTTTGATACTTGTGCAATATCCCTCAAATCAGAAAAGTGCTTGTCTTGTGATATAACAACAGCCCCATGATTTCTGGCCTGGACAGCATTCAGGCAGTCCACTAAAGGAATATCTCTCTGTTGTGATATTTTTCTCGCTTCTTTGTATTCCTCTCTTGTTATCTCTATTCTCACCAACACATTGTTCAAAAACAAAAGATTAAGCATATCATTTATCTGGTCTTCAGCGTATGCTTTTTTAAGTTCCCGGATCAATGCTTCTGAATAGAGGATCTGATTCTTATTCTTCAATATCTTCATTACGAGTCTTGTAGCATACATTCCCAAAGGCCTTCCTTCCTGACCGAACCTGTCCTCATAGAAGTCCCTCCAGATGCATGTGTCAAGATAATAGGTTTTTGTCATCGCTTACGGAAGGTTTTCGAAGTTATTAAATATTATTATAATAATTTCGGCTCACACAGAACAATCGCAAAACAGGCGCCCCTAAAAAACCAAAAACCATATAAACCCTGGCTGCAGAATGCGATACAGATATTTTGAATATTCAGCACTGGCCGGACAGAGGGGCAAAAGGAGGATGAAATCATGTTCAGCAGGAAAAAACCCATCTCAGATATCCAGGAAGGGGACAATGTGGATGACATCTTTGTGGTCAAGGTAAAGAAAGGTGTCCAGAAATACCAGAACGGATACTCAATATCACTGCTGCTCACAGACGAGCACGGGGACAATATAGATTTCAGGTTCTGGGGTCCTGATGATGAAGCGAGAGTCTCGAACCTCTACAAAGCGATAAAGCCTGATTCTGTAGTCCATGTGAAGGGCAGGGCGTCAAGCTACATGGGCAAGCTCCAGCTCACCACCAATGAGCCTATAGAGATACTGGCTGATGACCAGTACAATCCTGATGAGTTCATAAAACCGCCCAAGAAGGACATCGGGAAGATGAAGGAGGGGCTGGACAGCACAATAGATTATGTGGGCAATGAGCAGATCAAGCAGCTGCTCAGGAACATATTCAATGATGAGGAGACCGGAAGGAAATTCATCAATCATCCGGGCGCGATAAGCATACACCACAACTGGAGAGGCGGGCTGCTCCAGCACACCATAGAAGTCCTCAACTACTGCATCCTGAGCCACAAGCAGTTCCCCGATCTGGACAAGGACCTTCTCATCGCGGGGGCACTGCTGCATGACATCGGCAAGATGGAGGAGCTTGAGGTGAGTACAAGGATAAAGGCTTCTGAAAAGGGCCAGCTCGTGGGCCACATCGCTCTCGGGACCGCGTTCGTGGAGAAGAAGATTGATGAGATACATGGATTTGATCCTGTGCTGAAGAACAAGATCCTGCACATGATGGTGAGCCATCACGGCCTTAATGACCACGGCTCGCCCAAGGAGCCCATGTTCGCAGAGGCTGTAGCATTGCATTATGCTGATCAGGCCTCAGCAAAAGTGGCAGAGATGACAGAATACATCGCAGAGTCAAGGAAGCACACAGAGGACAGCTTCATGTTCAGCAGGAGGAACCAGAGGAACATATTCCTCAAGTGAAAGCGGAGCAGCAGCATTGGCGGGCAGTGTCATTGAGCAGCCAATTTCTGATTTGGGTTATGAAAACAGCCAGCCGCCTCTGATGATGAAGTGATGGCATATGGGAAAGAACAATCCGCACAGGCTGGGGAACGAGCCTGTCCTCAAGCTTCTTGTAAAGCTTTCCATACCATCAGTGATAGGTATGCTGGTCAATTCCCTCTATAACATAATTGACAGCATATACATAGGGCATCTCAGCACTGACGGCCTTGCCGCGCTCTCGCTTGCATTCCCCATCCAGCTTTTTCTCATATCAATAGCAGGAGGATTCGGGGTCGCCACCTCATCGCTCATATCAAGGCTTCTGGGCGAGGGCAATCAGGAGAAGGTGAAAGAGACGACACAGTTCGTGACCATGGCCACGCTCGCCTATGCGGTCATTGCGGGCCTTTTTGGGTTCTTCTTCGCAGGCGACATAATAGCGCTTTTCACATCTGATACAGCCCTGATAAGCATGGGGGGCAGCTATCTCAGGATTGTGATGTCCGGCTCTGTTTTCATGATAATCCCCATGGTCTTCAACAACTTTCTCAGGGGGCACGGCGACACATTCAACCCGATGATCACGATGCTGATAGGCGCGACAGCCAACATAATAATAGACCCTTTCCTCATCTACGGCCTGTTTTTCTTCCCCTCTCTTGGCGTCAGCGGTGCTGCCTATGCTACCATATTCAGCCGTTCGCTTGGAGCAGTTTATGTGGTATGGGTCCTCATCAAGCAAAGGTACTATCTGAACATAAGAGCATTCATTCCTGACAAGAGGATAATAAAAGAGCTCATCAACATAGGCGTTCCTGCTGTCGCGATGATGCTGCTCGGCAGCATAATGCTCATGGGCGCGAACAAGATAATCGCATTGTACAGCGCGGTAGGCATCGCGGTCATGGGAGTCTATTCCAGGCTGCTCTCCCTCATACTCATGCCAATCATGGGCCTGGGCCAGGGATTCCAGCCTCTGCTCGGCTATAATTACGGCGCTAACAATATAAACAGGGTGAGGAAGACGCTGTCATCAGGTCTTTTCTTTGCAATGCTGTTCTCCGGCCTCAGCTTCCTCCTGTTCATACTCTTTCCCGGCCTGATAATGAGCGTATTCACCAATGACCCTGAACTGATAAGCACAGGAGCCATAGCGCTGAAAAGGATCAGCATAGCCTTCCCTTTCATGGGAGTGTCAATGCTTGTCTCAATAGCCTTCCAGTCGATAGGGAAGGGCCTGCCCAGCTTCCTGATATCCCTGCTCCGCCAGATAATACTCCTGCTGCCTCTGCTGTATCTTCTTGCAGAATATCACGGGCTGGCTTATGCATGGTATGCATTCCCAATCGCAGAAAGCGTCTCTTTCGTAGTGGCAGCCGTCTGGCTGACAGCTTATCTGTACAGGAAGGGCATAATCTGGAGGGGATGGAATGTTTCCTGAACTTTGCGGGAGGGACCTGCCTGCAATAACCTCAAAACCTTAATCATGCCTGCGTACAGCCGCTATCCCTTTGCTGAGGAGCACTTGCCCGCAGACTGCTGCTTTTTTATGTATTCCCTTATCAGGTCTTCAATCACACCAGACATTTTTATATTATGTTTGCTGCAGTATGACCGGAACATGCGCATCAGCTCGCTGTCAATGGTGAAGTTGTACCTCTCCTTGTACCTTCCCTTGCGGAGCTTCCCTGTCCTGTCAAAGTCCTCCAGGGCCTCGAAAAATTCCCTGTTCTCCTTCACGGCTTTCCTTGCCCTCTCAACTATAGACTGCATCCTTTATCATCCTCACTATCCTGTTTATGTCTGCAATATTGTTTTTTGAGATGTTGTAGAGCTTCCTCACAAGCTTCTCCTTGTCGCATTCCATTTTCCTTTCGTCAAGATAGGCCAGCACAAGCGCCAGGGCAGTCCTCTTGTTGCCGTCCCTGAAGGCATGGTCAGCAAGCAGGCTGCGCAGGATATAGGCAAGCTCATAGAGCCAGCTCTTCTTCTGCCGTATTATGCTCAGGGCGAACTCAAGCGAACCCTCGTTCTGCAGCTCCCCTGTTTCGCCAACCTCCATGTTTATGGATATCATGTCCTTCTTGTTAAGCATTTTATACACACTTATACATATAAATGAATATAAGTTATATATAAATGTTTTGGTTTTGCGGGCAGTGAAACAAGGTTAAGACATCACTAAGAAATCATTATCAGAAAACTGCGCCAGCCTCAAGCCCACTTGCATTTGCCTTCAACGCACCCGCAGTCCAGCCCGTACTCCTCATTATCATAGCATTCCCTGAACTCGCAGGTTGTGACCACCTGCTCCTCGCCTGCGCCCATACACACCTGGCCTGAACACCCGTCTGCTTTGCAGTCCGAATCAGAAGAACACTCCGCCATCGTGGACCTCCCGCAGAAGTCATCAGCGCCATCAACAAAGCCTTTTGTGTTGCAAGAGACCAGAAGCATGACCCCCATAAGAATCATCACAGCCATTGAAATTCTTTTATGGATCCTCATCCAGTATCATTCCCCATCATTGTATGGTTCCCGCCTGCTCTTGCTCTTGTTCCTTCCCCTTCCTTCCACCTTCGCAAGCCTGTCAAGGACATTGCCTGCCTCGTGCGCGAATTCAGTATAAGCATTGACAGCCTCCTCAAAGCAATCCTCAAACATATCGTAATGCTTTGACTCAAAGGCCTGTCTCAGCAGATGAAGATCCACTGCCTTGTCCTCTACCTTCTCGGATATGAAGCTCAGGCCGAAATCGATGAAATTTATCCTGCCGTCATCCTTTTTCAGAACCATGTTGGATGTCGTCAGGTCGCCGTGTATGACATTCCTGTTGTGGAGTTCAGCGATCCTCCTCCCTATCTCCCTGCTGAATCTTACAGGGTCCTCGTGGAGGGCATCTCTCATCAGCCTGCCGTCAATATTCTCCATCCTCATCTTCATGGCCTTGTCATCAAAATCAACAAGTTTTGGGCTGGGAAAATCCGCGGCAGACAGCTTCTCGAGTATCCTTGCCTCCTGCCTTGTGCGCTGCTTCCTCAGCATCTCATCTATGAGGGGGTGCCTGTAGGCCTTTGAAAAGCGGTCCTTGAGAATCTCTCCCTTGTCCATGAAGAGCCTTGCCTCGGCTCCCTGTGCTGTCAATTCCATAGTGGGGTGTGTTCCATCCCTCTTTTATTAATCTTTCTGATGATTTTCCATTGAATCTGACCGTTATATTTAAAAACCCCTGTTTTTCTCCGCTGTAGCACAGCCCCGTAGTCTAGCGGTCAAGGATAACAGGCTCTGGACCTGTTGACCACGGTTCGAAACGGGTTGAGCAGGACAGCAGGAAATGCGAAGCTCGCCCGCGCATGTCCGTGCGGGGCTATCATTCTTATCTTACGGCCTTCACCTCGCCTTTTCATTCCCTTCTTTTCCCTCTCTCAACATAGATCATGTCATCAGATTCAGGCCCGTTGCCTATGGCCATCACTTCAAATCCCGTCAGTTTCTCTATCATGCCGATGAAGTCCCGGACTGGTTTAGGCAGCCTGTCACCCTCGCCCCATTCTCTCCCGCCTATGGGCGTGTTCTTCCAGCCTTCCATAACCTTGATTATGGGATAGCAGTGCCTGAGCACATGGTCATTAGGGTAAGGGCCCCCTATGCCTATCATGTCGCCGTTAGTATACACATTGCCGTTTGAATCCATGGATTCACCTTCAGGATGGTGGACTACATAACCCACTACCAGGCCCACAAGATCGTGATGGTCGCCGCGATCCATCGCAGATATTGAGAGGTAAGGCCCTTGAGCCTCATTGACCTTGGCTGCAGCAACGCAGTCGAACATGCCTACGCACCTCGGCTTTCCTGTAGTGGCCCCTCTCTCGCCGAACTGCCTTGATGATGCTATGGCCATGGCCTCTGAGATGGAATATTCCCCTGTGCTGTCCCTGTAAATTATGGGCTCCAGTATGCCGTTCTCCTGTACTGAGCTGAAATACTGCTTCTGTATGGCTGCGAAATCAATGCACGCCCCGCTTATCTTGCTGTCATCAAGGCTCTGTATCCCTTTCATTGAGAAATAATCCTGGGGTACGAATGATGAAGGGTTTGAGCCTATGCCAACCCTTGAATCCGCGGGGGTCTTAGCTATGTTTACCACAGCTATGTTGTACTTTGCAGGGTTTATGCGAGTTGCCGCGAGCACGCCTGCCGCGTGCGTCTGCGCTGATGTGGATGATGGCCAGTGATTTTCAGTCGCATTGGAGAGCCAGAACGATTGGGGGGATTCTATCAGGGCCTTTTTCCCTTCTGCAAGGCCATCATTTAGCTTGTGATTCACGTCTGTCCTCATTGGAAAATCATCATTATCCACCACCTTCCTGCTGTACAGATCAAGGGTGTATGTTTTCTTGTCTTTTGCCTCAAGAAACTCGAACAGGTGATCAGGTATGCTCCGCACTTTTGAGAAATCTTCCAGATCCATTAGTATGTCCTTCTCGCTCCTCCCTGAATGCCTTAACATTGCCTCGTAAGCGAAAATATCCTTCTCCAGTATCCTCGCGCTCTCCTCCCTGCCATTGAACAGATGGTCAAGCCTTAACCCCCTCTTCATCACCTTGGATGCATGCACATATGACATTCCCATCAGGGTGGAAGAATTCTGCGGGCTCAGGGCGAAATCCATTATCTTATGGTGGGGGCCTACCACATGCACATTGCCCACGAAAAACCTGCCCCCATAGTCAACATCAGCTTCTATCAGGCTGCTCACTTCCTTGTCAAAGAAATTCACGGGATCCATAACGCACTCCGGCCCTATCATGCATGTCTTTTCAGGGGCCATTATGCCTGAGGGGGTGAGGTGGAAAACGTATTTCTGGCCGTTGGCCCATACTGTGTGGCCTGCGTTCTCCCCTGAATTCATCCTCAGTATCATACCTATGAACTCATTATTCCCTATGGCGTCAGTGAGCTTGCCTTTGCCCTCGTCGCCGAAGTAGCTCCCGCATACAAGTATGACATCATTTTCATCAATGAGAGGGACAAGGACATCATCTATGGAACTCACAATGTAATCATGATCGTTCTCGTGAGAGAGCGGGGGATAGAAGGGGGTGTCTTTTATGCCCTCAAAAATCCTAATCTGCTCCTCCATGAAGGAATCCTCTGCCATTTTGTATTTTTACTTCTTTTCTATTTTTCCTTCTCCTCCATATCGTGCGTGCTGCTGACCACCATGCTGGTGTGCGGCGAGTTTAACTCCAGTACTGCTCTTGACCTGTACTCAGGAAGATCGTACGCGCCTGCTGTGCTCAGCGCAGCCCTCAATTTTGCCATGTCCTTCTCAAGGCAGGGCTTGAGCCTCCCCTTGTACGGCACTGTGCCTTCAGCCCCTTCCTCAAAGAAAGTCTTCCTGCTCGAATGCCCATACCTGTAGAGGTTCCTTGCCCT
>JAWOBY010000076.1:0-5287 GCA_046484055.1 Candidatus Woesearchaeota archaeon | reverse complement strand
GTGATATTGTTAAGAAGATTCCTGCATTCAAGCACGAAATCAGTGACCTTCTTCTCATCCACAGGCTCGGGCTTTTGGAGGTAGTACTGCACATCAATCCTGTTCTTTTTAAGTGAGCTCATAAAGCCCTTATGCTTCCCTAATCCTAAAGTATCCATGAGTGCTATGGTGCAGTCATGTATCTCACTCTTGAGCCCTGTCTTCTGGAGAACCGCATAAAGGGCATTGTAGCATGCATAATAGCCCACTATGTTCTTCCATTTGAGGGAGCTCTTGCCCAGGTCTCCCAGGTCTGTTTCAGCCTCTTTTATGTATTCGCTCGCTGTTCTCTCATTAGGCTCAACAAGGCTGATTCCTTTCTTCTGTTCTATGCACCATCTTATCTTATCCATTGTAAGCCTCCATGAAAATCCTTACCAGAGCATCAAAATCGCTCAGGAGTATATGGTTGTCAGCTATCTCCCATGCCAGGGCATCATCCTGCTTGAGTTTCTTCTTCAGTTCCCTTATAGTTGAATACTGGGGGTGCACGCTTACAGGAGCAGCGCCCAGCTCAGCCTTTCCGCCCAGAAATACTACATCAAGGTCCTCTCCTTTCTTTCCCCTTGCATAAGAGCCGAATATGATCTTCCCCTGGCTGAACCTCTCAAGATAAAGCGCTGTCTTGGGGTTTGCTGAAAAGAACTGCAGGGCCTTGTAGGATTCAAGCATGACAAGGAGATGCCTGGCCAGGGGGTTATTCAGGTCAAGAAAATACATCTTGTTTCTTCCCTCCCTCGTGTATTTCAGAAGACCTTTCTCCTGAGCTTGGTTAAGCTTTCTGGACACTGTCCTCTGGGGCAGGCCTTTTTTCCTTGCTATGTCAATAGCATACCTTTGCCTGCTGTAATCATAGGTGAATACTGTAAGAATATCCATGAGTGCACCATCCATATTTAGCCATTTTTGGCTCATATTAGCCATAAAAGGCTTAATCTTTATAAATTTTTCGCATGACAACCGCCAACAGCCATGAGATTGGTCACTCTGAGTGAGCCTAAGCAGCAACTATTTTTCTCCCTTCCCTGAGGGCTTTTCTCACAACTGAAGAATTCCTCTTCTTTTCCTCAAACTCCTCAGGAGTGTAAGGCAGCACGTCTATGTCAATCATGGGCTCCCACATGCCAACTATCTCTGATATCCTGTCCAGCCAGTGCATGCCCCTGAACTTTGAGGAAACTATTATGAAATCATAATCACTATGCTTCCAAACCTCACCTCCTGCCCTGCTTCCGAACAGCAGTATCAATTCAGGAGAATACTTCTTCTTTACTTTTGCGATAAAATCATTCACTCTTTCATCTTCTTTCTTATCCATTTCAGCACTTCCTCGCTCTTGTCAATTATCCTTTTTGTATTCTCCTCATCATATATGTTGCTTGGAAGGTCCACAGAAGCGTCAGGATAGCGGGTGTCAACAAACTTCGGAGTGAGCTCTTTCAGGAAAGAGAGGAAATCCTTTGGAACTCCAGTGTTTGAAGCAAGATAGATGAGGGAATGGGACTGGGGAACTTCCCCCCTCTTTTCGTACAGGAACAATGCTTTCAGGGCCTTTTCGACAGCCTGCTGGCACAAGAAAGCTGCAATGTAGTACTTTTCCCCTTCAAAATTGAATCTTGCCCCTTCCATGTCACTGTCTGACTGCTCAATCCATCTCTTTATCTCTTCTCTCATATTGTCTTACTCAATCATACCTGATTTATAAATTTGTTGATTGGTATAAAATTATAGCAGGCCAGAACATGAAGCAGGATATATGACTGATATCAAAAAAATCGGTCGCAGGTGTCCTACGCCGCACTTTAGTGCAGCGTTTGAACGGATACCTGCATTGACAGACCGATTTTTAGGATGCAAAAAATTTCGCCTTAAAAGGTGGGATTTCAGACCCACCTAAAAAATTCCTGGCGAAATTTTTTAGCATGAGCAACATTAAGGATGCGTGACTGATATGACTATGATGCGGGGGAGGGGACTTTCCCAGGCCAGCCGGTGATGAAATGTGGCTGAGTCCTGTTTTGAACCCCCGAAGGCACTGCTCCACCAGCGCAGCTTGGTGATGCTCACTGCGCTCGTGTCTAAGCCACTGGCTTGCCCAAACAGGCAAATCATTGCGCGCGGACGCGCTCTTCCCTCAATTCTCTTGAGGCCAGCCCATCTGGTCCGCACAGTACCTGCGCTTGGCAGGGCTTCAGCGCTTGACCGCTCTGGAACCCCCGCAAATGGTTACGAACAGGAAATCAGAGATTTCCTTAGTCACAAAGGACAAGCCTTTGAAACCTCATTTGATACGCAACGCTAAGTGGGATGTAACTCGCTACGCTCGTTAATCCCACGACCAATAGGCCGAGGCGGAATCCCACTAATGGTTACGAACAGGAAATCAGAGATTTCCTTAGTCACAAAGGCAAGCTTTGCAACCTCACTTGAAGCGCAACAGCAGAACAATCTGCTGCTGGCCCTGATTTTATGCTTATTATTTAAAAATTTATGGCTTCGGAAGCCCTATCAATGGATGATGCGGGTTAATCAGATATACGCAGCAAATTCTTAGATGCGCCGGCTAAACTGTCACTAATCACGTTTTTTGATTGATTTTTTAAAAATATTTATATATTTTGCCTGCGTATATGCAAATAATTGGGTTTTTTGATTACAAAAATTCCAACAAACCACCCAAAGAGGTTTAAAAATTGCCGGCCCTGGAAACAAGAACAGGATTCCCCGCTGTGTTGATTGTCATAGCTTTTTCATTGACGCTGCTCACTGTTTCATGCGATTCGTCTGTCACAGGCAGGGCAGCCTCCTCCGCCTGGATAAAGAACTCTCCGCCTGATGTCTCAGCCGAGAATATAACAGTCAATGAAAGCGATGCGGCTTCTGCTGATGTTACAGCGACTGATCCTAATGGTGATAATGTGAGCCTCGCATTCTCTTCTCCTTTCAACAGCACAGGATACTGGCAGACAAGGTATGACAGCGCCGGAATCTACACTGCTTATGTGATAGGAAGCGATGATGAAGACTCTACCATAAGTGATTTCCTTCTGGAGGTGAAGGAAGTCCACAAGCCGGTAAATCTCACGCTCAGAATAATAAACCCCTTAAGCCATGAGTTCAATTTTACCATAAGGAACAGCGGATATAATCTTAAAGGACAGACAATCAATCAGACAACAGATATCCATGAGACAAAAGACGGCAGGATCAACCTCATACGCAATGCAGACTCTTACACTTTCTCTGTAAATGCCACAAACCACAGCTCTCTTGATTTCAATACGTACGTAGAGAACTCAACCACATGGCGGGATATCTATCTGAAGGATAACATAGAACCCCGATCTCCAGAGAACATAAGCTTCAAGGGCAAAGGCTTCGCATTCCATCCCCTTTTCAATCTGGAATGGGGCAGAGTATGCTTTGACACGGCAGGGACCAGTTTCAAGGATGAAAGCAGGAAAAACCTCTTCAGGTGCGACTGGGAATTCGTGGATGGAAAATGCATAGGTAACTGGCACAGCATAGTGAGTCATAAAGAAGGCAGTCTTCTCTGCCACAACACAACATCATTCTCCGCATTCGCCCTTGGCGAGACTCTCAGCTATTACTGCGGGGACGGCGTATGCGATGATACAGAGACATGCTCATCATGCCCTGAGGACTGCGGCGTATGCCCGTCTGAAGAGGCTCCGGGAGGTGGCGCTGGCGAGCCTTCACCACCTTCAGGGGGGAGGGGTTATGCGCCTGAGGAACCTGAAAAGCCCGCGCCGCGAAACATCAGCCTTCCGCCCGGAACACCGCTCCTTGACGTTGTGCTGAAGATACTGCATGAATACGAAAGGGTCAGGCCTGGGGGGGACATACTCTCTGAAGTGCTGATATACAATCTCGGGACGACAAGGAGGGTCGATGTCGAGATAACATACTCAATGACTGATGCGGCAGGCAATGGATCAGAAAGCATCCTTATAGGCTCAGAGACCCTTGCAGTGGAGACAAGCCTCAGCAAGCTGAAGATATTTTCTGCCCCGAAAAAGGAGGGGTATTATACTCTATTTGCTGAAGCGCGCTACTCAAATCATACAGCAAACAGCAGTGACACATTCTGGGTCGAAAAGGCCCCTGCTGAGGAAAAACCACTGGCCACCCCCATGCTCAATGCTTATGCCATACTCGTTATACTGATAATGATACTCATCATACTGGTGCTGATGTTCTATGAGTACAAGGAGCTAAAGAGCATCTCAGGGGAGAAGAAGGTCCGCTCCTCTGAACTTGTGAAGAAGGGCCTTGCCAGGAAAAAGAGGGGGAACAAGAAGAATAGCTAAAAGTTTAAAACTGCCAAAATGGCCGCAAAAAAGGGAAGAAAAATGGAGCATGAAGAGATAGAGAAGATTATAGGCGCCCAGAGCGGCAAGCCGATCCATGAGTTCCTTCTCAACAATTCAAAAACCATAACAATGGTGGTTGACAGGAACGGCAATCTGCTTTTTCTGAACAAGAAAGCCCTAAACAATCTGGGATACAAGGATGATGAGGTCATAGGGAAGAATTTCAGGAGATTTCTCAGCAGGGATTCACGCAAAAAGGCAGAGGAGTTTATCAGGAAGGAGTTCAGGGGGGATCCCCAGCCAGAGGAGATACTTGAAGTGGTGACAGGAACAGGAAAGAAAAAGTATTTTGAGTTTTCCCATGGCTCCACCCCCCTGTATGAGGGCAGGAAGATAAAAGGGATTATCCTCTGCGCATTTGACGTGACAAGAAGGATGGAGAAGGAGGATGAGCTGAAGCTGGCTGATGAC
Source organism: Candidatus Woesearchaeota archaeon (assembly GCA_046484055.1). Taxonomy (GTDB): domain Archaea; phylum Nanobdellota; class Nanobdellia; order Woesearchaeales; family UBA12501; genus JAWOBY01. The sequence continues at coordinate 443 of JAWOBY010000076.1, read as the reverse complement.
ATAAGGCTCAACATAATAAGGGAAGCTCCTTTCGGCATGTATGTTGTGAACCAGAAAGGCATTATTGAATACGCCAATGCTGCGATGGCCAGGATCTCAGGTGTGCCAAAGAGCAGGCTTGAGGGAATAAACACCCTGACTCTCCCATCTTACAGGAGGATAGGTCTCTCTGAAAGGATAAGGAAAGGCCTCAGAGGAAAGCCTTTTTCCATGGGCCCTGTAGAATACACCTCTTATTACGGCAAAAAGAGGACAATAAGGAAGTTCAAGGGAATACCCCTGAGGGAGGATGGTGTGGACAAGCTCCTTGTTGTTATGGAGGACATAACAGAGTATAATGAAGCAGAGGAGGAGCTCAGGAGGAGCGGGGAGAAGTACAGGTTCATCGCAGAGAATGTGAATGATATTATCTTCATGCAGGATATGGACTCCAACATCACATA
>JAWOBY010000025.1:0-34212 GCA_046484055.1 Candidatus Woesearchaeota archaeon | reverse complement strand
CGGTAACTGATCACGACCTCCTCGCCCCGATCGGTCGCGGCCAGGAGTTCGCGTGTATGCAGCCGAAGATCCTTGGTGGTTGCTTCCATCGCCATCGACACTCTACTTTGGTTACACTGCTGAGTGTAACTTTACCCGAGGGACGACTTCAACAAACTCCAGTACACCCTGTAGGTTCCGACCGGAATCCGCGGTTGTTTGACAGGTGGGTGCTGTTCGAGCGCAAGGCGGCCTGATACGTTTCCAGCATTGCCAGAGGGTAAACGGGGACAGCTTTATTTCCCCGTTTCTTCGGGCGATGCCAGCAGGAAGTCCACCACGAATGCGTAACCACCGGATTCGACCAGCTGAAGAACCCTCCGCATGTCCAGGTTCATGTAGTCGTGGACGATGCGGTTGCACAGCCCGATGATCGCATTCCACTGCTCGAGTTCCTGCGCTGAAAGGCCCAGGATGCGGGCGAGGACTCGGAAGCTGTCGTAGGCGGAAACCGGGACCGGCTCGCCCGCCGCCTTGATCAGGTGCTTGGCCTTGCCGATGGCGTTTTCGACCAACACCTGGAGCGCATGCAGCACGCCGTTCTGCTCCAGCCGGCTGAGCGAGCCGCCCGCCAACACGCGTTCGCGCGCTTCGGCAAGCATCGCCGCCTGCTCACGCGCGATCACCGCCGTCTCCGCCTGGTAGAGATCAAGCCGCATGGGTGGACTCCCACGTCCAGTCCTCGAGCTCGCGCCAGGTGCGTAGCAGGAAATGGCTCCACGCAAGCGAGCCGTCACCCTTCAGCAGGCAGCCCTCTTCCGCGACAACGGCCCGCATGGCAAGCCTGGCCGACCGGAGGTCGATCAGGTCGATGCGCTCGAGCCCGGTGCCGAGCGTCTCGGCGAGCTCGGCGCGCAAGCGCTCCGTTGCTGCGAGGCCCTCTTCGAAGCCCAGTTGCGGCGACCACTGGATCGCGAAGTCCCAATCGCTGGCCTCCGTTGCGGTTCCGCGGCACCGGCTGCCGATCAGAACGGCAACCTCAAGGTGTGGTTCCCGGTTGAAAACGGCTTCAATGCGCGCTCTTTCCATGACGGAACGCTACCGCGGGCGCTACCTTGTGACAACCGCTTTGGCAAACGGGGACAGATTTATTTCTGGGACACAAGGAACGAGGGGAAATGGGGACGGATTTGTTTCCGCGGCGCCGGGTCGCCGAGAGGGCCCGCGTGCTGCTGAGGCATCGCAGGCCCGCTGCGCACCTCAACGCAGTCCCGCCGCCAGCAACACCACCAGGATCGCCGCGAAGACCAGCGCGATCTCCCGCTGCCAGAAACGGTCCGGCCGCAGGTGACGGTTGGGATGACGGCCGGCGATCAGCCGTGCCGGGTCCAGGATGCCCAGCATCCACTGGAACACCGGCGCTGTCGGCGCCCGGATGCGCGCAACGATCCCGGGCCTGGGCGTGATCCCATAAAGAAAGCGAGCATGCAGAGGCGCCATGTCCTCCTGATAGGCGAGCCCGTCACAGGCAAATCCATGCTCGGACTTGCGCTGGCAGAGCTGCTTCCGAAGGAGAAGCTTGTGGACATTCTCGCATTCCATAACCCCAATGATGAGAACCAGCCCCTAATAAGGACAGTGCCTGCAGGGCAGGGCAGGGACTTTGTGAACAGGGCGAAGATGCAGACATCAAACCTGTTCAAGAACCAGAACATAATAATGTTCATCCTTGTCATACTGGCCATGATCGCGCCGTGGTGGGTGCTTTACAAGTACAAGGCGGAGTTCGGATTCACTGCCGCAGCGATAATGTTCTCAGCGTTCTTCATAGGGGCGATGATATTCCTCGGGGCATTCGTCATCTTCCTGAACATGGGCAAGAGGATGGGCGGAAAGGCGAACGCGCCAAAGATGCTGGTCGATAATTTCAAGAGGAAAGAAGCGCCTTTCATGGACGCCACAGGAGCGCACGCGGGCGCGCTGCTCGGCGATGTGCTGCATGATCCCTTCCAGACAGGAGGTCTTGGCACGCCTGCCAACGAGAGGGTCGTCGCGGGCATGATGCACAAGTCCCATCTGGGCGTGCTTTTCATCGATGAGATCGCGACCCTCCAGCCGCACACTCAGCAGGAGCTGCTCACAGCCATACAGGAAGGGAAGTATTCCATCACAGGCCAGAGCGAGAGATCCGCGGGGGCCATGGTCAGGACAGAGCCAGTGCCGTGCAATTTCGTGCTGGTCGCTGCGGGCAATTATGAGACACTAAAGAACATGCATCCCGCGCTGAGGTCCAGGATAAGGGGTTATGGTTATGAGGTGCATATGAGAGAGACCATGCCTGAAACTCCTGACAACAGGATGAAGATAGCAAAGTTTGTGGCACAGGAAGTGAGAAAGGACAAGAGGATACCTCACTTCTCAAAGGACGCTGTGCAGGAGATAGTGGAGGAGGCCAGGAAGAGGGCCAACAGGAAAGGCCATCTTACGCTCAGGTTGAGGGAATTGGGAGGCCTCATAAGGGCTGCAGGCGATATCGCTCTTGAGAACAAGTCAGAGCTCGTTGAGAGGAAACACATAACTGAAGCGAAAAGGGTGGCCAGGACGCTCGAGCAGCAGATAGCTGACAAGTACATAGAGAAGAAGAAGGAATACAAGGTCATAGTGACCTCAGGCAAAAAAGTGGGCAGGGTCAATGGGCTTGCGGTCATCGGGGGGGAGACATCCATATATTCGGGCATAATACTGCCCATAGAGAGCCAGGTGACTCCCGGAGGGAAAGAGAAGGAGATAATCGCCACAGGCAAGCTGGGTGACATAGCCAAGGAGGCTGTGAAGAATGTCTCAGCCATAGTCAAGAAATATTTCGGCCAGGACATAAAGGAGAAGTATGATCTTTACGTGCAGTTCCTCCAGACCTATGAGGGAGTGGAGGGTGACTCGGCATCCATAGCAGTGGCCACATCAATAATATCCGCCCTGAAGAACATTCCCGTAAGGCAGGATACCGCGATGACAGGAAGCCTCTCAGTCAGGGGCAAGGTGCTGCCTGTGGGAGGAGTGTCCGCAAAAGTGGAGGCAGCGATAGAAGCGGGCCTGAAGAGGGTCATAGTGCCTGAATCCAACATGAAGGATATCATAGTCAAGAAGGACAAGCTCAGTAAGATAAAGCTTATACCTGTGGAAGATCTCTCTCAGGTGCTCAAGGAGGGATTGGTCTGGAAGGGCAAGGAAAAGATACTCAGGAAGATCAAGGCGCCTGAGTGAGACCACAGTGTCAATCATTATGGTATGACATACCATTATGACACCCATCATGATAAACCTCCGGGACCTGATGAGCATGGACAGGATGCCTGGATCAGAACGCCCGCATCGTCCTTTCCCCATCATTCTCTTGTTTCAAGAAATTGTATGTGCTCCCTGCCTTCTTTAAAACCGCGTTTCTTATAGAATTCCAGGGTGTTCCTGTTTGATTTCGGCGCGTACAGAAGGATATCTTTCAATCCCTTTTCATCGCATTTTTTTCTGAAAGCATCAAGGAGCATCCTGCCGATCCCCTGGCCCCTGAAGGATTCGTCCACTGTCAATAAACCAAGATGTGCCAGGCCGCCCTTCATTGGCTCTCCCAGTATGAAGCCGATGACCCTCCCTTTGTCCTCAGCGACAAGAAACATCCCATCCTTATCGACAAAGACACTGAAGTATTCCCCTGATATGAAATCGCTTCCGGCAGGCCTCAATTCCTTGATTCTGCTCAATTCCGCGCATTCCCCGCAATCTTTTATCTCCGCTAATCTTATCCTGGCCATGGACCCGGTAATATGCCTTATTTATTTAAATATATTGGGTATTCACAAGCATATATATGCGGCCCGAAAAGCAGGAAAGCGGTCCGTCTCCCCCGCGAGCAAGCGGTGCATAAAGGCAAAGAGAGAGGGGTCTCTTCGGGTCTGTCCCAAATCTCGCTTTTCCTGAGGAAAAGCTCGGGTCAGCGGCCGGTTCGCGCCTGCTTCCTCTATCTAAAGCTGACATTCCCCGTAAGGGACCACCCCCTTGTCAGCCTGATTTGATAAACAGAAAGCGCTCACGATATTGGCGCTGACCTTCACTTGGGACAGACCCCGTCTCTACGATAGATTTTTATAAATACAAATCTTTTCTGTTGGCATGGGGATCGAGGCCAATCTTGTAAAAGCATTCACCAAGGACAAGGATCAGGGGAATCCTGCAGGCGTGATACTGAATGCAGATGGGCTTACAGACAAAAGAATGCTTGAGATCGCCGGAAAACTAGGGTTCTCTGAATCAGTATTCATCCAGGAATCAGACAAAGCCGACTACAGGTTCAGATTCTTTTCCCGAAAACAGGAAGTCGGTTTATGCGCTCATGCCACAATAGCAGGGGCCTATCTCCTGTCTGAGGGCAGGTTCAGCAGATATGATATTGAAACAAGATCAGGAATCATTGCGGTAGTCTGCCATGAAGACGGGTTGGTCACTATGGATCAAAAGAAGCCGGAATTTATTGATTACAAGGTCAGGAGGGAAGATATCGCAGAGCTATTAAGGATCGATGAATCGGATATACAAGAATACCCCTTACAGATCGTTTCCACGGGAACGCCGAAATTGATGATCCCTGTCAGATCATTGGAGGTTCTTTTCAATATCAGACCAAACATGGAGGGCATTAAAGACTACTGTGAAAAAACCGGCGCAAGAGGATTCTATCCATTCACATCAGAGACCAAAGAAAACTCAGATTTCCATGCAAGGCAGTTCAATCCATTGTCAGGCATTGATGAAGACCCGATCACAGGGGTAGCGGCCGGGGCCCTGGGAGCATATATGGCAAAGAACAAGCTATCGAGTAAGAAGAGATTCCTGATTGAACAGGGCTATATCATGAACAAGGCCGGAAAGATATTCGTGGATGTCTCGGAGGGTGTGAAAGTCGGAGGCTATGCAGTAACATACGGCAAAAAGCCATTAGAGTGAATAGAGTTAATCCCTCTCCGCATAACAGCGCAGATCACTGATCTGATCCTGTTCCTTAAACCCTCCTGCTTCAACCCCCTGGATCCTGTGTGATATATTCTATAATAAGCCCTTCAAGAGTGATCCATAAACCACTGATAAACCGCTTTGAAGTATATACAAAACATTTATATCTCCTGAAACCATGAATACCACTGCAATGGCAGACCCTTCAGAAATCAACAACTGCCCAGCATGCGGCTCAGGGAACGTAAATTATATGGAAGAAGAGGACCAGCTTGCCTGTAATGACTGCGGTGAGCTCTTCGCAGAACTGCCGTCTGACAGAGGCGGAAAGCCTGGCAAGGGGAGATGCTGAGGGCAGGGAAATCAGGAGTTTCAGAAGATTGTTCCTGAATCATCTTAAATTACTGTCCCTGGATCTTATACTGCATTATATACTGATGCTCTAAACAATAAATTTTCTACTATAGAATAGAAACATATTTAAATGAAAGATGGCACTCCCCCCTGATATAATGAGGGTGGCAGGTTTTTCAGCATTAAATATCTTGATGGCTTTTGTATTGCTGTTCTTTTCAGCCACTGCAGTGCAGGGAGCGGAGCCGGATGATTTCAACCTCAACATTTATGAGGAATACTGCGACTGCGATGATGACTGCGGAGGATTCAGCAGCTGTCTCACATCAGGGACAGATGAATTCATAAGAGGTCTAGAAGCCGAAACTGACGATAAGATAGGAGAAGCTGAAAAGGAAGGATATGAAGGGGTCTGCGCTTCTGTAGCATACAGGGGAGAGGTGATGGTGTATGAGATGACCCCCAATTGCACAGGAACAGGAGATGAAGGTGATGGAGATACCGATGAGTCAGGAGACGCGGATGATGCGACAGCGGAAGATGCGACAGGAGACTCAGAAGAAGATATAGGGACAGGGGATGGCACAGAAGATGCAGGGACAGGTGATGAAGAAGGAACAGCAGAGGATGCGACCTCGCACGTTGTCACAGTCGATTTCACAGGGGGCAATGAAGGGGATGATAAGAATGGAAGTTCAGCGGCCGCCGGAGCCGGAGAATCAGAACAGGAAGATACAAAGAATGGAAAAAAACCAACAGGAGGTTTCAGAATGGATCTCATAACAGCGGGGCTGGTAAGCGGAACCATAGTCCTTGTAGGATTTTTCGCCCTTATGGGCTGGATAGCTTACCTGCTCCAGAAGAAAACGAATGAAGGCAAGGAAAAGAAATAAGGGCAGGGGAATAAAAGAAGAGAAAAAGCCAGCTCATGACACTGCAGTCATAACCTCCTTTTGAATATCATTTTTTGAATGTCATTCAGATAATTCTGATGATCATTTTGATATTCTTGAGGATTGTTTTCCTGCCTTCACCCCTCTCATACCAATTCTTCTTATCCTGTTCATCCTTATGAACCTGTCTATAGTATGGCTTATTATGAGAGCGTTGCCGAACTTTATGTAAAGGAAGCCCAGCACAGCCACCACAAGAGCGCCTATGGCATCAACTATCATATCAGTCATGGTGTCAAGAAGCCCTGATTTCTGCATGTTGAAACCGAAGAAATAGTCCATGCAGAACTCGAATATCTCCCACAAAGCGCCCAGCGACAGCGAGAACGAAAAGCTGAATACAGAAGCGATCAGGGGGGACATCTTCACCTTATGGGTCACATAGAATGAGTATATTATTATGAACCCTACAAGGCCCAGCATGAAAGCGGCAAAGGAATGCAGCATTATATCCCACCACCAGAACTTGAAGTAATACTGGCCCATCTCACCGAGTATGAAAGAGGCGAAAAGGAAGAGGCTGAGCGTTATCTCAAGCTCAGGGGGGAGCATTATCCTGAACCTTCTCGTTATTATTGAAGGAAGGAAAGTGGCGAACAGCATGACAGCAGAGACAAAGACGAGCAGCAGGTTCATCTCCACTGCTGATGTCACAAGGATTGAAGCTATCAACAGCCTGAGTATGAGGGATACGACTATGTGGGGCCTAAGGTTACTCCACACCTCTCTCATGAGCCTGCTCATCTCCATTTCACCTCAACCTGGTCCGTCCTTTCGTAAGGAGAGATATCTATGTTTTTAATGTTTTGTTTTATTCCTGCCTTGTGTTCCAGCAGACCGAGCCATGCTATCATGGCAGCATTATCAACAAGGAACATGTTCTCAGGGATGAAGCATTCCGCACCGCGCTCCCTGCACATGATTTTCGCCATCTCCTGCAGGCGCTTGTTGCACGCAACCCCTCCTCCAAGAAGCAGCTCACTCTTGCCGGTGTGCGCCATGGCCCTCTCTGAAACCTCGATCAGCATGGCAAAGACAGTCTCCTGCGTTGAGAAGGCAAGATCCTCAAGCTTGTACTTCTTAGAGTCGAACTTCTGCTTGAGATTTGTCAGAAGGCCGCCGAAACTCACATCCATCCCCTTGATGACATAAGGTATTTTTATGATATCTCCCTTCTTCTTCATAACCGATTTCTCCGCGAGCTTCTCAAGCTTCGGCCCTCCCGGAAAGCCGAGCCCCGCGTGCCTGGCAAAAGCATCAAGAAAGTTCCCTATCCCTATGTCCAGTGTCTCGCCGAAGATGCGGTATTTGCCCCCCTCATAGGCGATGACCTGTGTGTTCACGCCGGAAGCATACAGCAGCACGGGGTCTTTTGATTCTGTTGTTAGATTGCCTATCTCAAGATGAGCGATGCAGTGATTCACGCCGAGGATGGGAATATCATGTTTTTCCGCGATGCTCTTCGCAGTCTCCATCCCTGCAACAAGACACGGCGCAAGGCCGGGGCTTCTTGAGAATGATACAAGACCAACATCTTCCATGCCCACACCTGCAGTGTCAAGGGCCCTGCCTATCACCTCATCCCTGACTTTACGGTGATGCTCAGCAACCTCGTTCGGCACCATTCCGCCCTCTCCTTCTTTTGTCGTGAAGACATCCTTCTCATCGGAGAGAACACTGCCTGAATCATCCACTACAGCAGCGCCGAATGTGTGGGCTGTTGATTCAATCCCGAGGCATAGCATTTTCGGGAAAAAGAGAGATGGTTGTTTATAAAGTTGATGGGAAGAAAAACCAAAGAACCGGAAAGAAAAAACCTGAGCTTCACATGAATCAAAAAACATACAACCCGTAATAAGCGACAGATGCCACCATGAACGCAAGAGTGAGATCTCCGAGCATGAGGGGCAGTATTAGCCTCCTGAACCTGTAGCCTGTGAATGCCAGCCCTCCGGTAAGCACATTGTTGGGGAAAGGAGTGAAAGCAACATACAGGTATACTGCGACAGGAACAAACCAGGGGTATTCCTTAAGCCATTCCAGGAATCCCTTCAGTCTCCTTCTTATGTATCCAGAGACCGCGCCTCTCACTTCCTTACCTAAAAAGAAGAAGAAGCTGTCGCCTATCGCAAGGCCTGCTCCGGCCACAATGCCGAGGATGATGGGGTTGGCCCCTCCTGCAGCGAAAGTCCCGATCGCAGGATATATCGATACAGGAGTCAGTGATGACAAGGCGCCGAAAACAGCAAGGAAGAAAGCGACAGCATGCACTTCCTCGACACCCACCATTGAGACAAGATTCTCCGGACCCACAATAGTGATAAGCGCTGTCCAGAAGACAATGAACATTATCATGGCCGAGAGAGTGCCGTATCTTCTTAATTTTGCCAGTGGCGTGTCCGTCTTCGGATTCCCATCCATTGAGACTGATCAATAAACAGAAATTTATAAATGTTGCCTGATACCAAGACCTGTCCTGAACCTTACATTCCCTGCTCCTGCGGGAACGACAGGTATAGGCATATCCAAAAAAGCCTGAGCGATTGAAGAACCAATTAAAGAATCAGCTATCAAACCTTCTGCCAACCTCTCCCTCGCGGCTGCCTAAACCATGGCCCCTATGATTTCCTGAGCCCGGGCCTTTTCCTCCCTTGCTCCTCATACCCTGGTTCCTGTTGCCCGGACCGCGCTTCCATGAATCCCTGACTCCGGGACCTTTCCTTCCGAAGCCTCTTCTTCCCGGACCTTTTGAGTCATAGCTCCCTTCCTTGGCTGCCAAAACCCTCTTGATATAAGGCTTCTCCACATTTTTGATATTGAAGTCCCCGTATACCTCCAGCAGCCTTGTGAAATTTTCATGGTCATAATCGCAGAGGAGGTTCACTGCCATGCCTTCTTCTCCCGCTCTTGCTGTCCTTCCTATCCTGTGGACGTAATCCTTGGGGTCTTTGGGTATGTCATAATTATAGACATGAGATACATTATCTATGTGAAGCCCTCTTGCCGCGACATCAGTGCATACAAGCACCCCTCTTCCTGTGGAGATGAATGAGTTTATCATCTTCGTCCTCTTGTTCTGCGTCATGCCCCCATGTATGGACAATGCCTTTATCCCGTTGGAATTCAGGTTCTTCACCACGAAATCAGTCGTCTTCCTTGTGTTGCAGAACACCATGGAGAGGCCTGATTTGTCCCCCCTCAGAAGATGCACAAGGAGCGAGAGTTTCATGTTTCTCGGCACATCATAGTATATCTGCTTCAGCTTGCTTGGATCGACCTGGTTCATGACTGATACATTGACAGGATCCTTCATGTATTTGGATGAAAGCTCCTTTATCTCTTCTGATACTGTTGCTGAGAAGAACATTGTCTGCCTTTCCTCAGGACACTGGCTGATTATCTTCTCCACATCCTCTATGAAGCCCATGTCAAGCATCCTGTCCACCTCGTCAAGGACAAGTATCCTCACCCTTGTCAGGTCAATAGTTCCCCTCTCCATATGGTCAAGAAGCCTTCCCGGTGTCGCGACAACAACATCAGCCTTTGAAAGAGCCTGTATCTGGGGGTCTATTGACACTCCCCCATAGACAGCGGTCACCCTCATCTTCTTCTGTGAGATCTCCCTGAGAGCCCCTTTTACCTGCTCTGCGAGCTCCCGTGTGGGTGTCAGAACAAGTGATTGTATCCCATTGCCCGGCGACAGGTTCTCAACAATCCCGCATCCGAATGCGAGGGTCTTTCCTGATCCTGTCGCGGATTCCCCTATCACATCCTTTCCTTCAAGGACAGCGGGGAGCGATTTTTCCTGTATCACAGTAGGACTCTCAAAACCCTTACTGCGTATTGTTTCCATGATCATAGGGCTGAGCCCTAATCCTTCAAATCCCATTTTATATTCCTCCTGTTAAAGCACTATAGAAAAAGCGAAATGTCAACCATATGACCAATCATATGAGCAAGTGCTTTCTCTCGTCTGCGCTTTATTTTGTTTTACCAGTATATATGTCTCAAGAGCTGGTATATAAAGCTTTCGGTTTTATACCACTGGAAAGAGACTATGAAAAGGCCGTAAAAAAAGGCTATAAATGGCCCACAAACAGCTTTTTAAGGCGCCTGAGCCTCTCCTTTTTTAGATGGCAATCCTGATGATACAGAGGCTTTTCCCCTTGTTTCAGGCCTTGTTTCAGGAAGGTCCGCCCTGGAAAGCTCAATATCATAGAAAGGATCACTATATACGACCCTGCACCCGAGAGCCAGCCACTGCTTCTCAAAAGCATACATCCTTCCCTCCTTCACCGCGAGGCATCTGTGGGAAAGCCTGACTGTCATTGATTCAGCATCAACAAAAACAGGGAAATCCCTGCATGCCTCCGGCCGCAGGGGATTCGAGTGTACCATGCACCTGAAATCCTTCAGGCAGGGACAGGGTTTTTCGTAATCCCCAAGAAAAAGCGAGTATTTGTCATCACTTATCCTCTTCATCCTCTTCTCGCTGATGAAATCGCTGATCCTCCCTGAGGTGAGAAGGCCGGCCTGCACAGTATTCATGACAAGATAGCCTTTCCTGCAGCAGTAAGCCCTGCATTCAGAGGAACAGAATTCTCCGATGGACTTCCTGGCCTTCTCTGCGATCGCATTTATCTCTGCCTGCATTCGTCCCTCTCTCTGTCACTGCCTTCCTGCGTGTTCCCTGCAATTCATTTATAAAGATTTCCAATGCCAAAAATATTTAAATATAAACCATGCTTATAGGGACAAACCATGAAGCAGGCAAGCATGAATTATGATGATTTCATAAAGGAAGTTCTTGAATCCAATCCAAAGGCCAAGACAAACCTCATAAAGAAGGCCTTTGAGATGGCAAAAGGATCCCATGGGGAGCAGATGAGGAACTCAGGGGATTACTTTTTCATCCACCCCCTGGAGACCGCGAGGATACTCATAAGCATGAACGCTGATTCCGCGACCATAGCCGCGGCACTGCTGCATGACACTGTGGAGGACACGAACCTCACTATTGAAGATGTCAAGAGAGAGTTGGGCGAAGAGGTGGCGTCGCTTGTAGAGGGAGTCACAAAAATCCTTGGCATGACCTTTGAGTCAAAGGATGAATACACTGCGGAAAACCTGAGGAAGGTTCTCATCGCCACCTCAAAGGACATCCGTGTTATGCTGATCAAGCTGGCGGACCGGCTGCATAACATGAGGACAATAAGGCATTTCCGCGAGGACAAGCAGAAGAGGATCGCAAAAGAGACATTCGACATATACGCGCCCATAGCCCAGAAGCTGGGCATAAGATGGATAAAAGGGGAGCTTGAGGACCTCTCACTGAAGGTGCTGGAACCCCAGATCTACAGGAAGCTCAGGAGGAAGATAACAGAAAAGAGGGAGGAGAGAGAGGCAAAGACCAAAGAGATAATAAACAAGATAAAGGATAATCTCAAGAAGCACGGCATAGATTCCAGGGTCGAAGGCAGGGCCAAATATTTCTATTCGATATACCAGAAGATGAAGAAGGAAGGCAAAGAATTCAACGAGATATATGACCTCATCGCGATCAGGGTGATAACAAACACTGTGCCCGAATGCTATGCCGCGCTGGGGATAGTCCATGAGATATGGAAGCCAGTGCCCGGCAAGTTCAAGGACTACATCTCTGTGCCGAAAGAGAACGGCTACCAGTCCCTGCACACTTCAGTAGTGGGGGACCATGGGAAGATACTGGAGATACAGATAAGGACGCAGGACATGCACAATATCGCGGAGTACGGCATCGCAGCCCACTGGAGATACAAGGGGGCTGAGAGGGACAAGAGGTTTGACAGGAGGATAGGATGGATAAAACAGCTCCTTGACTGGAAGCAGGATTCCAAGACCCCTTCGGAATTCATAGAGAGCCTCAAGATAGACCTTTTCGAGAACGAGATAGTCGTGTTCACTCCGAAAGGAGACCCCATATCACTCCCTGAAAAGGCCACACCAGTGGATTTCGCATACGCAATCCATTCCAACATAGGGAACCGCTGCTCAAAGGCCCTTGTGAACAAGAAGATTGTCCCCCTTGATTACTCCCTCAAGAGCGGGGACATAGTCGAGATAATAACACAGAAGAATGCGAAGCCCTCAAGGGGCTGGCTCGGGTTCGTGAAGACCTCAAAAGCGAGGAGCAAGATAAGGTCTGTATTGGGCATAAAGAGTGTTGAGCCGGACAGGAAACAGGAGGAAGCTGAGGACAGGACCAGCCTTCTTGACCGCATCGAAGTGCTGGGGACCAAAGCGACCCCAAGATTCTCAAAATGCTGTAGCCCAAGATTCGGCGACCCGATAATAGCCTTCAGGACATCAGACGGGAAAGTGGCAGTCCATAAGAAAGACTGTGACAAGGCGGGTGAACTGGACAAGAACAAATCGGTGCAGGTGAGGTGGAAGGAAAGGAAAGACATCCCTTCCATAAAATTGAGGATCTCCCTCGCTGACAGGGAAGGGGTGTTCTCGGACGTGCTTGACATACTCGCCAGATCAAGAGTGAAGATAAATTCTATATACACAAGGTCAAAGAAGAGAAGGGTTGTGGTCACCATCAAGATAGACTCGCCTGAAAATGTGGATGTCAATGAACTTCTTGCAAGAGTGAGATCGCTGAAGGATGTTGTTGATGCGAGAAAGGTACAGTCATGAAGAGATTTCAAGGCCGGAAAAGCACCAACCCATAAGAAGAGAATGCAGGGCCATCATGCATCTCAAAGCAATTTTGCCGACTGAATGCACTATTGTTCTTACCATGCGTACAAAATTCCGACTAAAGTCGAAATTTTGATGCATTCACCATCCAATCATTCCGACTCACTTCGTTCGTCTGGAATGATAATCTCTATAGCATACCTAGAAAATGCCGACTCCAAAGTCATCGGCATTTTCTGGCATCTCAAAGCAATTTTTCCGACTGAATGCACTATTGTTCTTACCATGCGTACAAAATTCCGACTAAAGTCGAAATTTTGATGCATTCACCATCCAATCATTCCGACTCACTTCGTTCGTCTGGAATGATTGCATACTTGAATGGACCTGGCGGGACTTTCGGGCTGTGCCGTTATGCAGCAGCGTATCGAACCCGCGGCCTCTGCTGTGCGAGAGCAGCGCTCTACCACTGAGCTACAGGCCCATAATTTAGTCATGGGGTTTAACGCAAGTTAAACCCCATTTGGTGTTGCGTACGAAATTCGCGTAACAATCTCTGAGCTACAGGCCCATAACAAATGAACATTAAATAAATTTTCAAATAATGATGGGGCCGCCAGGAGGTTCGGCGCAGTCAAAAATACCAAATCCTGATCTGCGCTTTCGAACCCGGGTCTCCAGCCCCCGAAGCTGGAATCATAGCCAAGCTGGACCACGGCCCCGCAACATTTACCGGATTAACGGGTGGTTTTAAAAATTTTATTAAATTGCACTTCAGCGTTTTCAGAATCCCTTCAGGAACCTCAGAAGATCATCAGCTTCACTGAACTCCATAAACTCCTGCCTGCTCATGGCAGGCACATCCTTGGGCTTCTTCCTGTTGAATATGACAAAATTCTCAGCATCGATGAGTTTTGAGAGCAGGCCCGCATCAGGATTCCTCTTGTCACCCACTTCTGTCAGTATCAGCTCATCATCCCTTCTTGCTATGACATTGAAAGGGACCTTTCTGGCCTCTGATGCCTCGAAACCGAGATCCGAATATTTTCTTGTTATGGGTGTCTCTTTCTGCTCAATGGCAGAGTATGCGATATTTTTATGCTGTCCGAAAACATCTATCTTGTCAAACACCTCATGACCCAGCTCATTATATATCCTCTCTGCTCTTGCCATGGTCACATGGGCCCTTCCGGCATCGTCACCCTTCTCGTATTTTGATATCATCCTTCTGGAAACGCCCACCCTGGCCGAGAATTGTGAGAGGGACATGCCTTCCTCTTCCCTCTTCTGCTTCATCATGCCCCCCACCACACATGCGGTAAGGCCCGCATTCGTGCTGTGAAGGAATGGCCTCCTGTTGTCTATGCAGTTCATGAGGGTCTTGAGGTTCAGCGTGTAAATGCCCATCCTTGTGTAGATTATATTATCCTCCAGCGCCGAGCCCGCCCTTTCAGCGAGTATGAATGAGGAAGCGCCCATATACCTGCTGAGCTCTCTCATCTGTGCCGCGTACCCCTCTGACACCGCATTGGCGTCAGAGAGCACTTTCAGGAGGATTATCCTTGTCCCTTTCCTTGCGACTATATCAAAACAGCTTCCGGAGAGGCTCTTCACTGTGAATCCCTTTCTGAGAAGCTGCATGCACACCCTGTCCATAAGATCCTGGTTCTGCATGGAGTGCATAAGATATCTTCGTTTTTTAAAGTTTGTGAGGCATTGGTGCTGTCAAGTTAAGTGCCATTGAGGCCGTCGGCGCCAATACTGCGAGCACATTCTGTTTAACAGATCAGGCTGACAAGGGGGAATGCCCCCTACGGGGAATGTCAGCCTTCAATGACAGAAGCAAGTGTGAGTCCGGCGCAACGAGGCTTTTTGCCTGCAAAAGCCGAGCACAGGCCTCAATGGCACAAAGACACAATACTTGACAGGACCTGAGGCATTCCCTCCTGATTTTATCCCTGATCAGGAATTCAGCTCCCAAAAAGTATTTAAATTATAATGGTTTTGTGCCTGCGTATGGGGATGGACAATCACAGTTTTCAGGAGGATTCATGCAATGCACGCGATGAGAGCGCAGGCAATGAGAGCAGAAGCGCAACTGACAGCGGGGATGGAATCCGGATGGATTACATGCAGAACCTCAACGGTGAAGTGGCCGGCGATGAAGGAGCATATATTGACAGGCACGAAATCGACGGCTGTCTGGGAAAAATAACAGCCGTATTCTACAAGAGAGGGGGGATAGGATTAAGATCCCCTGAGGACACCAGGCACCTGATGGTAGTGAGAGGGATGTATGATCATGAAGGCAGAGAGATGGTTGATGAATACGGGAGAAGTATGCAGGACCATATGTTCATCACGCCCGAACTTATAGAACAGGAGTGGTTCCATGGTATGCGTGTCGTAGGCCTGGACAAGAGAGACGGAAAAGAGGTTGACATGAAGATATCCCCTGAAACAGTGTATTTTCTTGATTCCCTCACAAGGGAATACTATCCTGCCAGGTCCGAGCAAAGGCTCAGGGCCATTGAGCAGGGATTATAGGGCTGAAAGGTGACTGGCTGAAAAGGACAAGAAGGATAAGAATGATAATCACCATATCAGGCAGGCCCGGCGCGGGCAAGAGTTCTGTAGCGAAGAGGGTGGCGGCAAAGCTGGGCATGAAACATTATTCCATGGGTGATCTGCAGAGGAGCATCGCAAAGGAGAAAGGTGTTTCTTTGGCTGAGCTCTCAGAGATGGAGGAGAGAGACAAAAGCATTGACAAAGAAGTGGACAGGAAGCAGGAAGAGCTTGGAAAGAGAGAGGACAATTTCGTGATAGACAGCAGGATAGGATTCCATTTCATCCCTCAATCTGTGAAGGTTTTCCTTGATGTTGATCCTGACACAGGGGCCGGTAGGATATACAGGGAGAAGAGGGATGATGAGAGATTCTCGACATTGGAAAAGACCGAGGACGAGCTGAAGAGCAGGGTGGCCTCAGAGAAGAAGAGGTACATGGAATATTACAATACTGACCATCATGACATGAGCAATTATGATATTGTGATCGACACAACAGACATGAGCATTGAGGAGACAGCTGATGAGGTCATGAAGAGGGCCAGTGAGTTTGAGAGTGAGGGCTAAGGGGATTATAGGTTAGGTCTATATATTTGCTTTAAGTTAAATTTATATATCATTCCTGCTTATCTTTCTCTATGATTAAAGCGCTTGAAAGGTTTGGCATAACAGAGGATAATTTTGAGGAAAAACTTTTTGAGATGTACAGCGAGGAGTTCCCCCAATGGCTTGAAGTGTACAGCAGGATAGCAAAGGCAATCCCTGTAACGCGCTTAAGGGGCCAGTTTGCAGAAGCGCCTGTTGAAGGGCACCTTTCTGATGCTTTAGCAGCTGTGAAAGGAGCAGAGAGCGAATATTTCCTTGTGAGCAGATCGCTTAATCCAGACATTGTCGGGAAGAAGGAATTTGCAGATATGCTGGCCCAAAGGTATGATGAAAACAAAGACTGCATTTTCAGTTTTGTTTCCGGCAGAGAGGTGATGATGCCTGGCGGGAAAAACAGGCTGATGGACGAGTTCATCGCGCCCCGCCTTGGAGACAGGGTCAATCTGTATGTTTGCTCTGAGATGCCTGAGTTTGAAGCCCAGGTCATAGACAGCTCCTCAGTCTCTTTCTGGTACCCTGCTCATGAGATTGAGCCTTACAGGACAAGATTCGATGTTGAGAGCAAGGAAGTGGCTGATATGATCAAGGATTTCTACATCAGGTCCTCTGTCAATGCTGATTCTCGCTGCTTGGGCGCAATCATTGCCCCTTTGGGGAAAGAGGAGTATGATCCGGTCGGATATCTCAAGGATGAGGGTGTCGATATGTGGCCATTATAGCTGTCCAGCAAAGGCCGGTTTTGAAGTTCTGCCAATATTTATCAAAAACATCCAAAAAGCAATCAAGATTTATCAACGTATTTTATCAACATATGATTTTCCAAAACCTTTAAAAACCACGTCATTGCCCAAATCACAATGGCAGAGCAGAAAGAGGATCAGGAAACAGGAAAGGAACAGGACAGGCCCCTGCCGGAGCAAAGCGCTGAGCCGGACAAGCAGGCTGTGCAGGAGAAAGGAAGCCGGCAGGAAGAGGGGCCGGAAAAGAAGGAAGAGCCTGAAGGAAAGCCGGACAGCAAGGAAGGGCAGGCGGAAAAAAAGGCCGGTAAAGAAGCCAAAGAGAAGATAAAGAAAGGCGACTTCATAGAGATAGATTATATCGGCCAGCTCAAGTCGGACGGAACGATCTTTGACACTACGGATGAGGGTGTGGCCAGGAAGGAAGGATTCTATAATGAGGACCAGCAGTACGGCCCTGCAGTCATATGCGTCGGCCAGCACCAGATAGTGAAGGGCATAGACAGCCGGCTCGAGGGAAAGGAGACCGGAACAGAGTATGTCCTTGACATACCCCCTGAGGAGGGCTTCGGCAAGAAGGATGGGAAGCTGATACAGCTCGTGCCCACATCAAAATTTCTCAAGCAGAACATACAGCCCCAGCCGGGACTGCAGGTGAATATCGACGGCAGCCTGGCCACCATAAAGAGTGTCAGCGGCGGCCGGACACTTGTCGATTTCAACCATCCGCTATCAAGCCAGGATATAAGATACAAGATAAGGCCCAACAGGATAGTCAGGGATGACAAGGAAAAGCTGAAATCCCTCCTTAACCTGCAGCTCAACATACAGGAGAAGAGCATTGAGGGAATAGATATCAGTGATGGAAAAGCGGTTGTTAGAACCAAACAGAAGTTAAACCTTCCCAAGGAAGTCATTGATGCAATATCAAAAAACGCCGCCGAGCTAATCCCCTCCATCAAGGGCCTTGAATTCACGGAAGGAAACAAAAAGGAATGATCACTAAAACATCAATAGATTTAAATATAAGTGCTGTTTATCATTAATAAAATTTTGCAGGATTGTTGGGGAAATATAAAGTTCAAGATTGCGGGCATTCCTGATTTGATACTGCTGGTCACTGGAGGGGGACTGGACAGGAGGAATAGCCAGGGTTTGTCCGCAGGATAACCGATTAAATAACCGAAAAGTCGAGGTGGGAAATTTGGAATTTTCAGATTCAGATCAACCGCAGCACACAGGGGACGATTCTATGCAGCAGGGAGAAGCACAGGAACCGCAGCAGCAACCCATTCAGGACCAGACAGGCCCTGTGGTAGAGGAAGCGCCAAAGGCGAACATGGCTGATGCGGAACTGGAAAGCTATCTTTCAAAACAGAAGGCATCCATCAGGGTCATAGGCAGCGGAGGGGCAGGAAACAACACTGTCAACAGGATAACCGAAGTGGGTGTCAAGGGAACCGAGACACTGGCAGTGAATACTGACGCGCAGGATCTTCTTTACACTAATGCTGACAAGAAAGTACTCATCGGAAGGGATACCACCAAAGGCCTTGGGGCCGGATCGATACCTAAAGTGGGCGAGGAAGCCGCAAGGGAGAATGAGGCGGAACTCAAGGCAGGCTTAAAAGGGGCAGACATGGTGTTTGTCACATGCGGCCTGGGCGGAGGTACAGGAACAGGCTCCGCGCCGGTCATCGCAGAGATAGCAAAAAAGACAGGCTCCCTGACTGTGGGTGTCGTCACAATGCCTTTCGCGATGGAAGGCCAGAGAAGGTACGAGAACGCTGTCATCGGCCTTGAGAAGATGGAGAACGTAGTGGACACGCTTATAGTCATACCGAACGACAAGCTGCTTGAGCTGGCTCCCGACCTTCCCCTGCACACCGCCTTCAAGATCGCGGATGAGATACTCACGAATGCGGTGAAGGGCATCGCGGAGATGGTGACAAAGGCAGGTCTTGTCAATCTGGATTTTGCGGACATAAAGGCAGTGATGGGCAATGGAGGGGTCGCGCTCATAGGGGTAGGAGAGAGCGACACCAGCAACAGGGCTTCAGAAGCGGTCGAGAAAGCCATCAACAACCCTCTTCTTGACGTCAATGTTGAAGGAGCATCAGGAGCCCTCATAAATGTCAGCGGAGGACCTGACATGACCCTCGACGAGGCAAAAAATGTGGTCGAGACGATATCAGAGAAACTGGATGAGGACTCAAAGGTGATATGGGGAGCCACTATAAGCGATGATCTCTCCAACACACTGAGAGCGCTTCTGATAATCACAGGGGTGAAATCCAGCCAGATATTCGGCCAGGAGAAGACTATGTCCGGCCAGAAGAAGAAGGAGATTGAGAGCGAACTAGGAATAGAATTTGTGGATTAAGCGCCTAAAAAGGGGATCATAAAATGGTATTATCTTTCTCTTCTATCAACCAGAGGATAAGAGGATATATAATAGAGTGCAGGAGAGTTTTGAGGGTGACCAAAAAGCCTGACATGTTCGAGTTCAAGACCATAGTCAAAGTATCCGCTCTCGGTATGGGAGTCATAGGCATGCTGGGCTTTATCATATTCTTCATGAAAGAGCTTTTATTATAAACCCCTCCCTTATGAGAAAAATTTATAAACAGCTTGATAGTTGAAGCTTGAAAATGGCAGAAGAGACTGAACAGGAAAAAGCAGAACAGGACACCGGAGATACAGCCGGCGGAGAGACTGAAAAGCAGCCCGAAGACAATCCTGAGAAGGAAGAGAAATCCCAGGAGGAGAAAAAGCCTGCTGAAACTCCGGAGCAAAGGCTTGAAAGGGCGATGCTCGAAGGCAGCAATGCCGTGAAAAGCGGAGATGAAAAGACAGGCACACCTGATATATCAGGCGAATCCCTCCATGAGCCGCAGGAGGAAGAGAAAGAGGAGGGGCCATCCGGTGCTGAGGAAGAGAAACCCCAGGAGACTGCTGAAGAGGAATCACCTGAAGATGAGCCACTCATATTCGCCCTCAGGACAACCTCCAACAGGGAGGATCAGGTCATGGACTTCATCACGGGGAATGTAGCAAAGAAAAAGGAGATAAATGTCTATTCTGTCATAAGGCCGCACGGCATGCGCGGTTATATATTCATGGAAGCCGAATCAAAGGCTGATGCTGAGCAGGCAGCGCAGGGAATCCCTTACGCGAGAGGCATCCTTCCTGAGCCTGTGAGATACAAGGAGATAGAGCACATGCTCGAGCAGGTGAAGAAGGAAGTTGATATCAGGAAGAATGATATCGCTGAGATAATCTCCGGGCCTTTCAAGAGGGAGAAAGCGAAGATTACCAGGGTCGACAGGGCCAAGGAAGAAGTGGTTGTTGAGCTTCTTGAAGCCGCAGTGCCCATCCCCATCACAGTCAAGATAGATGCTGTCAAAGTGATAAGGAGGGAGAGTGAAGGCGGCGAGAAGGAAGAATGAAGAGCGGCTCACGCGACCAGCGACCATGAGGTTATGGTGATGCAGGGGATGAGGTTAACACCCCTCCTTCTTCAGAAGACATGAAAAGCATGGATGACAGCAGCAACGCAATCATTTTTTCATCCGGAACCAAAAAAGAGGGGATAATATGGAGAATAGGGATCTAAAAGCATATGCAATCCTGTTTCTGGCGATCATAGGGCTAGCATCAGCAGGAGGGTGCGGGAACGGAGCCTCCTATGAGGACACTCTCAAGAGCATCGATGAGATCGATGCCCGGCATAACATGACCATGGATGATTACAGTGAGGGCATGAGAGAGCTGAGATACAGCCCAAGGTTCCCCCCCATAAACACTGATGATTTCGAGGGGATAATAGAAAAGTTTGAGGCCCTGAAATCAGATGTGAAGGACGAGCCTTCAAGGATGATGATAGACGCAAGGATAAAGCTCCTTGAATCAGAGAAGTATTACAAACTGTCCAAAAGACAGCCGCTGGAGGGCTATATCGAGGACGGCTTCAAATGCGGGGACAGGCCTGCGATAATAGAGGCGGTTGAGCACCTCAACAGGTCAGTGGCCCTGGGCAGGGAAGCGATTGGGATACTGGATGATCTTAACTCAGGCCACAGCGGGAAATTGAATATGACAGGCATAGATGAGGGATGGATCACCCGTGTAAATGAAAGCTTTGATGATATCGCTGAGAGGGCGAAGAAGAATGAGAGAGTGATAAACTATTTCTGCCTGAACAACACTAAAGTCAATGAGAGCTTGGAAGAGATGTACAAGCCCGCAACCGAAGTCGTCGAGGAAGGGGAGAAGAGTCTAATCTGAAGAACAGAAGAGCGGTCCTGCCCAACAACAGTATGGAACACAGCCATCGTGTTGAACAGGGACATGATTTTTGATAAGGTGGATACTTTCCATACGACCTCCGGAATGTGATGATATCATATGGCCCGGTAAGAAATAATATGATATCATGTGGTGCCCCAAAGACATCTCAAACATCTCAAGAGATATCTCAAGACAAGACATCTCAAGAAACAAAGAAACAGATTGCGGGTCCACTGGGTTTAATGGATCCTGAAGGCTTATGATTCACCCATCTATATCATCACTGCATAATTTGTATGTAACTTGTATGCGCTCGCTGGATCTATTTTCCCTCTCCCTTTTGGGCCCCTTCTGATTTCCCCTCTTTCTTCTTGCCTTCAGCTTCAGCAGGCATCATCTCTTTTATTATAGTATCAGGAATCTTCTCCTCCTTCATCTTGGCCTTGATGGCGCTGGCATCCTTCCCCGACATGGTCTTCAGTATCTCCTTGGCCTTTGTCTCGAACTCTGTCCTTCTTGCCTTGATATCCTCCTCAAGCTTCTTCCTCTCCTCCTCAAGCTCTTTCATCTCTTCTGAGGAAAGCTCTGTCTTCTCCTCTTTTATCTCCTTATCGAATTTGCCGTCATTGATCTGCTTTATGGCCTCTCCGGCCGTGACGCCTTCAACAAGCACGCCTATTGAGTTGCAGGCCCCCACTATCTCCTTGACCTTCTCTTTCATCGAACTGCCAAGCAGGCTGTCCTCTTTCATCTTGGTTATCTTTATTATCTGCTCAATCTTCAGGTCAGCGATCTTGTCAGAAAGAGGATTGCTGGAGCCCTTCTCGATCTTGGCCTCCTTCTTTATGAGGGCTGAAGCAGGGGGAGTCCCCACAGTGACCTCAAATTCCTTGGTATCAGGATCGACTATGACATTGACAGGCACCTGCATGCCCTTAAAATTCTCAGTCTTCTTGTTTATCTCAGCGACTACCTGGCCTATATTGACCCCGAGAGGGCCCAGTGCAGGACCTAAAGGGGGTGCTGCTGTCGCTTTCCCGCCCTCAATCAATGCTTCTACGGTTTCTTTTGCCATAAGGTTTTGGATTTGGAGGTTGTTTATAAATATTTCTCTGCCTGGAGAGGGTCCGAGCCATTCCCCTCTCCCTCAATACCTTACAAAATCATAAATTTTATATATTGCAATTTTTCTTTAAAAAAAGCAGGAGAGAGCATCCAATGCAGGGCATCAGATGCGAGGGTAGCAAAGCCTGGTCAACTGAGGACCGGAGATTCAGATGGATTGGATCCGCGCGGTTCCAGACCAAATGCGCAGGACTCAGGTGCGAAACTTAAGACCGGTTAAGCTAGGAAATCCTGTCCCTTAGATGGATTTTCAGGGATTTTCCAGAGGAATGGGTTCTGGGGTTCAAATCCCCACCCTCGCATTATATTATTACATTACATTTATATTATTACATTATTACTTTATATTATTGCTTCTGTGATTCTCCCCTATGATTCTAATCTTACGATTTTATGAATCTGATTCTTGCCTTTAGATACATCTGATGATCAATCTTGATCAAGCGCAGTTCTCGAACAAGTATACCAAAAAAGTATACTAAACAAATATCCTGGAGAGAGAGAGAGGATTCCCGCAGAAAGTGTCCCCTCTCAGGCATGATTGCAAAATATTTATAAATCAGACGTTATGCATTGGATGCATGCCTCCGTGGCTTAGCGGTAGAGCACAGCCTTGGTACATTTCGCTTTCGAAATGTTCGGAACGAAGTGACAGAAAGGCTGAGATCCCGGGTTCAAAACGATGCATGATACTGCCGCCTGAATTGGTGTGCTTTCATGATTGATGAAAGTCCCGGCGGAGGCTTGCATTATTTTAGAGTATCCACCAGAGTGTCAAACATATCATCAGAGTGTCCAATATATCATCATACCATTCAGGTTACCATCCTCATGCGGTACGCCACCCACAGTGAGTTCTATACCCTTATGCATGCCCCCTTTAGACTCTGTAATGCTCTGCGCTCAATATCAGCCCTGCATCAAGTATCAGAAAAGGCCAGGAACATCAGGAGGGTATATCAAGAGGATATATCAGAAGTACATATCAGAAAGATTTTTATAGCCCTGTGTCTTTTACGGGATTTCGCAGGAACAGCATGTTCTTTGCATGGTTCCTGCATGTTTTTGCATGATAGGGGGGTGTATTTATGGATAAGAGCGGAAAAGAGTACTTGCTGATGTTATTGCCTGCAGGATTCCTTCTTGTGTTCCTGCTGGTCATGTCAGGCTGCTCCCAGGAGGCAGCTGATGGTGCGGACGAAGATGCAGACGAGAACATGGGGGCATCACGGGACGCGATGCCTGAAGACGGAGCCGGCGAAGGGGATACGGGTGATGACGGGAAGATCGGCAATGTGCCCAAGGAATCGCTTGACAGCCTCTCAAGCATAAAATGCGGGGATGGCATATGCCATAACAGGGAATACCTTTCTGATTCAAAAAGATTTGAGTGCAGGTCCCTGCTTGACTCATGCAGTATTGATGCTGATGGAAGGAAGATCGGCACAGAGAATTATTATATCTGCAGTAAGGACTGCTCTGCAGAATGCAGCCTTGACGTCTCGATTGATGTATGCGAGAAGTCTGATGATGTGTATGAGATAACAGTGGATGACAGGAAAGGCAACCTCTACAATTACCTCATACTGTACAAGGGGGAGAACTTCCCGTTCATGAAGTACGGCGGAGGGGAAGGCAGCTATACGCTTGACCTGAGCAGTGTCGCCCAGGCAGTGGGGGGAATGGAGAGCATCTCGATAATGCCAAGGATAATGAATGATGACGGCACGATAGCAGGCTGCTCAAACCATGAGGAGGTTTTTGAAAGCGTGGAGAGCTGCTGATCCGGCAATCATTTCCAGCTGAAGCCCGAAATTATGGTGCAGGACGAGACAGGATAATTAAAGGCCCCAAAAATGGAGAATACCCCAACATCAGTTTCAGGAATGCCAGTTCCACGAATGCCATCTGCGCATTTATTGACGGTGGTGATATTAGCATCATTAGTGTTCATTCTGGCAGTCATGCCTTACCCTGCTGCGGCACAGGACGGACAGGCACTGCCCGGAGAGGGATATGAAGCAGTATCCATGCCTGGAACAGGACAGGACGAAGGCAATATAAGCGTGGATGTGCAGAGGATAGACAGCCAGTCTTCAGTCTTTACAGTACTCGTGATGGCCATGTCATTCGTTGCCCTCCTTCTGGTGTTCTTTGTGCTTCTCAGGCATGTGCTGATAGAGCAGAAGAAAAAGAGGGCCCTCAAAGAGAAGGTTGAGGGGATGGACAGGGATGAGGCGGATTATTACAGGGATAATATTGATGAGATGGAAAGCGGGAATGCAGCGCTTGATCATGAGGGGGATATGGAGAAGGACAAGGACATGGAAAAATACCTGAAAGAGGATGAGAAGAAAGTCGTGAGTATCCTGAGAAAAAAAGGAGGGATATGCTCACAATCAACCCTGAGGATCGCGGGCGATTTCTCGAAGGCCTCGCTGAGCAGGCTCCTGACAGAGCTTGAGGAGAGGAATGTCGTAAAGAAAGAGAAGAGGGGCAAGAAGAATCTTGTGATACTCAAATGATCACACCCTCATGCCGATTCATATGCTCATCCCCATTGCCCAATATTTGTTACTACTTCACTATACTCAAAAAATAGAAAGTTTTATATAAGAATTAGTCTAACCACCAGTCAGGGGCATTATAGAGGTATTATATATGGCTGATGATAACCTTGACAACAGGGTGGCTGAAATCTACAACCAGCTTTCCGAAGTTCTGCAGGAGAACGGCTGCCTGAAAGCAGAGCTGAACCTTGAGAATATTGACATTTCGCAGTTCTTTGATATCGAAGCTGAATACAATCCCGCGGCATTCATACACGACAAGACATTAAGCAGGGAACTCGGGCGTTTCATCAATGATGTGGGACAGGTTGTTGAGGATCCCTCATCACTCATTGAAGTCAAGCCGGGCAAAAGACACGAGATAAACAGTGTCCAGGAGCATGTAAGGAAAGTGGATGAAGGACAGATGGAGGATGCAACCCCGACAGACATCCATTATGCTTCAATGGTGAGGAAGCTTCTCACAGAACCCAGTAAATATTTCCAGGTAAAAATAGCGGATGATTATGAAGAGAAACAGGGCTTCAAGGATATCTGTGAGAGACTGAAGTCTTTCGCTACAAGAACCCTCAATGATTTCAACAAGGACATTGAAGGCCAGGTCAAAGAGGGTGTCAGGAACCTTGTCGAGCATATAAAGAAAAATCCTCAAGAGTATATCAGATGCACAGTCATCCCTTATGAGGATCTGCCTGCTGAGAAGAGGGAAAAAATCTCATCCTATATTGCTGAGATAATGAATGAGGAGGATGAACTGACCCCTGTTCCGCTAGCATCAGGCGCGCCGGAAAGCAGGAACAATGGGTCATCAAACACTCACACCCCACCTAAACCCAAGATGAAACCTGAATACAAAGGGCTAAGCGATTGGTGGGGCCTGAGGCACATAAGGAAAGCCATAAAGAAGGAGAAGATAGCCGGAACAAAGTACCAGAAGGATTTCAACAGGAATGAGCAGAAGATCAAAAGAGGGGATGCCAATGCCAGGAAACCTGATGATGTCCCTGATCACAGGCTCAGCACGTGCATACTCACTGATTACGGAAATCTCAGCCCGAAAGATACTAACAAGGAAGGAAGGGAAGGGCTGGTCGAACTCATGCAGTATGATTCACTCAAGGATGCTGTCCAGTCAGGCAAATACAACAGGGAAGATCTGGAATATTACAATAATGTTCTCAAGAACATGAGGCGGCCCTTCGCAAGTGAGGCATTGATATTCTATGCAGGAAGCAATGCGCTCGAGTATGCTGCAGTCGCAGGGATAACCGCTCTTCTGATGGGCACAGCAGGATATATAGGCCACAAGCACGGCGATGAGATTGAGAGCGCGCTGACAAGCAAGCCCCCAAAGGTGAGCGGGCCTGTGGCAGGAGTTACCTGCGAGCCCGACACATGCTATACAGGACAGGCCTGTGAAGACAATTGCAGGGATCATTTCCTCCAGGGCCTTGAAGGCAGATGCGTTGAGGGCGGAACAGTGATCCCGATGCCCAAAGTGAAGGAGGGCGCTACAGAAGGCCCATGCGAGCCAGAAATAATATACAAGGAGAAGGAATGCCCCTCCTGTGAGCCGGAGATAAGATATAAGACAGAAACAGTCTATAAGACAAGATGGAAGGAGAAGGAATGCCCTCCCTGCCCAGAACCCCAACCCAGATTGAACACGACAGGAGACAAGACAGGCGGAGGCGACGGGCACAGGATAGGGAACTTCCCTAATTGAACCGCTTAAAAAGACGGGGAAGCCGTAACATTATCATAAGCAAGATATCATGAAGATATTAAAGGTATCATGAAAAGAGATTATGGACAAAAGATTTGGGAAGAATGATAATTGTCTTGAAGCTGAGAGGCCCTGAAAAGCGGGAAAACCGCACTTAAATACCTGATTACGATTTAAAACTCCAAAAAAAGCTTTTTTCAGGCAAAAAGCCATTGTGGAACTTTCAGGAACAAAAAGAAGTGATTTCTGGACTTAGGATAGGCCTTAACCCCACGGTTTCATTAATAAATTATTTTTAGGCCCTTCACCCCTCATATTCCAGCATTACTGCCTGAATATCACTGTAACAGCATCCAACATACCAATGTAACAATACCTATGTGATGCCAGGAAAGAGGTAAAAAAGAGGGGGGACAAGAGAGATAAGGGAAATAATGGAGATAAGGGAGACAAGGAAGACAAGTGTTTTATAATTTTTTACCACTGCACTATACTAAAAAAAACAAAACATTTAAATATGAGGCAGTATCCCCCACAATAGTAAAGGGGGTGTGCTGAATCGTATTAGTGAATAAAGATACCTGGAGAAGGGTAAGATCATGGCGCACTTTGATGACATATCAGGGAATTCTGTATCAAGATTTGATAGTCTGTGCAGCATGATATCCGACACTTATAGAAGTATGTCATCCATATTTTCTGACGCGCGGGATGGTATAAGCGACGCATTCAGGGCGGGAAAAAGCAATATCCTCCTCAGCGCATGGCTCACAGGAGCATCAATCGCAGGAGTGCCCGCAGCAGCGATCGCCGGAAGCCAGGGCGAATTCAAGGGTGTCCAGTCAGAATCAACAAAAACAGAAGACAGGGAACATAAAGACAATAACACCCCGCAGGAACCGCCTGAAAACTACCTGCAACCGCCAGAAAAAAATCTTGATGAAAAGCTCATGAGGGAAGGCGTGCCCACGCTCACAGTCAATGAAGGGGAGACATTGAGGGAAGCGGTGGAGGCCTCAGTACCTTCAACATATTATCCGAAAGAGAAGCGGAAATACAAAAATAAAAGCTTTGAGTTCCTGGAAGATATGGGATACTCCCTTGACAGCACAGCGAATGAGACAGGAGTCGTCCCGCTCTGCATACCTCAGTTCGGCTGTAACATAGACAGTGTGCTTACCTCTGAAAGGAGCGGAATCGACGGAACTAAAACAGGCGGGAAGGCAGACAAAAAATCACAGAAAACCCCCCCTAAGGACACAGATCAAGGAGAGGGGAAGGATGAAATAACAGATGTAAAAGACGAAGCGGACAAAGGCGGCGATCAGGAAAGAAAAAAGGGAGGCATGATAGGATATTCACAGTTGGGCAGAGGCATGAATCCTGCCTCAATATTCAACACAGGCAGCGGAGTCACACTGGACAAGAGATATCACATTGAAGCGGGACTGCCTTTCTATGGGGGCCTTGAAGAGACAGAGAATGATGAGGCAAGGATAACAGACCCCTCAACAGGATCCCTCATAAGAGTGATAGATATCGAAAAGAATCTTGAGACGCAGCTGAGCGGTTTCTATGCTGCAGCGGACATGAGATCCGGAGATTCAACACTCCTCTCTCTCAGGCTGCAGAAGATGATACAGGAAGGCAATTTTGATATCAACGGCGAGGATGTGAGCGATTACAGGAGGGAAAGCTCATCATTAAACGCAGGAGTAAAGCGGGGACTTTACAGCATCCCCGGCAAATTCCAGCTCTCAGGAGATCTGGCATTCATCTATCTGGAGGACAATGACAAGGCAGAGGATGAATACGGAACATATGAGAGCGACAGGCAGATGTACGGCGGAAGGGCAGGCCTCAATCTTGCATTCAAACTTAATATGGGGGATCTTGAAGCGGTTCCCGGAGTCGGCCTGAGATATGATTATGTATCAGGAGATGATGATGACATGCACTCAATGCTCCTAACAAGGGCCGGACTTTATGATATCAAATGGTCGGAGTTCATGGCGACAAGCCTCGATTACAGCCATAAGACAACAGAATCAGAGAATACTGACAAAGAGATCCATACCAGCACCACTGAGGACAGGATAGGGATTGATATGCTGATCCGGAATAATCTTGGAGTTGGCTTCGGCTACATATGGGGCCAGACAGAGGAGAGTGCTGACGGAAAGGCCATGGACAAGGAAGGGGAGATCACAGGATATGATGCAGGAATCAATTCCAGGTATCCATTCGACTGGGGCAACCTGGGGCTGAAACTTGGTTACGAGCATAAGGATACAGAGTTTGAGAATGGCGACAGCCAAAGCGACATGGCCAAAGCAGGCGTTTTTGTCGAATGGTAGGCCGGAATAATAACGGCTTGTTGGTTCAAAGGGGGTGTAAAAAGGCTTTTTGAGGCAGAAAAGGGGCTGAAAGGCCTTTTCATGGCCCAATAAAAGTCATGGAACATCCAGGAACAATGAGGATGACAGAAAGGCCTTATAACACATGTCATGACCATTGTTCCATCGGTAATATATTAATGAATGGATAATATATGGATGATACATTACACGATTAATGACAACGGCGAATGAAGAATGGCAGTGGAAAGAACCAGGGGGATATGAATATGAGGGGTGTGAAGGTATGAAAATGTTCCAGTTCAGCAAGATATCAGGCAAGAGATCAGGGGGGAAAGCAGCAGGGCTAGCTGTCCTTATAATAGCTTTTACAGCAATGATGGCGCTGGCCGTAAGCTCAGCTTCTGTCTATATAACCCCTGACAACCCAAGCACGACTGACGATCTCATATGCCATGCTCAGGGCGGCTGTTATGACCTCCATATCGTAAGATGGTACAGGAACGATGATTTCTATGGTGAGATGACAACCACAGGCGCTTATACCGTCCCTTCAACAGCCACAAGCGGAGGCGACAACTGGCAGTGCAAGGCATTCGACTACTGCAGTGAGAATCCTCAGAATCCTCTCGGCCAGGACAGTGTTGATGTTCAGATAGCCAATAATCCCCCTCAGATAAGCCCCAACATACCTGATGTCCATCTCCTGCAGGATTCAGGATTCAATGATAATGTAACAGACCTGTGGCAGTATGTAAACGATGAGTCCGCAAATCACGAGCTCAGCTATGATATAGTCGAGGAGACCGATACTTCTGTGGTAGACTGTTCAATAGACCAGAACAGGTATGTTGACTGTGATGTTCAGCCTGACATGACCGGCTACTCTGATGTGAGAGTGAGGATAACAGACCCTCAGGGCGCATGGTCCGAGGATGTGTTCAGGGTTTTTGTTGATCCTGTCAACCAGCATCCTGTCGTGAACCTTGTGTCACCCCAGTCAGGAGAGCAGTTCGCACTCTGCGAGAACGTGACTTTCCTCGTGAATGCCACAGACACGGACGGCAGCATACAGGATATAATATGGACGATTGACGGCAGCTCATTCAGCGGGAACAATATAACAAGACCTGTTTCTGATTTCGGCATCGGAACTCACAGCGGATCAGTCACAGTCACGGACAATCTGGGCGGCACAACCACAGTGGATGTAAATTTTGAGGTGCTGGAGCATACCAACCCTGAAGTAGTCATAACAAGCCCTGTCTATGACCCTGTGGAGGGAGAGATCTATCAATATCTGGAAGGGACACTCATCAACTTCAGCGCCTTGGCCAATGCCACAGACCCCTGCACTCCTCCGGCAGGATTCCAGTACATCTGGAGGGACAATGGTATAGAGATAGCTTCTGATGAGCAGAACTTCAGCCTTGACAACATGACTCTCGGGATGCACAATATCACAGTCTATGTGACTGACGGCCTCGGCGGCGAGGCATATGATTCCATGATAATAAACATAACAGAGACACCCAACCAGTGCCCTGAAGTCCAGATAATAGACCCCTCAGCAGGCGACAGCTTCGCGAATCCCTGCGAGCAGATAGATTTCACCTCAAGCGTGACTGACGCTGACGGCAGTATAAATTCACTGTCATGGATATATGACAGCAGTATAATAAGCTCAGAGGAGAATTTCAGCAGGAGCGCGGATTTCTTCGGAGCAGGAGATCATACTGTAACTCTCAGCGCTTCAGACGACAGGGGCTGCAGGGAGAATATGAGCGTAACATTCAATGTGGCAGAGCATATCAATCCCTCATGCACCATCACAAGCCCGGTGAATGATCCTGATCCATCCTTATACTATAATTATACAGAAGGCACACTGCTGGATTTCAATGTGACAGCCACAGCGCAGGACATCTGCGCCCCTTCAGAATTCCAGTACATATGGGATGACACAAATACTCCTTTGTATACTGATGACCAGAGCTTTTCAGTCGATAACCTGACGACAGGCGAGCACAACATGACAGTATATGCCACAGACGGCTTCGGCGGCGAGTGCTATGATACCCTGCTTGTGAATATAACAGAGATACCCAACACACCTCCAGTGGCTGACATAATAACTCCTGTGCAGAACGAGCAGTTCGTGCAGGAATGCCAGCAGATAGGATTCACTTCAGATATCTACGACCCTGATCCCGAAGGAAGCATAAACAGCATAAGCTGGACATGGGACGGCAATGAGCTGAGCACGGACAGCAATTTCACGATAAACGCCAGCAATTTCCCCCTCGGGAACAATACAGTGATGCTGCACGTGACGGATGATGAGGGCGCTACAGCAACGGACTCAGTCAGATTCAATATAGCCGCCCACACCCCTCCTGCGATAACAATAATATCACCCCCCAACGGAACAGCATATCCTGAAGGGTCAGATGTCAATTTTGAGGCCATGGCCAGCCCCACTGACGCATGCCCCGCAGAATATGACTGGATATGGAGGGATGATCTTGAGCCCACCCAGATGATAAGCAGGGACAGGAAATTCACACTCAGCAACCTGAGCGCAGGACTGCATGACATAACAGCATATGCTTATGACCAGTTCGGCCAGTCAAACTACAGCAGTGTCCAGATAAACATAACTGAGGTGCCCAACATCGCCCCAGTCATAGACGGGATAAGGTGTGTCAATGAGACAGG
The DNA here is from genome assembly GCA_046484055.1 of Candidatus Woesearchaeota archaeon. Lineage (GTDB taxonomy): Archaea > Nanobdellota > Nanobdellia > Woesearchaeales > UBA12501 > JAWOBY01. The sequence goes on along the minus strand of JAWOBY010000025.1, from coordinate 2,542 downwards.
CGGCCCCAGGATCAAGGAATGGGACGGGATATACTGCAATGCCTCAGCGCATGATGATGACGGTGTGATAACAGGCTGGCTCTGGTCAGTCAACGGCGACGGAGTGAGCATAGGCCCGAACACATCCGATGACACATTCACTCTTCCGGACGGCCTTGATGACGGCAATTATACTGTGAGCCTGACGGTAGTGGACAACGGAACGCCGGCGCTCAGCGCTACAGACTCAATAGACATAGAGGTTGTGCCTAACATAGCGCCGACAGTAAGCATAGACCCGCCAGCCGCAGACCCTCACTGGAACATGGAGTACTGCAGCATTGACTTCAATGCGACTGCAGATGATCCCGACGGTTACATACTGCAGCCCTGGGATGAGATATACACATGGAATGCGGCGATGGCGAACGGCACTACAGGATTCATAACAGATGACCAGAGCTTCACATACAGCGATAGGCTGCCCGCAGGGATGAATACCTTCAGCGTCACAGTCACAGACGATGACGGCGCAACAGCAACAGACACTGTCAGGATAAACACCACAGAGAACGTGCCTCCCGCAGTGGATATAATGCAGCCGGCCTCAACACCCACCTACAATGTGAGCGAGGGCAACAACATAACATTCAATGCCCAGATCACAGGAGGAATGTGGGATGACTGCGGGGACTGCACTGCTGACGATTACAGCTGGGGATGGTTCGATGAGCATGAAGGATCAAACACACAGGTATCAGGCAGTAAGAGCTTCACCATGGAAGACCCCTCCGTGGGGATACACAGGATGACTGTGATAACCACAGACTGCTACGGCGACTCAAGCATGGACACTATAGTCGTGAATGTCACTGAGATACCCAACAATAATCCTGTCGTCACCATCCACGATCCTGTCGAGCCCGCAACAGATTATTATATAGACCACTGCGAGGATGTGATGTTCAACGCTACCGCAGTCGATCCGGACGGCGATGATATAGATGCATGGCTCTGGAATTTCGAGACAAGAGACGGCATGCAGAGCATGAACCTGCCTGTGTTCAGCGTCCCGGCGGTCAATTTCACCATAGGCAATCACACAGCTTATGCTTATGCTTTTGACAACCAGAGCCCTTCAGGAGTCGGCTCTGACTCAAGGACATTCGAGGTCGTAGAGCATACTGACCCTGATGCCACCATAGACACACCCTCCAACGGCAGCATGCACCTGCTGGGAGCGCCGCTGGAATTCAGCGCTACAGCAACGCCTACTGACAGATGCGATGCTGACACATTCTCATGGATATGGACTGATGATGGGGATACCATAAGCGATGAACAGAGCTTCAACACAAGCTCCCTCAGCAGGGGATGGCACAGGATCACAGTGCATGCCACAGACCAGTTCGGCCATTCCGGCTCTGACACCATATACATCAACATCACAGAGAATGTCAACCAGCCGCCAGTAATAAACAGCATAACATGCCTGAACATGAGCAACAGCTCGACAATCTATGAGTTTGAGGATTTTTACTGCTACGCCGACGCTTCAGACCCTGACGGGGAGATAGTCTCATGGGTGTGGGATATTGAAGGTGATGGAGAGCCCTCACAGTCAGCATCTGATGTGTTCAATCCTCCTGTAACCCTTGAGAACGGGACATACAATGTGAGCCTTACGGTCGTGGACAACGGCACCACGACAGACCCGTTGAGCGCCACAGAGACAGTGCCTGTAGAGATACTGAACAATGCTCCTGAAGTGACTCTCACCTCAGAGCCGGATCCTGCACAGGGACCTGAGCCATTGTTCATGAACTTCACATGCTCAGTAACACCCGGAACAGGCAATGAGCCTTACAGGTACAACATGAGCTTCGGGGAAGGATCCACTGATGTTGTTCCCATGGGAGACACGACATCAGCAGGATTCACACTAACATATGACCAGAACGGCACATACAATGCAACATGCTATGTGAGGGACAATGACGGTGATACAGGTGCTGACAGCATAATAGTCACTGTGGATGATACCCCCATAAATGCAAACTTCACATACGAGCCCCAGGCTCCTGTTGAGAATGACACAATAAGCTTCACAGACACTTCTGAATCATACGATCAGATAACGAGCTGGGAGTGGGACTTTGACAATGATGGTGTTGCTGACGCGACAACCCAGAATGCAAGCCACAGATTCCTTCAGGACGGCACATATCCTGTGACACTCACTGTTGAAGATATAAACGGGGAGACAGATTCCATGACAAGGGATATCACTGTGCTGGACACCGAGCCCACAGCATCCATAACAGCTCCTGACAGCATTGTTGAGGGCCAGAACGCAACAATAGTCGGATTCGGGGAGGCATATGACTCGCCTGTGAGCTATTCATGGGACTTCGGAGACGGAACAACAAGAACAGGCCAGGTGATGGGCCATGTGTATGGCCAGCAGGGAGATTATACAATAACACTCACAGTGGAGGACTCTGACGGCAGCCAGACAACTGCAACACACGCGATACAGGTCAATGACACTGCGCCGGAAGCA